>NZ_JBSFJU010000031.1:0-94883 GCF_053598215.1 Kitasatospora sp. NPDC001175 | reverse complement strand
GTGATGCCGGTGTGGATGAGGTGGTGGGCGAGGCGGTTGGCGTGCTCGTCGAGTTCGCGGGCGGTGAGGGTTCCGCCTGGGTGGGTGAGTGCGGGCGCGTCCGGGTCGGCGGCGACGCGGGCGGCGAACAGTTCGGGCAGTGTTGCGGCTGGTAGATCGCGGGTGGTGTCGTTCCACCGCTCGATGACCAGCTCGCGTTCCTCGGGGCTGAGGATTTCCAGCTTGCTGATGGGCAGGTCGGGTTCGGTGGTCGCTGCTTCGAGCAGGCGCACCAGGCGACCGGCCAGCCCTTCCACCGTCGACCGCTCGAACAGATCCGTGCTGAACTCCAGATCGACGTCCAGCCCGCCCGTTGACTCCTCCGTCCCGGACACCGTGAAGGCCAGGTCGGCTGCTGTCACCCCGATCCGGTGCTGCCAGATCTTCCGTCGATCCGTCAGCAACACCTGGAACAGCGGATGCACCGCTCCCGCGCGCTCCGGGTCGAGTGCCTCGACCACGCGGTTGAACGGGACGTCCTGATGGGCGAACGCGGTCAGGTCGAGCACCCGCACCCGCTCGACCAACTCGCGGAACGACGGATCGCCGGACGTGTCCGTCCTCAGCACGAGGGTGTTGGCAAGGAGACCGGACCGCGCTGGGGCGGCGGCGCCGAGGGGGATGTCCGTGCCCGCGCCGAGGCGTGTGAGCAGGATGGCGATCGCCGCCTGCAGGACCATGAAGGTGCTTGCGTCTGCGGCTCGGCCCAGGTCAGCGAGTCGGTCGTGCAGCTCGGGCGCGACGCGGGCGTCGACGGTGTCGGTCCGCCCCGAGGGCGCGTTGGGGCGCGACCGGTCGAAGGGCAGCGAGAGCTGCTCGGGGAGGCCGTCCAACTCCTTGATCCAGAAGGAGAGTTGCTCGTCAAGCTGGCCGTCGGACATTCCCGTCGTGCCCTCGACGAAGCGCAGCAGGTCCGCGAGACCCGGCAGGCCCGGGGCATCCGGCCCGCCAGCCGGCCGGATGCCGACCGCAAGCCTCTCCACCGGGCCCAGCCCGTGGGCGTCGGCCGCCACGCGGCAGGCGTTCGCGATCCGCCGGGACAGTCCGACGAGCCCGTCGGCGGAGTCGACCGGGATGCTCACCGACACCGACACCGACACCGACGCCGACACCGGCTCCGGCGCCCCGGTGGCCGTCGCCCTCACCTCGCAGACGACCTCGGTCGCGCCGGCAACCTCGTGCAGGTACGCCGCGACGACGGCCGCCGGCGTCATGCGCCGGGTCAGCGCAGGGTCGGCCCCATCAGCCGTGCCGGTCTTGCCGTCGGAGCGGGTGCCGAAATCCGTAATGCTCGTACCCGGTGCGTCCTCCGCGGGCCGCAGCGTGAAGACGGCGGTGGGCGCGGTGCCCTCCCGATCCGCCGACGCCGCGGCGTAGAGGTCCACCGCACGCTGGGCGATCAGCCAGCGGGTGTGTTCGTGCGCCGAGAGCCCGGTCATCCGCAGTCGCCGGACCGTCCGGTCCGTACCGGCTTCGGTCAGCTCGACGCCGAACGGGAGATCGCAGCTGTCCGTGAACTCGCCCCAGGCCTGCCGGAAGGCCGCGTCGAGCAGGTCGGTCCGGACTTCCCCGCATATTTCGATGAATCCCGCATTTTCCCCGGCGATGGCACCCGAAAAGAATTGTGTGACCTTCATGCGAAACCCCCGTGAAGCCTTGATCAAATGAGCGTGCCACCGCACACGAACGCAACGCGGGCACGGCAAACGGCAGACTTGTGAATCAAGGCTAGGTGGGGTGACCTAGCGCCGGTCCCAGCATTGGGCCGGACGCGATGTCAGGGGAACGTCAAATACGTCAGGCGTGGGTCAGGTTGCTGGTGCAGCCGCTCGCGCTGGTGAGCACTGCGTCAAGCTGGGCGGCGACCAGCGTGCCGATGGGGTACGGCGCGAGCTTGGTCTCGGCCGCGAAGGCCTCGCACAGCGGGCCGAGCGACAGGTGGGCGTGCTCGGCGGACCGGCCGAGGATGTCGTCGCGACCGCTGTCACCCGTGTCCCCGCACGCCGACGGCTCTGGGAACGCCCGCTGCCACATGCCCAAGGCCCGCAGTGGCAACAGCCGGGCCCCGTCGTGGACGGCGCTCCACAGTGCCTCGGCCAGGACCGGGTCCGTCGGGCGGGCGAGACCCACTTTGGCGGTCCAGACCGCGGCGGACAGCCGGGCCAGCCGGACGGTGTCGCGCACGGCCGGGACGAAGGGGCTGTCCGGGGTGGCGCGGTCGGCGGCGTCGAGGGCCACCTCGACCGGGGCGAGGACGTCGAGCAGACGCGCGGCCTCCCGGCCGATCGCCGCCGTCCACGCCTCGGTGGTGACCGGTGCGGGAGGCCGCTGGACGTGCCACTGCGGGACCTCGGCGATGACCCCCCAGGTGCCGTGGCGCTGGGCGGCGTAGTGGAGGCTGCAGAGCCCGTGCTCGGGCGGTCGGTCGGGCCCGGCGCCGGCGTGCAGCGTGGCACTGCCGGGGAGGACGTGGACACCGGCGGCGGGGGAGTCCCAGCCGATGGTGTCCATCGAGACGGTCTCGACCGGAAGGCCGTGGGCGGCCGGGATCCGGGCCAGTTCGGGGACGACCCGGGTGTCGTTGCGGTCGATGATGTAGAAGGCGCCGCCGAGGTCGCTGTTGTGCAGGGAGCACATCACCTGCGGCCGCAGGACGTCGATCGCGGCCATGACCGCCACCGTCTCCGGCAGGGGCCGATCGAAGCGGGCGCCGGGGAGGTCGAGCGGGAAGGTCCACTCGGGTTGGGCGGCGAGCCCGGGACGGTAGAAGTGCCGGTGATAGGAGGTGACGTCCAACTGGCCGGTGTACCAGGCCTCGTTGAGCCGGGCACCGTCGAGGTCCCAGCACGGTAGGACGTGCCAGGTGAACGGGGCGACCGCCGGGTCGCCGGCGCGGATCGCGGCGCCGACCAGGCGAACCAGCTCCCAGGCCGTCAGCAGGCCCACCGGCTCGTTCGGGTGCGGGCCGGCCAGTACGAGGATGCCGCGGGGGCCGGTGCCGAGGGAGATCAGGTCGAGGGGCTCTCCTGCGCGGGAGACGCCGAGTCGCCGGACGGTGCTGTCGGGGACCGCCTGCGCCTCGGCCCGGATGACCCGTAACGCGTCGTCCACGGTGGGGAAGTGGTCGAAGGCGCGGACCTGGCGGACCAGGTGCGCGAGTGGTCCGAGCGTTCCACCCATGTCGCCATCCTTGTCCGCGCCGGGCCCGGGACTTCTCAGTCCATTATGCCCGGATTACGGGATGCCAAATCACCTTTGGAATAGACAGAAATGTCATAGGGTCATATGTATTTGGCGAAGGAGTCTGGCGGCTGCCGCGCTGCCGCGCAGTTCGCCCTCCTCGGTGAAGACCTTCCAGGCATGGCGAGCGGACCTGGCGGCCGCGGCCACCGCGCCGCGCTCCAACTGGGCGCGGGCGGCGCGCATCAGCAACCAGCCCGTCGCACGCGGTTCACCGGGCCGTTTCGGGTGCGGAGCTCTGTCGTCCGCCGCGCCGTCTTCGTCACGACGTGCCGCATCCGAGCCGTCGTTGAAGCAGGGCGGGGTGAGGTGCAGCAGGTGGCAGAGCCGGGCCGCCTGCCTCGGGCGGCCGAGGCGGTGGGCGCGCTCGATCACGTGGCCGGCGAGCTCCCGTTCGGCGGGGCCCCAGGCGCGAGGGTCAGCCAGTCTGCGGGCCCGGTCCTGCGGGAGCACCTGGTCGGCCGGTGCGTCGTCCGGGGGGAGTGGCAGCCGTGGGCGGAGATCGGGGTGGCGGGCCTCGGCGATCTGGAGGAAGGCGCCGAGCAGTCGGCGAAGCGCCTCCACGGATTGCGCAGCGGGCTCGGCGGTGGCCAGCTCCTCGGCGTAGGCGAGGAGCAACTCGTGTACGCGGTACCGGCTCTCACCGGTCCGAGGGTCCGGTTCTGCGTTCAGCAGGCTCGCACGGAGCAGCTGTTCGGCCACGCCCTCGTCGTCCGGCGGCCCGATCAGTGCGGACAGCACCCAGGACGGGATGACGTTGCTCGGTAGCAGGCCGATCAGCCGGAAGGCGTTTTGGGCGGCGGGAGTGAGCCGTACGTACGCGGCCCGGACGGCGGCGCGCAGGCGCAGCGAGTCGACCTCCAGCGCGTCGAGCCGCCACTTCCGTCGGGCCAGCCGGTGGGCGAAGGCGGCGAGCGTGGTGTCCGGTCGGGCCACCAGGCGGGCACCGGCGATGCTGAGGGCGAGCGGGAGCCCGCCGCACAGTTCGACGATCCGCCGCGCGGACTCGCGGTCCTCGGCGGCGCGGCGGCCGGCCACTGCGGCGAACATCCGCTCGGCGTCGGGGGCGTCGAGCACGTCCAGGCGGACCTGTTCGGCGCCCGGGAGTCCGGCGATCACCCGGCGGCAGGTGACCAGGAAGGCGCAGCCGGGCGTGCTCGGCAGCAGTGGCCGGATCTGGTCGAGCTGGGTGGCGTCCTCGAGCAGCAGCAGCACTCGACGGCCGGCGAGCCGGGCACGCAGTGCGGCCGCCCTGGCGGGCAGGGAGGCGGGGATGGACTCGGGGGCGGCGCCGGAGAGCCGGAGCAAGTCGCCGATGTGCTCGCCGGGTGCGAGGTCGTCCAACTGCACGTACCACTGACCGTCGGGGAAGTGGTCCCGCAGCTGGTGGGCGACCCGCACGGCCAGCGCGCTCTTGCCGATCCCGGGTGGTCCGGAGACCAGCGCGACCGGGACGCCGGGGGTCTCCGTGGGGGTGAGGGCCGCGGCCAGGGCGCCGGTCTCGTCCGAGCGCCCGACGAACACCGGTGGGGGAGACGGGAGTTGGCACTGGATCTGCCAGGCAGGATCGAGTGCGGCGCCCGGACCGGCGGGCCCGGGTACGCCCCCGCGCAGGATGTGCCGCTGCATACCGCGCAGTTCCTCGCCGGGTTCCAGGCCGTAGGTGTCTAGCAGCAGGGTGCGCACCTGCAGGTAGCAGTCCAGCGCCTCGGCCCGGCGACCGTCCTGGTGAAGCGCGCGCATCAGCAGGACCCAGAGCCGTTCGCGCAGGGGGTACCGGGCGGTGAGCGCGCGCAGCTCGCCGAGCAGGGCGGTGTGCCGGCCGAGGTGCAGCTCCAGTTCGATGCGGTCCTCGACGGCCCGGTTCTTCTCCTCGGTGAGCAGGACGACCTCGTCGCGCTGGAGCCGGTCGGACGGGACGTCGGCCAGCGCGGGTCCGCGCCACAACTCCTCGGCGGCCCGGAACCGGTCTACGGCGGCCGTGGTGTCGCCGTCCTCCTCGGACCGGCGGGCCTCGGCGACGGCGGTGCGGTACGCGGAGAGGTCGAGGGCGCCGGGCGGGAGGTCGAGCCGGAACCCGCCGGGAACGGTCCGCAGCCGGGCCGCGCCGCCGACCTGGTCCTGCATCAGCTTGCGCAGGCGCATGAGGTAGACGTACAGCGTCTCCTTGGCGGTCGGGGGCGGGGTTTGCGCCCAGAGCCACTCGATGAGCTCGTCGGTGGACACGACCCGCCCCGCGTGCAGCAGCAGACCGCCGAGCAGGACCCGCTGTTTGCCCGCGCTGGGACGGAGGACGCCCTTGGGCCCGGCGAGTTCGACGGGGCCGAGGACGTGGCCCGTGACCCGCCCCGCCTCCGGCCGGCCCTCCGGAACGCCCGTCCCCGGTGCCGACCCGCTCATCCGCGCCTCGATGTGTGCATCGGTAGGCCCCCCGACCCGTCTCGCCACCTCGTGCCCCCGGGCCGATGCTAACAAGGACGATCAAGGGGGCGGATCGCCTGCGGCGGACGGCGGGGGCGGGGCAGACTTCCTTCCCGGTTCGTGATGCCACCCACAGTGGCTTGCTCCAGCCGGAGTTGACCCGGGATCATGACGCACGGGACGCCGGTTGACGCCGTTTCTGGTGCTGTTTAGCCTTTGACGGAACGGATGACTTCGGACCGGCCCACGGGGTGACACGGCCGGCGAGGTCACGTGCGACACGGATTTCCCGGCACAAACCGGGACCGGGTTTCGCCGGCATCCAATTCATCGCCTTCCCCGCGTGGTTTCCCGGGCGTCGGCGCGGCGCCCCGCCGTGCCCGTCACAGCGAACCGGGCCACAGCGAACCGGCTCACACCGAGGAGAGACACAATGGCGACCAACCCCTTCGAGGACGAGCGCGGCACCTACCTGGTGCTGGTCAACGACGAGGGCCAGCACTCGCTCTGGCCGGTGTCCATCGAGGTGCCCGCTGGCTGGGCGAAGGTCCACGGTGAGGACACCCGCCAGGCCTGCCTGGACTACATCGAGGCGAACTGGACCGACATGCGGCCCAAGAGCCTGGTCGAGGCGATGGACTCGGCGAGCGCCTGAGCCCGGATCCACCGAGCTGATTCCGGGAGGGGCCTCCCGGCGCACCCGGGCTGAGCCGCCCCGGGGGTGTGGCGGCCGGGCCGCCGCACGGTACGCCCGCCGCACCCGCTACGGCGCATAACGATCATTACTGGCCGGAAGAAGATCTTCCTATTGGACACCCCGGCGGAAGCCGTGTTGGCATGGGCTCACTTCTGTGGATTCTCGCCCGGTCCACTCCTCTTCAGCAAGGAGCCGTCGGAATGGAAAAGACCGAAACCAGCGAAGAGATGCACCGCCTCTTCAATCGGACCGCAGGAGTTTACGACCAGACCGGCGTCGAATTCTTTGTACCGGTCGGCCGTCGGCTGGTCGAATTCGCCGGATTGTCCGCCGGGGAATCCGTGCTGGACGTCGGCTGCGGCCGCGGGGCTGCCCTCTACCCGGCGGCGGTGACCGTGGGTGCCGGCGGCGAGGCGGTCGGCATCGACATCTCGGAGGAGATGGTCAGGTTCGCGGCCGAGGGGGCCGACGAGCGCGGCCTGTCGCAGGTGAGCACCACGGTGATGAACGGTCAGGCGCCGGAGTTCCCGGCCGGCCGGTTCGACGCCGTGATCGCCAGCCTCAGCCTGTTCATCTGGACCAAGGGTGCCGCCGAGCTGAAGCCCTACCTTCCGCTGCTGCGGGCCGGTGGCCGTTTTGCGATCAGCACGCCCTCGTTCTTCCCGACCGAGGGCGGGCGTTGGGGTCTGATGCCGGAGGTCGTGGACGACCTGCTGATGCCGTACATGCGGCCGGCCCGCGCCGCCGAGGACCGGGACTTCCCGTTCGCGAGCGTCGGCAACAACTGGCTGATCAGCGCGGAGTCGGTCGAGCGGGAGCTGACCGAGGCCGGCTTCGTCGAGGTGGAGGTCCTCGAGGAGCCGTTGCCGCTGGTCGTCGAGTCCGGGGCGCAGTGGGTGCTGTGGACGCGCACGACCGGGATGCGCCGGTTGTGGGAGAAGATCGAGCAGCTGGGCGACGGCGGGCTGGCCGACGAGGTGGCGGCCCGGCTGGACGCCCTGAAGGACGACCGCGGTGTGATCACCGTGCCGGTGCCGGTCACGTACATCCGCGCGCGCGCCCCGCAGGCCTGAGCAGGCCCTGGGGGCCGCACGCGTCAGCACCGGTGAACATGGGGGAGAGAGATGGCGGTAGAGCTCGGTGCGGACTGGCCGGTGACGACCGACTGGCCGTTCGCCGCGAGGGAGGCCGAACTCGCGGAGATCGAGCGCTCGGTGGACACCGGGGTGGGCGTCCTGCTGGTCGGTGACGCGGGCGTCGGCAAGAGCGCGCTGCTGCGTGCTGCGCTGGCCCGGGCCGAGCGGGGCGGCGCCCAGGTGGTGCGCCTGGAGGAACTGACCGAGCCGCCGCTCGCCGCGCTGCCCGGTCACTCCCGGGAGGCGCGCCGGGCCGGGCACCCGCGGGGCCGGTGCCGCAGCGGCGCCAAGCGGCGCGTGATCGCCTGGGCCGACGACCTCCACCTGCTCGACGGCGCCCGGCTCGAACTGGCCCACCGGCTGGTGAACGCCGGTCAGGTCGTGCTGCTGGCTGCCACGCCGTCGCATCGCCCGCTGCCGGACCTGATCCGGCAGCTCTCCTTGAAGAAGCTGATCCGCCGGCTGACCGTCGGCACGCTGGACCGGTCGGGCACCGCCAGGGTGCTGGCCGCATGGCTCGGCGGGCCGGTCGCGGCCGATACGGTCGAGGAGCTGTGGACCCTGACGCACGGCAGCGCCCTGGTGCTCCGGGAGCTGACCGAGCACGCTCTCGCCGAGGGCAGCCTGCGCCAGGTGCAGGACAGCTGGCGGTGGCCCGGGCTGAGCGGTGCGCCGGACAGCCGGCTGGTCGACCTGGCCGAACTGCTGCTCGGGGAGCTGGACCAGGACGAGCGTGAACTGGTCGGCATGCTGGCCCTCGCCGGACACCTGGAGGCCGGGCTGCCGGTCGTCGCCGGGCTCGGCGAGGCGGCCGAGGCGCTGAACCGTCGGGGCGTGGTGGTCACCGAGCGGTCTGGGTTCCGCCTGTCGCTGCGCCTGGCGTATCCGTTCTGCGCGGCCGTCGTCGCCGCCTCGCTGCCGGAGCTGACGGCGCGTCGACTCCGGCAGCGGATCGCCGACGCGCTGGAGGACACCGGCGCACGGCGGGCCGGCGACGCGGTGCGGATCGCCCGGCTGCGACTCGCCACCGGCTGGATCCCGGAGCCGTCGCGGCTGCGGGCCACCACCCTCGGGGTGCTGCACGACCAGGACTACCCGCTGGCCGAACGGCTGTGCCGCGCCGCCCTAGCGGCCGGAGCGGCCGCAGCGGACCCGCGGTGGGAGCTGCTGCTCGCCGAGGCCGTGATCGGCCAGGCCCGGCACGCGGAGGCGGAGGCACGGCTGGCGCGGACGGCGGGGACCGCCGCGCCGGCCGGGTTGCTCCGGCTGCGGGTGCTCAACCTCGCCTTCGGGCTGCGCCGGCCGGCGGAGGCCGAAGCGTTGGTCGCGGAGGCCGAGTCGGGCCCTGCGGGCTCGGTGGCCGGGGCCGGCGAGGTGGCGGACGCCCGGTCGCTGCTGCGGCTGCTGGCTGGCCGACCGGACGGGATCCGGGAGGCCGGGTCGCCCGCCGGCCTGGCCGTGCTCGCCCTTGCCCGGCACGAGCTGGGGGACGACGAGGGCGCGTTGGAGGCCCTGCGCGACGCGCACGAGGACGACAGCGAGGCACGGTTGGAGCGACTGGTGCTGGCCGGGCGAATCGCCCTGCACACCCGCGGGGAAGCCGAGGCCACCGCGCTGCTGGACTGCCCGGACGGGGACGACGACGGGCCCCGGCACCGGATGCACGTCGCGCTGCTGGAAGCCCGGATCCACCGCGGCGCCGGACGCACGGCCCGCGCGGTCGACCTGCTGCGCCAGGCCGCGGTGTACCGCGGGCCCGACGAGTGGCTCGCGACCAGGGCCGAGCGACTGGCTCAACTCGCCGGCGCGCTGGCCGAGTCGGGCGAGAGCGCGGAGGCGGCGGCGGTGCTGGACGAGGCCCGCGCCGCGGTCGAGTCGCTGCCGTACCCGGTGGCGGCGGACGAGGTGGCGCTGGAGCACGCCCTGGTGCTGGCGCAGCTCGGCGACCGCACCGCCGCGGCGCGCCAGGCCCTGAAGGTCGCCGAACGCGCGGGCGCGGCTGGCCGCCGCACCCAGGCGCTGGCCGCACTGCACCTGGCGGCCCGGGCGGGCGCGGCCGCCAAGGCCGCGGCGCTGCTGCCGCCGGACCCGCCGGCCGGCAGCGCCGCCCCCGCCGGCCTGTCGGCTGCCCGGGCCGCGCACGTGCGAGCGCTGGCGGACGGCGACGGCGACGCCCTCGACGCGACCGCCGCATGCTTCGAGCGCCTGGGCCTGCTGCCGCTGGCGGCAGAGGCGGCGGCGATGGCAGCCCGGGCACACCAGGCGGCGGGAGGGCACCGCAAGAGCCGCGCGTCCCGGGTCAGGAGCAGCGAGCTGGTCTCCCGCTGCGACCACGGTCTGCCGGACTGGGCCGTCGACGAGGGGCGGCGCGAGGTCGGTGCCCAGACCGAACTCACCAGCCGGGAAAGGGAAGTGGTGACCCTGGCGGTCTCCCACCTGTCCAACCAGGAGATCGCCGCGCAACTGGTGCTGTCGGTGCGTACGGTCGAGAACCACCTCTACCGCGCCTACGCGAAGCTGGGCGTGGCCACCCGGGGCGAGCTCGCCCACCGCCTGGTGAAACGGCCCGGGCGCACTCACTGAGCCGGAGCCCGGACATCGGTACGGGCCGAGGAGGACAACAGGGAGAGGGATCGGGACGAGGACCGCCGGGTCGCCCTGAGCGACCCGGCGGCCTTGTGCGTTCAGCCGACGGCGGGCTCCGCCGGGGTGGCCTCCAGGGCCTTGACGACCAGGGCGTTCCAGCTCGCGAAGGTCGGGATCCCGGCCAGGTCACCGAAGCCCAGGTCGGCGCCCGCGCGGCGGAACCGGGTGATCAGGCGCATGATCTGCAGGGAGCCCAGCCCCAGCTTGATGAGGTTGGCGTCGTCGGTGACGTCCTCCACCGGCACGTCGATCAGCTCGGCCAGGTGCGTCCGCAGTTCCTCGCCGACGAGTGGGGCGGTCTTGGTGGGGTCGGGGGCGGTCATGCTCGTTGCGGCCCTTTCTGGCGTACGAACGAATGGGAACGGGTGGGTTCTACTCGCCCTCGGGGTCGGAGAGGATCTCGACGATCGCGCAGCCGGCTTCGAAGCCCGGGCTGCCCGTGAAGATCAGCACCTTGTCGCCGGGGCCCGCCTGGCCGCTGCGCCACACGTACTCCAGGCCGATGAAGACGTCGGCGGCGGCGATGTGGCCGACCTTCTTGGTGTGGTCCCAGATACCGCGCTCCAGCTCCAGGCCGAGCGGGTCGAGGAACTGGTCCCGCAGAGCGTCCAGGGTGGCGCTCGGGTGACAGACCCGGGTGATCTCGTCCAAGGTGATGCCGGCGTCCTTCAGGGCGATGTCGAGGGCCTTCTGCATGACCTCGCCCGGGTGAGCCATCGGCGGGGTGTTTCCGGCGGCCCACTCCTCCATCCAGAACCGGACCCGCGCCTCGAAGTCCATCTCCCGGCCGACCGTCACCGCCGGCGGGAAGATCGGTTCGCTGCCGCGGTGCAGCGCCTCCATGCCGGGCGCGGAGTGCGTGCCGACCGACAGCAGCCTGGCGAAGCCGCGCTCGCGCGACACCGTCACGGCCGCGGCGCCGTCGCCGAAGATCGACAGCCGCGAGGTGGTCCAGCGGTTCACCAGCGGGGCGGAGTAGTTGTCCGCGGCGGTGAGCAGTACGGCGGACTTCTCCGGCTCGTAGGCGAGCCGGTGCGCCGCCAAGGCCAGGCCGGTCAGCATGCCCTGGCAGCCCTGTCGGAGCTCCATGGCGGTGATCGGCTGACGCAGCGTGTTCTGCAGGATGTAGTGCTGCGGCGACCAGCCGTCGGGACCCTGGTGGTAGGCGGAGGCGTGCACCAGGGCCCCGAAGTCCTCGGGGGCGTGGCCGGACCGGCGCAGCGCGACCTCGGCTGCCTTGACCGCCATCTCGGGCGCCGACAGCGTGTCGCTGATCGCCACCGATTCCAGCCCGGAGGCCTGGCGGGTCGCCTCGTCGTACCAGCCGTTCGCGACGGCCTGCTCGGTCGTCACCAGATCCGGCACGTAACTGCCGATCCCCGACAGGTAGACGCTCTCTGCCCTCATCGTTGTTTCCCTTCTGCTCCGGCCGTAGCCGGATGTGACCGTTCTCACGTTCGGTTTACACACCCGCCAGTATCAGGCGATCACGAAGGCTCGGGTGGACGCCTGAGTAGTCGGTACTCAGATTGCGGTGCGACCCCGAAACCCCCCATCGGGATGGGTTCGGAGCTCGAGCTTTCTGGGGTGACTGGACGTCACGGTTGTAATGGAGTGGGCGCGTTGTCGGTTTCACGGCGTTGGCGAAGCGAGACACGATTTCGGATGGCCAAGGCGTTTGGAGTTGTTGATTGCAACCGAAGCCGCGTCCGCATGCCGCCCTCCCCGATCTCCGCCGTCACCCGCGCGTTCCGCCCCCCCTGCTCGAACCCGTGGACCTGGCCGGCAAGGTCGTCACCTTCGACGCCTCCGCGCCACCCGCGCGCCGTCACCCCGCGCGAGGACGCCTCGAAGATCCGCGCCGGCAACTCGCTCTGCCCATGGCCGGCCTGTGCCGCACCGCCCTCGCCGGCCGGTGCGACCACGTCACCGCAGTCGATCACCAACGGCCACATCCCGTCCGCACGCTCGACCTGATCAAGCCCGCGCCGTGCGGATGCTCGCGCCCGAAGGGGTGGATCCGGGGTGTGCCGGACCGGAACTGTTTCGGGTCGATTCGACGTCATTTGACGTCTGTGTGGCGTCGTGCGGCGACGTTCAGGGTTCGCTATGCGAACGGGAGTTGACCAAAAACCTGATGACTCGCTTGTTATGCTGCAGACGCCTGCAACGGGGAGGGCACTAACAAGCATGTCAGCGGCCATGTGCTATGGCCGCTGACCGGGCTGTCGTACCCCTGGTCAGGCTCTGGGCGATGTTCAGTTCTGAGTGGGCCGTTCAACTGGGGGAACAGTGATCAAATCTGTATCGACGGTTCGTCAATCGCCAGTAAGATACGACGCTTTCGATCCGCGGTACGTCGAGGAGGAGTCGGCTCCTCCCTGGTCGGCCAGCGGGTCGATGCCCGCGGTGTGGCGGGTCCTGGTGGTCGAGAGCGACACCGAGGACGCGGAGTTCCTGGTTCGCGGGCTGCGCCGACACGGCCACACGGTGTCCCGGGTCGACACCGGCAACGCCGCTCTCAGCGCTTACGGAGCCGCCGACTTAGTGCTCCTGGACCTCGAACTCCCCGACCTGGACGGGCTGGAGGTCTGTCGTCGGGTCCGCTCCGCCGGCCCGGTCCCGATCATCGCGGTGACCGCCCGCGGCACCGAATTGGACCGCGTCCTGGGACTTCAGGCCGGAGCCGACGACTATCTCGTCAAGCCCTACGGATTCCGTGAGTTGCTCGCCCGTATGGAGGCGGTGATGCGCCGGGTGAGAGTCCCGGCCCAGATGCACCCCGTCCATGCCGAGCCTCCCTCGGTCGTCTCGCGCGGCGGCCTTCGCATCGATGCGACGACCCGTCAGGTCAGTCTGAACGGCCGGCCCGTCAAGGTGACGCGCAAGGAGTTCGACCTCCTGTTCATCCTCGCCTCCAATTCCGATGCCGTCGTTCCGCGCAAGCAGTTGATGCAGCAGGTGTGGGGGGACGTCTGGTCACGCCGGACCATCGACACCCACGTGAGCAGCCTGCGCAACAAGCTCGGTGCGAGCGACTGGATCGTCACCGTGCGCGGTGTCGGTTTCCAGTTCGGCCGTTCCTGAGCGCGGCCCGCCCGGAGCGGGCGGGCCGCACCCGATGCGCAACGTTAGAGGCGGCTGACTGTCGCCGCGAGGCGCGGTGTGAAATCTGTGCAACATCTGCCGAGGAATTGACATTCATCTAACGCTGGTCAGGTTCTCCTGAAGCGCCTGACAGAGCCTGACGTAGTTTCACCGCGATCTGAATCTTGGTTCCTTGAACCACTCCGCCCCGCGCGGTGAGACTGGTGTCACGACCCGGCGCCAGCGCGCCTGGCCCGCCCCTCTGCGCGGCCGACCACGTTGGGTCCGATCCTCATTCACCACTCAGCCTTGGAGACGCCCATGTCCGAGTCCGCACAGCCGCAGGGGTTCACCGACGAGGCCGAGCTGCGCCGGATCAACCGGGCGACGGTCGAGAAGTACATGGCCACCAGGGGCCAGGACCGCCTGCAGCGCCACACCCTGTTCACCGAGGACGGCATCGGCGGTCTGTGGACCACCGACACCGGCGCCCCGATCGCCATCAACGGCCGGGACCGCCTCGCCGAGCACGCCGTCTGGTCGCTCAAGTGCTTCCCCGACTGGGAGTGGTACAACGTCCAGGTCTTCGAGACCCAGGACCCGAACCACTTCTGGGTGGAGTGTGACGGTCGCGGCAAGATCCTCTTCCCCGGCTACCCCGAGGGCCACTACCAGAACCACTTCCTGCACTCCTTCGAGATGGAGAACGGGAAGATCAAGCGCGAGCGGGAGTTCATGAACCCGTTCGAGCAGCTGCGAGCGCTCAGCATCCCCGTCCCGGAGATCAAGCGTGAGGGCATCCCCACCTGACCCCGGCTTCTTGCCGCTTTCCCCTTGGCACCAGACCGCACCCCCGGCGCCACATTGGAGACGCTCGTGGAGAACGTGTTGAGTGACATCCGAGTCCGACCAGCCTTGCACCAGCCCGACTGGCCCGACCCCGCGCAGGTCGAGCTGGTGCGGGAGACGCTCCTCTCGCGCCCCGCCCTGGTCCGGGCGGGCGACCTGGCAGTCCTGCGCGAAGCCCTGGCTCGGGTGGCCGCCGGCGAGGCCATGGTGGTCCAGGCCGGTGACTGCGCGGAGGACCCGGCCGAGTGCACCGCCATGGACGTCTCGCGCAAGGCCGCGCTGCTCGACCTGCTGGCCGGCACCCTGCGAATGAACGCGCACAAGCCCGTCGTCCGGGTGGGCCGCATCGCCGGTCAGTTCGCCAAGCCGCGCTCCAGCTCCACCGAGACCGTCGGCGACATGGTGATCCCGACCTTCCGGGGCCACATGGTCAACGCCCCGGAACCGAATCCGGACACCAGGCGGCCCGACCCGCTGCGCATCCTGGCCGGCTACATGGCCGCCGCCGACATCGTGGAACACCTCGGCTGGCGTCGGCACGGCGCCGGCCAGGACCCGGTCGGCCAGCAGGTGTGGACCAGCCACGAGGCCCTGCTGCTCGACTACGAGATCCCGATGCTGCGCACCGACGAGCGCGGCCGGGTGTTCCTCGGTTCCACCCACTGGCCGTGGATCGGCGAGCGCACCCGCCAACTCGACGGCGCCCACGTGGCGTTGCTCGCCGAGGTGAGCAATCCGATCGCCTGCAAGGTCGGCCCGACCATGGAGCCGGAGGAACTGCTGGCCCTGTGCGAGAAGCTCGACCCCGAGCGCGATCCCGGCCGGCTCACCCTCATCGCCAGGATGGGCGCCGAGCGCATCGCCGAACGGCTGCCCCGGCTGGTCACCGCCGTCCGTGCCGCTGGGCACCCGGTGATCTGGCTGACCGACCCGATGCACGGCAACACCGTCACCGCCCCCGAGGGCAACAAGACTCGGCTGGTGGAGACCGTCGTCCGTGAGGTGCTGCGCTTCCAGGAGGCCGTGGCGGGGGCCGGCGGCGTCTGTGGCGGCCTGCACCTGGAGACCACCCCCGACGACGTCACCGAGTGCGTCATGCACGAGGAGGACCTGGGCCGGGTCGGCGACAAGTACACCACCTACTGCGACCCGCGGCTCAACCCGCAGCAGGCGATCTCGGTGGTTTCCGCCTGGAACGGCTGACCCCTGGGCACGCACGAGCCACCGAGACAGGAACTGGAAGACGAGGTCATGCCCGGCATTCCCCCCATCGAGCCCTACACCCTGCCGTCCCCTGGTGACCTGCCTGCCAACACCGCCCGGTGGACACCTGACCCGGACCGCGCGGTCCTGCTCGTCCACGACATGCAGCGGTACTTCCTGGCACCGTTCCCGGAGACGGTCCGGGCGCAGCTGGTGAGCAACGCGGCGGCTCTGCGGAAGCGTTGCGCGGCCCTCGGTGTCCCGGTGGCCTACACCGCCCAACCCGGCGGCATGACCCAGGAACAGCGCGGTCTGCTGAAGGACTTCTGGGGTCCGGGCATGCGCCCGGACCCTGCCGACCGCGAGGTGGTCGACGAACTCGCCCCCTCGGAGGGCGACTGGCAGCTCACCAAGTGGCGCTACAGCGCCTTCTTCAACTCCCCGCTGCTGGAGCGGATGCGGGAGAGCGGCCGGGACCAGCTGATCATCTGCGGCGTCTACGCCCACGTCGGTGTCCTGATGTCCGCGGTCGAGGCCTTCACCAACGACATCCAGCCGTTCCTGGTCGCCGACGCCGTCGCCGACTTCAACGAGCAGTACCACCGCCTGGCCGTCAGCTACGCCGCCGAGCGCTGCGCGATGGTCCTGACCGCCGAGGAGGTCTTCGCGTGAGCCAGCCCATCACCGGCCCCGCCGGAGACGACCTGCTGGCCCGGATCCTGGCCGACCCGCCGAAGGCCTACGCGCTGCTGCACCGCCCCGAGTCGGTCGGCGCGGACAGCCTGGAGCTGCTGGTCGGCGACGTCACCGAGCCCGCGACGCTCGACGGCCTGCCGCTGCCGGACCAGCCGGCCCGGCCCGGCGCGCACCACGAGGTGCTGGCGGTCATCCCGTACCGGCAGATCGTCGAGCGCGGTTACACCGCCCCCGACGACGGCGCCCCGCTGATCGCGCTGACCGTCACCGGCCAGCAGCGGCTGAGCCTGGCGGACGCGCTGGCCCGGTTCCCGCAGGTGCCGACCGCGCTGCGCGGCGGGCACTTCGACGTGGACGACGAGGCCTACCAGGAGATCGTGCGCACCGTCGTCGAGCAGGAGATCGGCACCGGTGAGGGCGCCAACTTCGTCATCAAGCGCTCCTTCGTCGCCGACATCACCGACTACGGGCCGCACAGTGCGCTGTCACTGTTCTCCCGGCTGCTGTCGCGGGAGGTGGGCGCCTACTGGACGTTCCTCATCCACACCGGCGAGCGCACCTTCGTCGGCGCCTCGCCCGAGCGGCACATCAGCGTCGACGACGGCACGGCAGTGATGAACCCGATCAGCGGCACCTACCGCTATCCGGCCACCGGCCCCACCCTGACCGGCGTGATGGACTTCCTCGCCGACCGCAAGGAGGCCGACGAGCTGTACATGGTGGTCGACGAGGAACTCAAGATGATGGCCCGGATCTGCGAGGGCGGCGGCCGCGTGGTCGGCCCGTACCTCAAGGAGATGGCCCGGCTCGCGCACACCGAGTACCTGATCGAGGGCCGCACCACCCGCACGGTCGGCGAGATTCTCCGGGAGACCATGTTCGCCCCGACGGTAACCGGCTCCCCGCTGGAGAGCGCCTGTCGGGTGATCAGCCGCTACGAGCCGAAGGGCCGCGGCTACTACAGCGGCGTGGCCGCGCTGATCGGCCGCGACGAGAACGGCGGCCGCGCGCTGGACTCCGCCATCCTCATCCGCACCGCGGCCATCGACGCCGCCGGCCGGGTGGAGATCGGCGTCGGCGCGACCCTGGTGCGCCACTCGGACCCGGCCTCCGAGGCCGCGGAGACCCGCGCCAAGGCGTCCGGTGTGATGGCCGCCCTGGAGTCGGCCGGCCCGGTGCGGTTCGCCGACCACCCCGATGTCCGGGCCGTCCTGGAGCAGCGCAACGGCACCATCGCCGACTTCTGGCTGCGCGACGGCGCCGGCCACGGCACCGAGCAGCCCCGGCTGGTCGGGCGGAAGGTCCTGGTGGTGGACGCGGAGGACACCTTCACGTCCATGATCTACCACCAACTCACCTCCACCGGGATGGAGGTGACGGTCCACCGGTTCGACGACGAGTACTCCTTCGAGGGCTACGACCTGGTCGTGATGGGCCCCGGTCCGGGGGACCCGAGCGAGCCGGACAACCCGAAGATGGACCACCTGCGCACGGCGGTGCGCACCCTGCTGGAGCGGGGTGGCCCGTTCGTCGCGGTCTGCCTGAGCCACCAGGTGCTCTGCCTGGCGCTCGGCTTCGAGGTGGCTCGCCTCGACGCCCCCAACCAGGGCGTCCAGAAGCCGATCGACCTGTTCGGTTCGCGCGAACGAGTCGGTTTCTACAACACCTTCGCCGCGCGGAGCCGGGAGGACAAGCGCGACGTCGAGGGTGTCGGCGTGGTCGAGGTGAGCCGCAACCCGGATACCGGCGAGGTGTACGCGCTGCGCGGCCCGCACTTCGCCTCCATGCAGTTCCACGCCGAGTCGGTCCTCACTCAGGACGGTCCGCGCATCCTGGCGACCGCCGTGCGGGACGCGCTCGGCCTTTGACCACAGAACAGCGGGAGAAGCACATGCACCCCTACGTCGTCGTCGACGCCTTCGCGACCGAGCCGCTCAAGGGAAACCCGGTGGCCGTGTTCTTCGACGCGGATGACCTGACCGGCGATCAGATGCAGCGGATCGCCCGGGAGATGAACCTCTCGGAGTCCACCTTCGTGCTCAGCCCCAAGAACGGCGGGGACGCGCACATCCGGGTCTTCACCCCGGTCAACGAGCTGCCGTTCGCCGGCCACCCGCTGCTCGGCACCGCCATCGCGCTCGGCAACCGCGGTTCGGTGGACCAGCTCAAGCTGGAGACCGCGATGGGTCTGATCCCGTTCGAGCTGGTCCGCACCGACGGTGTGGTCACCTCGGCCTGGATGCAGCAGCCGATCCCGGTCTGGGAGCCCTTCGACCGGCGCGAGGAACTGCTCGCGGCGCTCGGGGTCACCGACACCGTGCTGCCGGTGGAGATCTACCGCAACGGCCCGCGGCACGTCCTGGTCGCGCTCGGCAGCGTCGAGGAGCTCTCGGCGCTCACCCCCGACCATCGTGCGCTGTCCGCGTTCGAGGACATGGCGGCCAACTGCTTCGCCGGCTCCGGCACCACGTGGCGCAACCGGATGTTCTCGCCGGCCTACGGCGTGGTCGAGGACGCTGCCACCGGCTCGGTGGCCGGTCCGATCGCGATCCACCTCGCCCGCCGCGGCCTGATCGAGTACGGGCAGCGCATCCAGATCACCCAGGGCGTCGAGATGGGCCGCCCCTCGCCGATGTTCGCGGTCGCGGAGGGCGAGGGCGACACCGTCTACTCGGTCGAGGCCGGCGGCGACGGCGTCCTCGTCATCGAGGGGACCATCCGGGTCTGACCGCCCCTCACCCGCACCTCGCACCCAGCTCGCGCCCAGCCACCGGAGTAGCCCCATGAGCAGCACCAAGTCGGAAACCCTCACCGGCACTGTCGAGATCGACTTCCCGCAGTTCCACACGCCCCCGGCGGAACCCATCGGGCTGCTCCGGGCCTGGCTCGACGAGGCGGTGCGGCACGAGGTCCGCGAGCCGAAGGCACTGGCGCTGGCCACCGCCGACGCCCAGGGCCGCAGTTCCTCGCGGATCGTGGTGGTGAACAAGGTGACCGACACCGGGCTCGTCTTCGTCACCCACGAGGGCAGCCGCAAGGGCCGGGAGATCGCCGAGAACCCGTGGGCCTCCGGACTGCTGTACTGGCGGGAGACCAGCCAGCAGATCGCCGTGGCCGGCCCGGTCGTGCGGCTGCCCGACAGCGAGGCCGACGCGCTGTGGGCCGCTCGCGCGGTCTTCACCCACGCCATGACCACGGCCTCGCGCCAGAGCGAGCCGTTGGGCGGCCTGGACGAGGTGGACGACCTGCGCGCGCGGGCCCGCGAGCTCGGTGAGCGCGGGCAGCCGTTGCCCCGCCCGGCCTCCTTCACCGCCTACGAACTGCGGCCCGAGGGGATCGAGTTCTGGGCCAACGGCACCGAGCGCCTGCACGAGCGGCTGCGCTACGACCGGGACGGCGACGGCTGGAACGTCAGCCGCCTCCAGCCGTAGGGCCCGCACCGGACCCACCGCCCCCCAGACCACACCTTCGAAGCGGAACGCGACAATCACCATGCAGGAGCACTTCCTCCACGCTGGCTTCCACTCCTTTGCCCAGCGCCTGCCGGACCGCCCGGCGCTCGCCCTGGGCGAGCGGACCTGGACGTACGCGGAGCTGGACACCATTGCCCGGGTCTGGGCGGCGGCGCTGCTCAAGGCGACCGACCGGCCCCAGCGGGTCGGCATCCTCGGTCACCGCAGCCTGGTCACCTACGTCGGCTTCCTGGCCGCCCTCTACGCGGGCGCCGCCGTCGTGCCGCTGAACAAGAAGTACCCGGTGGCCCGCAACCGGGACATCGCCGAACGGGCCGGCCTGGACGCGATCCTGGCCGACGACGGCTCGCTGTCGCAGCTGCGCCAGCTGCTGAACGCGCTGCCGGACGCCCCGCCGGCGCTGCTGCCGGGGAGCGACCAGGCGCCGGCCGGCACCCCGGCCAGCGCGTTGGTGCTCACCCGCGGCGACGTCGAGGGCTGCGCGCCGCTCGAGGCACCGCGGTTCACCGATCCGGGTGAGGTGGCCTACCTGCTGTTCACCTCGGGCTCGACCGGCAGGCCCAAGGGCGTGCCGATCACGCACCACAACGTGAGCCACTTCCTGCGGGTCAACGCCGAGCGGTACGGCTTCACCGCGGACGACCGCTTCACCAACACCTTCGACCAGACCTTCGACCTGTCGATGTTCGACTTGTTCATGGCCTGGGGAAGCGGCGCCTGCGTGGTGCCGATGGACACCTTCGAGCTGATGACGCCGCTGGACTTCATTCGCGAGCAGGGCATCACGGTGTGGTTCTCGGTGCCCTCGGTGGCGGTGCTGCAGCACCGCCGCGGGCTGCTCGAACCGGGCAGCCTGCCGTCCCTGCGCTGGAGCCTGTTCTGCGGCGAGGCGCTGCCGGAGACGGCGGCCCGGGCCTGGCAGGAGGCGGCTTCCGGGTCCGTGCTGGAGAACCTCTACGGGCCCACCGAGGCGACCATCGCCTGCCTGGTGCACCGATGGGACCCGGCTCTCTCCCCGGGGCTGTCGGTGAACGGGGTCGTCTCGATCGGTGCCCCGTACCCGGGCATGGCGACGGCCGTGCTCAACGAGGACGGCACCCCGGTGGCCGACGGCGGGACCGGCGAGCTGTGCCTGCACGGGCCGCAGGTCTTCGCGGGGTACCTCAACGCGCCGGAGCTGACCGCCAAGGCGTTCCACATCGTGACGGGGGAGGACGGCGAGACCCGCCGTTGGTACCGCACCGGCGACCTGGTCCGCCCGGGCGCCGGTGGGCAGTACGGCTACATCGGCCGCCTCGACACCCAGGTGAAGATCCTCGGCCACCGGGTCGAGACCGGCGAGGTGGAGGCGCACCTGCTGCGGCAGCCGGGCGTGGCGCAGGCCGTGGTGGTCGCGGTCCCGGGCACGGAGGAGGGTACCTCGGTGCTCGCCGCCGTGCTGTCCGGCGACGGACTGGACGTCTATGAGGTGGACGAGGGGCTGAACGCCACCCTGCCCCCGTACATGATCCCGCTCTCCTACCACGTGCTGGACGTCTTCCCGCTGAACGCCAACGGCAAGGTGGACCGCAAGGCGCTGCGCGAGCAGGTGGCCTCCGGCGAACTCGAGGCATTCCCCCTCTAGCAGACCGCCCCACCCGAGATCCACGCACCGGACCGAAGGGAACACACCCACATGAACGACGTGTCCGCGACCGACCCGGACGCCGCTCTCGCCCGACTCCGCGCCAGGGTGCGCGGCAAGGTGCTCGCCTTGGGCGACGACGGCTTCGACGCCGGCTGCGCGGGTTTCCAGACCGCCTACCGGCACCGGCCGGCCGTCCTGGTGCGCGCCGCCGGGGCCGAGGACGTGGTGGCGGCCGTGGCCCACGCCGCCGCCTGCGAGCTGCCGGTGGCCGTCCAGGCGACCGGGCACGGACTGTCCGTCCCCGCCGACGGTGGTGTGCTGATCGACACCGCCGGGCTCGCCGGGGTCACGGTGGACGCGCAAGCCAGGACCGCGCGGATCGAGGCCGGCGTCCGCTTCGCGGCGGTCGTCGACGCCGGCGCCCGCTACGGCCTCGCCCCGCTGAACGGCTCGGCGCCGGACGTCGGCGTGGTCGGCTACCTCCTCGGCGGCGGACTGGGCCTGCTGGCCCGGCAGTTCGGGTACGCGGCGGACCACGTCCGGGCGGTCGAGCTGGTCACCGCTGACGGCGCGGCGCGCCGGGTGACCGCCGACAGCGACCCCGAGCTGTTCTGGGCGCTGCGCGGCGCCGGCGCCAACTTCGGTGTGGTGACGGCGGTCGAGGTCGACCTGGTGCCGGTCACCCGGATCTACGGCGGCGAGCTGGTCTTCGACCTGGCCGGTACCCCCGGCCTGCTGGCCGAGTACCTGCGCTGGACCGAGACGCTCCCGGAGGAGCTGACCTCCTCGGTGTCGCTGATCGGCTACCCCGATCTGCCGGTCCTGCCGGAGCGGCTGCGCGGGCGCCACCTCGGCCATGTCCGGATCGCCTACACCGGCGACTCGCGCACCGGCGAGGAACTCGTCGCCCCGCTGCGCGCGCTGGGCCCCCGGCTGACCGATACGGTCGCCGAGATGCCGTACACGGAATGCGGCGCCATCTACAACGACCCGCCGCAGCCGCACGCCTACGTCGGCGACAACGTGCTGCTGCGCGAGTTCGGTGCGGGCCAGGCCGATGCGGTGGCCAAGCTTGCCGCCCCCGGTACCGCGGTGCCCTGCGTGGTCGACGTGCGCCACCTCGGCGGTGCCCTCGGCCGCGCCCCCGAGGTGTCGAACGCGGTCGGCCACCGGGACGCCCACTACCTGCTGCGGGTGCTGACCCCGGTGGGACTGGCGGAGCCGAACGAGGTCCGTGCCGCCCACCGAGCGCTGCTCGACACGGCCGACTCCGTTGTCGGCCGCTGCCAGAACCTGGTGTACGGCCGGTACGCGGACGGCGCCCCCGAGCGGCCCGCCGACGACTTCTGGGAGCCGGCCGACCATCGTCGGCTGACCGACCTGAAGACCCGGCTCGACCCGGCCAACCTGTTCCGCTCGAACCGCAACATCGCTCCCGGGAAGCACAACTGACGGACGATCGGCGAGAGGATTCGGATTCGTCCATGACCACCGACCCGTCGGCCGCCCGCGCGGCCGTGGACCTGCTGACCGGCGCTTGGCGCGCCCAGGCGGTCCATGTCGCCACCCGGCTCGGCCTGCCCGATCTGATCGCTGCGGGGCGGACCACCGGCGCCGCCCTCGCCGAGGCGACGGGCACGGACACCGATGCCCTGCACCGGCTGCTGCGGCTGCTGGTCATCCTGGGGGTCCTGGAGGGCGGGGAGCCGGACGGCTACCGCAACAGCGCCGTCGGCGACCTGCTGCGGGACCGGCCGGGCTCGCTGCGCGACCTGTCCCTGCTCTACGGCGAGGAGTTCTACCGCGCCTGGAGCGGCGCGGAGCATGCGCTGCGTACCGGTCGGCCCGCCTTCGAGCAGGAGTACGGACAGTCGCTGATCGCCTACTTGGGCGGGAACCAGGAGGCGGCCGGCCGGTTCCAGCGGGCCATGCAGGGCAGCAACTTCTTCTTCGAGCGGGTGCCCGAGGTCTTCGACTTCGCCGGGCGCAGGCTGGTGGTGGACATCGGCGGCGGCAGTGGGCAGTTGCTGTCCACCGTCCTGGCCGCCGCGCCGGATGCGCACGGTGTACTGGTCGACCTCCCGCACGTGCTGCCGATCGCCCGCGCCCACCTGGCGGCCACCGTCGGGGAGGACCGGGTCAGGCTGGTCGGCCAGGACATGTTCGAGGGCCCGCTGCCGGAGGGAGCCGACGCCTACCTGCTCTCCCGGGTGCTGGGGGACTGGGACGAGCCGGCCTGCCTGCGGCTGCTGGCCGAGGTCCGGGCCGTGATGCGTGCGGACAGTCGGCTGCTGGTGCTCGAGCGGGTGGTCCGGGAGGACGGCACCGGGCCGCTCGCCGCGCTCTGGGACGTGCACCTGCTGGTGGTCAACGGCGGTCGGCAGCGCACCCTGGACGAGTACCACACGCTGTTCGGCCGGTCCGGGCTGGCCGTCGAGCGGATCGAGGAACTCCCGATGGAGAACTCCGTGCTGGTGGTGGCCCCCGAGCGGTGAACCGGGGGCCCGCGCAACTAGACCGACCGGCGATAGGGCCCGTGACGTCGCGGGCCCCATCGCCGGTCGGTCTACGGGACCAGCGACTGCAGGGCCAGGCCGAGTCCACTCAGCGAGGTCAGCGAGTGGAGCCCCTCCACTGTCGCCTCGACGTCGAACCACTCCCGGAAGGCGAGCGGGTACCCGATCAACTCGCCCGCGCTGCGCGGCATCTTGGCGGCCGCGGCGGCCTCCTCGGACTCCCAGAGGAACACCGCCCCCCAGCGGTTCGAGGCCGGGTCGGACACCCAGATCTTGAGGATCAGGCCCGGTATGTCCGACCAGGCCTGCTCCGCCTCCTCACGGAGGAAATCGCGCAGGGTCTCCGCGCTCTGCTGTGACTCGGTGAGATCCCACCAAGCGATCATTGCCTTCATCGCACCAGTGTATGAATGGCGCTTGGCTGTTAAAACGTCATCTACGCCACAGTGCAGGCACGTTGACCGCGATTGAGTAGTGACCACTCAGGCGGGTGCGCCGCCCCGAGTGATCGAATCTGAGACGACGACACCCATCCGCATCCCATCGAACAGAGCCCGAGGGGCAGGGCCGGGCCGGCTGATCAGCCGGCCCGGCCGGCCGCCGACCGAGGAGGACCAGTGGCCCGCGCAGACCTGTCAATCCTGGATCTGCCTTATGACGCGAACCCGGATCCCGACGAGCTCGTCCGGGCCGCGATCGAGTGGCACTTCAGCCCGGAGACCGGCTCCCCGTTCTGGCTGGAGCGGGCGAAGACGCTGGACTTCGACCCGCTGGCGGACGTCAAGGGCTACGCCGACCTGACCCTGTTCCCCAATGTCGCCAACGAACTGCGCGACGTGCCCGCACACGACCTCATCCCGCGCGGCTACGGCGAACACCCGGACCTCGTCGGCATCTTCGAGAGCGGCGGCACCACCGGCGCGCCCAAGCGCGTGGTCTGCCCGACCGACTGGATGGAGAAGCTGGTCGGCTGGAGCAACGCCAACCTCGACGTGCACGGCTTCCCGCGTGGCGTGGACTGGCTCGGCATCACTCCGTCCGGCCCGCACATCGTCGGTGAGATCTTCCGTCGCTCGGCCACCACGCACGGCCGCCACGGCTTCCAGATCGACCTCGACCCGCGCTGGGTCAAGCGGCTGATCGCCGGCGGCAAGGGATCCCAGGCCGACGCCTACGCCGAGCACGTCATCGACCAGGCGACGCACATCCTGCGCACCCAGCCGATCGGCGTCATGACGGTGACCCCACCGCTGCTGGAGCGGATCGCCCAGCGCGAGGAGCTGGTGGAGCTGGTCAACGAGAAGGTGCGGGCGATCCGTTGGGGCGGCACCCAGATGGACGCCGACACCGCGGCGCTGTACCGCACCGAGATCTTCCCCGAGGCCACGCTGTACGGCCACTACGGCAGCACGATGATCCTCGGCATCGCCGGTGAGCGGCACGGTACCCCGATCGGCGAGCCGTGCGTCTTCGACACCTTCTCCCCGTACATCACCTTCCAGGTGGTGGACCCGCAGACCGGCGCCCCGGTCGCCTACGGGCAGCGCGGACAGGTCGTCATGCACCACGTCTCCAAGGCGCTGCTGCTGCCCAACAACCTGGAGCGCGACACCGCCATCCGGGTCGCCGCGCCCGAGGGCCGGGTCGGCGACTCGGCGGCCGGCATCGCCCCGGTCAAGACGTTCGACAACGAGACGGTCATCGAAGGGGTCTACTGATGGCAACGGCCACCGAGGAACCGCCGACGGTTGAGGCAGCGGCCGAATTGCCGGTGCTGGACGCGCTGGGACCCTCCGGTCCCTACCGCACCCACAACCGCCAGGAGATCACCGACGTCACCGGCGCGGTGATGGCCGAACTCAGCCTGGCGCCCGCGCTGTACGTCAACCGCGCGGTGAAGGCGCTGCGCGCGGCCACGCCGCTGCCGGCCGCCGGGCGGGCCGCCGCGCTGGCCCGCGCCGCTGAGCTGTTCCGCACCGCCACGCTCGGCGGCCTGACGCCGAAGGAGTACGAGGCCGCGGTCAGCCGGGTCTCCGGGCTGCCGATCGCCGTGGTGCGCACCGCCACTCAGACCTGCGCCGAGCGGGTCGGGCAGTCCTACCGAAGCGTCCAACTGGCCGGCCCGCGCGGCGCGGTGTCCGACTGGCGGGACCCGCTGGCGCGCACCGGCCAGGCGGTGTGGGCCCGCCGCGGCGAGGTGCTCGCCGTGCACGTGCCCGGCAACCACCCAGGCACGCACGGATTCTGGCCCGAGGCGCTGGCGCTCGGCTACCGGGTGGCGGTCCGCCCGGCCGCCCGGGAACCGTTCACCGCGCACCGGCTGGTGCTGGCGCTGCGCGAGGCCGGGTTCGGCAACGACCACGTGATGCTGCTGCCCTGCGGGCACGACGCGGCCGACGCCATCGTGCAGGGCGCCGACCTGGCCTACGGCGGCGACGAGATCATCCGCCAGTACGCCGACGACCCGGGGGTGCTCTCGCTGCAGCCGGGCCGCTCGAAGATCCTGGTGACCGCCGACGCCGACTGGCGCGATCACCTGGACATGATCGTCGACTCGATCACCCGGCACGCCGGCAGCGGCTGCGTCAACGCCACCGGCATCCTCGTCGAGGGCGACCCGGCGCCGCTGGCCGGGGCCATCGCCGAACGCCTGGCCGCGCTGCCGAGCCTGCCGCCGCACGACGAGCGGGCCTGCCTGCCGGTGCAGTCGGCCAAGTCGGCCCGGGCGTTGGAGAAGTACGTACTCGAACGCGCCCAGGGCACCCGGGCCTGGCTAGGCGGGACCGGCTTCGTCGACGAACTCGGCGACGGCAGCGCCGTCCTGCGGCCGACCGTCCACCAGGTGGACGCCCCGGACGCGCCGCAGGTGGGCGCCGAACTGCCCTTCCCGTGCGTGTGGGTGGCGCCCTGGAACCGGGCGGACGGGATCGCGCCGCTGCGCGACACCCTGGTGCTGGCCGTGCTCACCGAGGACGAGGAACTCGTCGACGAGCTGGTGGCGGAGCCGACGATCAGCAACCTGCACGTCGGTCCGCGCGCCACCCACTGGCACCGGCCGGGGCTGCCGCACGACGGCTACCTGGGCGAGTTCCTGATGCGCAGCAAGACGGTCGTCCGGGTCTGACGGCCCCGGGACGCTGAGTCTGCACGCGTTTCCAGCACCTTTTCGGCTCATTTGACGACGGCCGGGCATTTCGTGCCCGGCCGCCGCCGCATTTCGCGCCCGGAACTCCTCGCTCCTCGGCGGACCCAGGTCCGCGCCGCACTGTCGTGCCCGTCGGCATAAACGGTCTTTCTTCCTGCTAGCCAAGCTTGTTATTGGACAACCCCTCCGCTGGCAACGGATGATCACAGGGAAAGCGGAATACCGCAGTTCCAGGGGAGGAGCGCAGTGGATCACGCAGCTGAGCCGAATCCGACGGAGGGGGAATCCGCCGTCGGGCCGACGGCCGGATGGCGGTCCCCGGGTTCGGAGACGGCCGAGGTCGTCGCCGGGATCTGGCGTGAGGTGCTGGAGATCCCCGAGGTCGGGACCGAGGACAACTTCTTTGACATCGGCGGCCACTCGATCATGCTGCACATGGTCCGCGACCGGGTCTCCCAGCGGCTCGGCAAGGACGTCGAGCTGGTCGACCTGTTCAACCACCCGACCGTCAACTCCCTTGCGCGCTTCATGGATTCCGGATCCGGTGCGGACCGGTCCGACAACCGCCGGCCGGCCGGCCGGCGGACCCGCGGCAACACCCGGCTCGGCAACCGCCGGGCGCAGCTCGGCACCCGCGACGGGTCCGCCGCGGACGGCCTGCCCGGTCTGCCGGGCGAGGGGGGCTTCGGTGGCTGAGATCGAGTACTCCGCCGACGAGGACGAGTTCATCGCCGTCGTCGGAATGGCCGGCCGCTTTCCCGGCGCCGTGGACGTCGACGAATTCTGGCGCAATCTCGCCGCCGGTCTGGACACCATCGACCGCGAGCCCGCCCGGATCATTCCCGGTGGCGCCGCGGACGGAGGCGACCAGGAGTACGTGCCGGCCCGGGGCCGACTGGACGCCGCTGAATGGTTCGATGCCGAATACTTCGGCTATTCCGCCCGTGAGGCGTTCCTGATCGACCCGCAGCACCGGGTCTTCCTGGAAACCGCGGTGGCCGCACTGGAAAACGCCGGACAGGATCCGGACCGTTTCCCGGGCTCCATCGGCGTCTACGGCGGCTCCACCGAGACCCAGTACGCGCAGGCCCTGCGCGCCCAGCAGGACCGGTTGCCGGGCCTGACCGAGGACGAGATCCTGCTCGGCACCGCGCCGGACTTCCTGACCGCCCGCACCGCCGAACGGCTCGGACTGCGCGGCCCCGCCGTCGCGGTCCAGGCCGCCTGCGCCACCGCCCTGGTGGCCGTCCACACGGCCGGCCGCGCCCTGCTGGCCGGCGACTGCGACCTGGCACTGGCCGGCGGCGTCGCCGTGCACGTCCCGCCGAAGAAGATCGCCTGGACCGGCGGTGACGGCACCCTGGCGCCGGACGGCACCTGCCGCACCTTCGACGCCCGGGGCGCGGGCACCGTGGCCAGCAACGGCGTGGGTGTGGTCGTGCTCAAGCGGTTCTCCGACGCGCTGGCCGACGGTGACCACATCCGGGCGGTGCTGCGCGGTTCCGCCGTGACCAATGACGGCGCGCACCGGATCGGCTTCGGCGCGCCCAGCGTCGAGGGCCAGGCGGCGGCCGTGCGGGACGCGCAGGTCGCGGCCGGCACTGACGCCCGCACCATCACCTACATCGAGGCGCACGGCACCGCGACCCCGCTCGGCGACCCGATCGAGATGGCCGCACTGACCACGGCGTTCCGGGCCGACACCGAGGACACCGGCTTCTGCGCGATCGGGTCGGTGAAGACCAACATCGGGCACGCGGACGCGGCCGCGGGCGCCGCTGGGCTGATCAAGACCCTGCTGGCGCTCGAACACGGCCAGATCCCGCCGAGCCTGCACTTCGCCGAGCCGAACCCGCAGATCGACTTCACGTCCAGCCCGTTCCGGGTGGCCACCGAGCTGACCGCCTGGGAGCCCTGCGGGCCCACCCGGCGGGCCGGGGTGAGCTCCTTCGCCGTCGGCGGGGTCAACGCCCATCTGGTGCTGGAGGAGGCCCCGGCCCGGGCGGCCGAGGAGTCGGACCGCACCGCGCAGCTGCTGGTGTTCTCCGCCCGCACCACCTCGGCGCTGCAGGCCGGCGTCGACCGGCTCTCGGCGCACCTGGCCGAGTACCCCGGGCTGCCGGCGGCGGACGTCGCCTGGACCCTGCAGCAGGGGCGGCGCGAGCACGAGTACCGCGCGTTCGCGGTGGCCGGCGAGGACGGCCTCCAGGAGCTCGTGCCGGTGGTCGCGGCCGGCCCGGCCCGCCGCCGCCCGGTTGTCCTGCTGTTCCCCGGGCAACCAGGCCCGGCCGAGGCCTGGCGACTGCACGCCTCCGAGCCCGCCCTGCGGCGGGCGTTCACCACCTGCCTGGACGCCGTCGACCCCGAACTCGCCGCCCTGGTGCGGAAGGTGGCGCGCGGCGGGGCGTGGCCGGCCGACCCGGCGGTGCGCGACGTGTACGTGTTCGCTCTGGAGTACTCGCTCGCCGCGCTCTGGCACCGCTGGGGCGTCCGACCGGCGGAGGTGTCCGGTACCGGGGTCGGTGCCCTGGTCGCCGCCACCGTGGCGGGGGCGTTCGAGCCGGCCGACGCGCTGCGCCTGGTGGTCGCGAACGCCCGCGCCGGGCAGTTTGACGAAGTGCCGGAGGTCACCGCGCGCCCGCTGACGGTGCCGGTCGTGCTCGGCGGCGAGGGCCGCCGGTACGACGCCGGAGCCGTGGTGAGCGCCGAGCGGTGGGCCCGCGAGGCGCGCGAGGCGGACCGGGACGGCGCGACGGCCCACCTGCTCGCCGACCACGAGCGGATCCTTTTGCAGGTCGGCTTCGGCTCGGCGCTGGTCGACGCGGCCCGCGAGCACGAGTCCTTCACCCCGGCGCACACCGCGCTGGCGGCCTTCCCGGAGCGCGAACTGAACGGTGCCGACGCGCTGGAGACGCTCTACGCGGCGCTCGGCCGGCTCTGGGCCGAGGGCACCGCGGTCGACTGGGCGGGGGTGCACGACGGCGAGCGCCGGGCCAAGCTGCCGCTGCCCGGTTACGCCTTCGAGCGCTTGCCCTACCTGGTGCGGCACCCGGCCGACGGGACCACGGAGACGGCCTGGACGCCCGGCGCGCCGGCGTTGCCCGCGAGCGGGTCGCCGGATCCCTTCGCCGAAGTCGGTGCGGACACCGGGGCCGGGCAGCCGGCCGAGGTCGAGGAGCCGGCCCCGACCGGCGTCGGGCCGGCCGACGGCACCCCGCTCGCCTTCGTCCTGCGCCTTTTCGGGCAGGCCCTCGGCCTGGATGACATCGAGCCCGACGAGAGCTTCTTCGACCTGGGTGGCGACTCGCTGATCGGCGCCAAGCTGCTCGCCGAGATCCGCGAGGCGTACCCGGTCGACATCAAGGCCCGCTCGCTCTTCCTGACCCCCACCGCCGCCGGCATCGCCGACCTCATCGAGCGTCAGCTGGTCACCCCGCTCGCCTTCGTCCTGCGCCTTTTCGGGCAGGCCCTCGGCCTGGATGACATCGAGCCCGACGAGAGCTTCTTCGACCTGGGTGGTGACTCGCTGATCGGCGCCAAGCTGCTCGCCGAGATCCGCGAGGCGTACCCGGTCGACATCAAGGCCCGCTCGCTCTTCCTGACCCCCACCGCCGCCGGCATCGCCGACCTCATCGAGCGTCAGCTGGCCGACGGGGGCAACCAGCACAGCACAGACAAGGAGTCCCGATGACGGGCGGCGCGGACGTGACGTCCCCAGCGCTGACGGCAGCCGAGAGCCGCTGGCTGTCCAGCCGGAGGTCCAGGCAGGAGACCTTCACGGACCTCTACTGCTTCGCGCACGCGGGCGGCTCGGCCGGCGAGTTCATGCGCTGGTCCGACGGCCTGCCCGGGGTCAAGCTCTGGGCGGTGCGGATGCCAGGCCGGGCGCCGCGCGAGAGCGAGCCGCCGTACACCCGGATGACCGAGCTGGTCGCCGACCTGGTCGAGCAGATCGACTTCAGCCGGCGGGACTTCGCCTTCTTCGGCCACAGCCTCGGTGGCCTGGTGGCCTTCGAGGTCACCCGGGCGCTGCGCAAGGCCGGACGCAAGCTGCCGAGCCGGCTCCTGATCTCCTCGATGCAGCCGCCGCCGATCACCACGACGAAGGGCGCGAGCCGGCTGTCCTCCGAGGGGCTGTTGGCCGAGATCGAGGGCCGCTGGGGCGCGCTGCCGCAGGAGATCCACGACGACCCGGAGCTCAAGGAGATCGTCCTCGGCTACCTGCGCTCCGACGCCGAGATCGCGGACACCTACGAGTACGTGGCCGAAGAGCCGCTGCCCGTTCCGATCACCGCGTTCGTCGGTTCCGAGGAGAACCGTGCGCAGCTGGACTGGCAGACGCACACCACGGCTGGACTCGACGCGCACGTCCTCAAGGGCGGCCACTTCTACTTCCGCGACGGGGAACAGCAGCGAGAACTGATCCGGCTCATCGGCCGGGCGACGAGCGCGGACGCGTAGGGGGACCGACATGCGTTACACGACCTTCGGCCGCAGGACCGGCCTGCGGGTGTCCGAGTTCGCGCTCGGCACCGCCAACTTCGGCACCCTCTGGGGCGGCGGTGCCACCAAGAGCGAGGCCCGCAAGGTGTTCGAAAGGTTCGCCGACGCCGGCGGCACCCTGATCGACACCGCCGACAACTACCAGATCGGCGAGTCCGAGAAGCTGCTCGGCGAGTTCCTGGCGGCCGACCGCGACCACTTCGTGGTGACGAGCAAGTTCTCCCTCGGCGCGGGCCGGGCCCGGATCTCCAGCACCGGCAACAGCCGCAAGAACATCCGCGTTTCGGTCGAGGCGAGCCTCAAGCGGCTGCGCACCGACCACCTGGACCTGTACTGGGCCCACCTGCCGGACGAGGTCACGCCGGTGGAGGAGGTTCTGACGGCGCTGGACGACCTGGTCCGCGACGGCAAGATCCTCCATGCCGGGCTGTCCAACTTCCCCGCGTGGCGGGTCAGCCGCGCCGCCACCATCGCCGAACTGCGCGGCTGGGCACCGCTGGTGGGTGTCCAGTTCGAGTACAGCCTGGCCGAGCGCGGCGCCGACCGCGAACTGCTGCCGATGGCCGAGGCCCTGGGCCTGGGCAGCGCGCTGTGGTCCCCGCTCGGCGGCGGCATGCTCACCGGCAAGTACCGGCACAGCCGTGAGGGTCGACTCAGCGACTGGGACGGCCTGGCCATCCGCCAGGAGGACAGCGAGCAGCGCACCGCCGTCCTCGACGCGGTCCTCGCCGTCGCCGAGGAGACCGGCCGCTCCGCGGTTCAGGTCGCCATCGGCTGGCTGCGGGCCAAGGCCGCCCGCTCGACGACGGCGATGGTGCCGGTGATCGGACCCCGCACGGTCGACCAGCTGGATGAGTACCTCGCAGCCCTCGACCTGGCTCTCGACGACGCCCAGGTGGCCCGGCTGGACGAGGTCAGCGCGATTCGCCCCGGGCAGCCGTACGAACTCATCGCCGGCCACCGGGACACGGTGCTCGGCGTCGAGGACGGCCGCTTCATCCGGCCGGCGACCCCGGTTGCCTGAGGCCCCAGAGAGGTCCCGAACGTGAAGAGGAGGGGCGGACCAGCATGACCGAATACGACCCTGCCGATGGTGGGGCGGAGATCGCCATCGTCGGTGTGGCGGCCCGCTTCGGGCCGGCGGCCGATGTCGAGGCCTTCCGAGGGCAGCCGCGTACGGCGGCCGGCCCGGACCTGGCCCTCGACGACCCGTACGCGTTCGACAACACGTTCTTCGGCATCTCCCCGCGGGAGGCCGTGATCATGGACCCGCAACAGCGGATCCTGCTGGAGTGCGCGTACCACGCACTGGAGGACGCGGGCGTCCAGGTCGCGGCCGACGATCTCGTGGTCGGCATCTACGCGGGCGGCGCCAGCACGTCGCACGCGGCGCGGCTGCGGGCCCGGGCCGACCGGTTGGTGCATGTGGATGACCGGGAGATCCGGGCGGCCACCGGCGCAGACTTCCTGGCCTCCCGGGCCGCCTACAAGCTGGGCCTGACCGGCCCGGCGGTGTCCGTCCAGGCGGCGGGCGCCACCGCCCTGGTGGCCGTGCACACGGCAGTCCAGGGCCTGCTCGGCGGCGAGTGCGACCTCGCGCTGGCGGGCGCGGTCACCGTGCAGGTCGCCCAGGACGGCGGTGGCGCCGGCGGCTGCGGGATCGTCGTGCTCAAGCCGCTGCAGGCGGCACTGGAGGACGGCGACCGGATCTACGGCGTCGTCCGGGCCACGGCGGTCGGCACCGCCGGGCGGGGTGAGCAGCCGGAGGCCGCCCGGGCCCGGATCGCCCGGGACGCCCGCGCGGTCGGCGGGGTGAGTGCGGAGTCGGTCCTGATCCGCGACCTGCCGGCGGCCGGCGCGGACCTCACCGACACCGCTCCCGTGACGGCCGCGCTGATCGAGAGCGTGCTGGCGGTCCAGGACGGCGGGCCGCCCGGGGGGGCCGACGGCTGGCCGGCCGAGGACGGCTGCCGGCGGGTCGGGCTGAGTGCCGCCGGCCCGTTCGGCGGCCACGCTCACGCCATCGTCGAGCAGGCCCCGGCCGGCCGCGCCGGCGCGGACCGGCGGTCGGCCCCGGCCGGCGAGGGCTGGCAGCTGCTGCCCTTCTCGGCGAAGTCCGCGGCCGGGCTGGACGACCTGTCCGCCCGCCTCGGCCGCCACCTGGGGGGCGTCGGGGACGCCGAGCTCCCGGACGCCGCTTGGACCTTGCAGACCGGCCGGACGGCCCACCCGCACCGCCGCTACGTGGTGGCCCGCACCGCCGCCGAGGCGGTCGAGGAGTTGGAGACCGCGAAGGCCCCGGGCCGGGCCGCCCGGAAGACGCGGCGTGAGGCGCCGCCGGTGGTCTTCACCTTCCCCGGCAACGGTGGCCAGCACCTGGGAATGACCCGCGAGCTCTACCGTACCGACGCCCGGTTCCGTGTCGACATCGACGCCTGCTCCGAGCACGTCCTCGCCGAACAGGGCCTGGACCCGCGCCGGTTGGTCGACCCCGCGCCCGACGACGAGGAGCGGGTGCGCAAGGAGCTGGCGCTCGGCATCATCGCCCAGACCGGCGTGTTCGTGGTCGAGTACGCCCTCGCCCGTGCCTTCGCGCGCTGGGGCGTGCGCCCCAGCGCAGTGGTCGGGCACAGCCTCGGTGCCTACGCGGCCGCCTGTGTGGCCGGGGTGTTCTCCTTCCCCGACGCGATCAAGCTGGTCGGCAAGCGCACCGAACTGCTCGCCGGTCTGAAGCCCGGCGCCATGGCGGCGGTCCGACTGCCCGAGGCCGACCTGCTCCCGCTGCTCCCGGAGGGCGTGGGCATCGGCGCGATCAGCGGACCGGACCAGGTGTCGGTCTCCGGCCCGAAGGACCTGGTCGAGCAGTTCGTCGAGGAGGCCGCGGCGGCCGGCCACGAGGTCCGGCTGCTGAAGATCCCCGGTGCCGGGCACTCCTCGCTGGTCGACCCGGTGCTGGACGAGTTCGAGGCGTTCGTGGCTGGCATCGAGCTCAACGAGCCGTCCGTCCCGGTCATTTCGGACACCACCGGCACCTGGGTCGAGCCCGCACGGATCGCCACCCCCGGCTACTGGCGCGACCATATGCGCCGGACCGTCCGCTACCACGAGGTGCTCGACACGCTGGCAGCGATCCCGCACAGCGTCCTGGTCGAATGCGGCCCCGGCACGAGCCTGTCCTCACTTGCCCGCCGCCACCCGCAACTGCGCGAGGAGCACGAGATCCTTCAGGCGCTGCCGCACCCGACCGACCCGACCTCGGACGTGAAGATCCTGCTGGCCGCGCTGGGCGGCCTGTGGGCGGCCGGGGCCGACGTGGCCTGGCCGGAACTCCACGCGCCGCAGACCCCCCGGAAGACCGCCGTGCCCGGCTACCCGTTCCGGCGCACCGCCTTTCCGGTACCCGCGAACTGACGCATCCCTCCCCGGGCACGCCCGCACGCGTGCCCGGGGCCGGACCACCAACAGCAGGAGGCAACAACCATGGTGAAGTCCCTTTACGAGCTCGGCGAGATGCCCCCGCTCGGCGAGGTGCCCGAGAAGATGTACGCCAACCTGATCCGCCCGGACCGCTACGGCGAGCCGATCAAGTCCTTCGCCGTCGAGGTGATCGACACGCCCAAGCCGGGGCCCGGCCAGGTGCTGGTGTGGGTGATGGCGGCCGGCATCAACTACAACAACGTCTGGGCCGGGTTGGGCTTCCCGCTCGACGTCATCCGCGCCCGGCAGAAGGCGGGCGAGCCGGAGAACTTCCACATCGGCGGGTCCGAGGGATCAGGCGTGGTCTTCGCGGTCGGCGAGAACGTGGCCGGAGTCAAGATCGGCGACCACGTGGTGCTCTCGGGCGGGCAGTGGGACGAGCACGCCGAGGACATCCGCCTGGGCACCGACCCGACCATGGCCGACAGCACCAAGGCCTGGGGCTTCGAGTCCAACTTCGGCTCCTTCGCCCAGTTCGCGCTGGTGCAGGACTTCCAGTGCCACCCGAAGCCGAAGAACCTGACCTGGGAGTCGGCGGCCTCGTTCATCCTGACCGGCGCCACCGCCTACCGCCAGCTCTTCGGCTGGGCGGGCAACACGGTCCAGCCCGGTGACCCGGTGCTGGTCTGGGGCGGCGCGGGCGGCCTCGGCTCGATCGCCATCCAGCTGGTGCGCAACGCCGGCGGCCTGCCGGTCGCGGTGGTCTCCAGCGACGAGCGCGGCGAGTACTGCCGCAAGCTCGGTGCGGTCGGCTACATCGACCGCACCAAGTTCACCCACTGGGGCCGGATGCCCGACCTGATGGACCCCGCCTACGGTGAGTGGATGGGCCAGGTCCGTGCCTTCGGCAAGGCCTTCTGGCAGGAGCTCGGCGAGCGGCGCGCGCCGAGGATCGTGTTCGAGCACAGCGGCCAGGACACCATCCCCACCTCGATGTACCTGTGCGACACCGGCGGCATGGTGGTCATCTGCGGTGGCACCTCCGGCTACGCGGCCGACGTCGACCTGCGCTTCCTGTGGATGCGCCAGAAGCGCCTCCAGGGCTCCCACGGCTTCAACCCGTCGCAGGTGCGCGCCATGATCCAGCTGGTCTCGGCCGGGCTGGTCGACCCCTGCCTGTCCGACCCGTTCACCTTCGACAAGATCGGTGACGCGCACCAGCTGATGCACGAGAACCGCCAGCCCCCCGGCAACATGGCCGCCCTCGTCAACGCGTCCCGCGCGGGCCTGACCGACCTCGGCTGACGGCCGCCTCCGGTCAGCCGGCGGACGCAAGCCCACGACGAACGGACGGCCATGAGTACTGGAACCAGAACCGGACGACGCCCGTCGCCACTCACCGAGATCCTCGCCCGCAGGGCCGAGGAGACCCCGGACCAGGTCGCCTACGTCCACCTCGTCAACGGCGAGGAACCGGGCGAGCAGACCACCTACCGGGAACTGCACGACGCCGTGCGGGGCCGGGCCGCTGCCCTCGCGCGGCTGGCCGGCAGCACGCCCAGCGCGGTGCTGATGTACCCCACCTGCCTGGAGTTCATCCGGGGTTGGCTGGCCTGCGCCACGGCCGGACTCCAGGGAGCACCGGTCCAGGTGCCGACCCGCGAGTACGGCGTGCAGCGGCTCCGCGGGATCGCCGACGACGCGGGCACCACGTTGGTGCTCACCACCCGTGCCGTGCGTGAGCAGGTGCTCGCGGACTTCGGCGGCCTGCCCGACCTCGCCGGGCTCGAACTGATCGCCACCGACGAGTTGCCCGCCTCCGGAGAGCCGGCCCGGCTGCCCGGGGTGAGCCTGTCCGACGTGGCCCTGCTGCAGTACACCTCCGGCTCCACCGGCTCGCCCAAGGGCGTGATGGTCACCCACGCCAACTTCTGGGCCAACGCCGAGGAGACCGACGCCCTGTGGCCGGTCGGCGACGACGGCGTCATGGTCTCCTGGCTGCCGTTCTTCCACGACATGGGCCTGATGCTCGGTGTGGTGCTGCCCCTGTGGTCCGGCCACCCGGCCTACCTGATGGGCCCGGAGGCGTTCATCCGCCGCCCGGCCCGGTGGGTGGAGGCACTCTCGCGCTTCCGGGGCACGCACACCGCGGCGCCGAACTTCGCCTACGACCTGGTCGTGCGCAGTGGTGGGCCCCGGCACCCGGTCGACCTCTCGCACTGGCGGGTGGCGATCAACGGTGCCGAGCCGGTGCGCGCGGCGACGGTGGAACGTTTCACCGAGGCGTTCGCCGAGTACGGACTGCCCCCGGCGGCCATGGCTCCGGCCTACGGCCTGGCCGAGAACACGCTCAAGGTGGCCGGCTGCCCGCCCGAGATCCGGGCGGCCGCCCTGCGGCTCGACGCCGAGGCACTGCGCACCGGCCGGGTGGTGCCGGTGCCCGCCGCGGACGAGCGGGGCGAGGACCGGCCCACCGCTTCCGTGGTGAGCTGCGGGACCGTGGTCGGCGACACCCGGGTACGGATCGTGGACCCGGCCACCGGGCGGGCCGTCGGCTCCGACCGGGTGGGCGAGATCTGGGTGGACGGCCCGTGCGTGACGGCCGGCTACATCGGCCGCGAAGAGGAGACCGAGCGGGTCTTCCGCGCCCGGATCACGGGTGAGGAGGGCGCCGTGACCTACCTGCGCACCGGGGACATGGGCTTCGTCCGCGGCGACGAGCTGTACGTCACCGGCCGCCTGAAGGACCTGATCATCATCAAGGGCCGCAACCACTACCCGCAGGACATCGAACGGACGGTGGAATCCAGCCATCCGCTGCTGCGCCCGGCGTCCTCTGCCGCGTTCCCGGTGGAGGACGGCGAGCGCGAGGCCGTGGTCGTCGTGGTCGAGGCCGACACCGCCGTGCTGAAGCGGATGGCCGAGGACGAGATGGTGGCCGCGGTGCGCGAGGCGGTGCGGCGCAACCACCGGATCGACCTCGACGAGGTGGTGCTGATCCGCCGCGGCAACCTGCCGAAGACCACCAGCGGCAAGGTGCGCCGCCGGTACTGCCGGGATCTCTACCTGGCAGGCCGGCTGCAGCGGCTCGGCGGGAGGCTCGAACCGGTCGCGTCCTGACCGCGGCCCGCGGCACGCGTCGCCCGTCCTCCCACGGACGGGCGACGCGCGACTTTCGACACCGAACTCGGATCAAACTCAAGTCCCATAAAAACCAGTGATATTGACGAACCGGATGCCTAGACTCGCGGCATGGAGTTGCGTCAGTTGGAGTACTTCGTTGCCGTTGCCGAAGAAGGCAGCTTCACCAAGGCCGCCGCCCGGGTCTACGTGACCCAGCCGTGCGTGAGCGCGCAGGTGCGGAGACTGGAACGGGAGCTCGGCCAGAACCTGCTGGACCGAAGCGGCCGTTCGGTGCAGCTGACCGAGTACGGCCTGGCCGCGCTGCCGCACGCGCGCGTCGTGCTGGCCGCCGCCGACAGCCTGCGCAACGCCGTGGACGACCTCACCGGTGTGGTCCACGGCCAGGTCACGGTCGGCTCGGTGGCCTCCTCGCTGTCACTCAGCCTGCCCGAGGTGATCGCCGACTTCAGCGAGAAGTACCCCGCTGTCGAGATATCCCTGTCCGAGGGCAGCACCGAGCAACTGGTGGAGGCCACCCGTGCCGGCCGGGTCGACGTCGCCATCATCGGCCTGTCCGCCGACCCTCCGCCCGGGCTGGACGTGCAGGTCATCGCCGACGAGCCGCTGGTCGGCGCGGTCAGCCACGACCATCCGCTGGCCCAGCGGAGCACCGTCACCGTGGACGAGCTGCAGGACCACGCGCTGATGTGCCTGCCCGCCGGCAGCGGCCTGCGGGCGGCCTCCGACGCGGCCTGGGCAGCTGCGGGCATCAGCCCCCGGATCGCCTTCGAGGCGAGCGACCCGCGGGTGCTGGCCCAACTCGCCTCGCGCGGTCTCGGGGTGGCGATCCTGCCCGAGCCGTTCGTCAGCGCCAACGCGGATCAGTTGCACCCGGTGCGGATCCCCAGCCCACACCTGCGCGCCCGGCTCGCGATCGCCTGGCGGCCCGGCGGCGGTCTCGGCCCCGCGGCCCGCGCCCTGGTCTCCTACACGCGTACCGTATTGATATGACGAGATCTCAAAAACCATTAGCCGCAACGACGTTCGTGCGCGACGCGGCCAGGTTCGCCCGCCGCTCGCAGGTGGGAACCCGTTCATCGGAGAATGACACGTGACGGAAGTTGATCTGGCGCGACTGCAGTTCGCGACCACAGCGACCTTGCACTTCCTGTTCGTCGCCCTCACCCTCGGGCTGGTCACGGTGGTTGCGTGCATGCAGACCAGGGGGCTGCGCACTACCGACCCGGAGCTGCGCGCGACCCGGATGCGCCGGGTGCGCTTCTGGGGCGGTCTCTACGTCATCAACTACGCGCTCGGCATCATCAGCGGCCTGGCCCAGGAATTCCAGTTCGGGCTCAACTGGTCCGGGTTGTCCCACGTCATGGGCAACATCGTCGGGGCGCCGATGGCGGTGGAGGCCATTGTCGCGTTCTTCCTCGAGTCGACCTTCCTGGGCCTGTGGGCGTTCGGCTTCAACCGGCTGCCGGCCCGCGTGCACGCCGTGTTGATCTGGCTGGTCGCCCTGACCGCGTACGCCTCGGCATTCTGGATCATGGTGGTGAACGGCTTCCTGCAGAAGCCGGTCGGCTACGAGATGCGCAACGGTGCGGCCGAGGTGACGGACTGGTTCGCGGTCCTCACCAACGAGGCCACCTGGATCGCCCTGGCGCACATCGCAGGTGCGGTGTCCGTGCTGGCGGGGCTGTTCCTCGCCGCCGTCAGCGCCTACCACATCCGCCGGGGCCGGGAGGTGGAGTTCTTCCGCCCGACCCTGGTGCAAGGCTCGCTGCTGGCCACGATCGGCGCCTTCGTGGCGATCGTGGTTGGCTTCGCGTCCTACGGGCCGCTGAAGGACTACCAGCCGGCCAAGTTCGGGATCCTCACCGGCGAGCACGACGAGGTGGAGAAGGCCAAGGCCGCGGCCGAGGCCCTGCACGGGGTCGGCGACTGGGCGCCCCCGTCCTGGATCACCGGTCCGTCCAACCTGATGATGGTGATCGGCGTCCTGGTGCTGCTGCTCGGCTGGATCCCGGCCACTGCGGCGCGGGGCGGCGGCAAGCCACTGCCCGCCAGGACCTTCCGGCTCCGGCTGGCCGTGATCCTGCTGCCGCTCGCCCCGCTGGGCCTGATCTGCGGCTGGCTCACCCGTGAGGTCGGCCGCCAGCCCTGGATGGTCACCGGCGAACTCACCGTCAAGCAGGCGATCGGCGACGTGTCGTGGGGAGGGATGCTCACCTCGTACATCGCCTTCACCGTCGTCCTGACCGTCCTGGCGGTCGTCGACGTCTCGCTACTGCGCCGCTACGCCCTGCTCGGCCCGGACGGCGGGTTGCTCGCCGCCGACGACCTCTTCCCGGTGGACGGACGTCGGCCGGACGGCGGCACGCCCGTGGCCGTCGGAGCGGGCGGACCAGGGGGGACGAGTGTTCCGCACACCTACTGATCCTGCCCCACACGCCCGGTTGACGGAGACTTGCTGATGGACATCTTCTGGTACGTGCTGGTCGGCCTGCTCCTGGTCGGCTATCTGACCCTGGAGGGCGCGGACTTCGGCGTCGGCATGCTGATCCCGTTCGCCCGTGACGAGGCCGACCGCGCGCGGATGCGCCGCCTCGTCGTGCCGCTGTTCCTGGCGAACGAGGTGTGGCTGGTCGCCTTCGTCGGTCTGCTGTTCGGCGCCCTGCCCCTGCTGGAAGGGGAGTTGCTGGCCGGTCTGCGGATCCCGGTGACCCTGCTGCTGCTCGCCTGGTTCCTGCGCGACGCCGCGCTCTGGTTCCGCTGCGCGCACCCGGGCGCCGGCTGGCGTCGGGCCTGGGACGCCGTGCTGCCCGTCGCCAGCCTGGTGCTGGCGGCCGGCTGGGGCGTGGTGCTCTCGGTGTTGATCCGCGGGCTGTCCATCGGCGGCGGCGGGCAGCCCACCGCGACCCTCGGCGACCTGCTGCACCCGTTCACGCTGGGCAGCGCGGCCGTCCTGGTGCTGGCGAGCCTGCGGCAGGGCATCTTCTTCACGGCTCTGTCAGCCGGGGGCGACAACCCGCTCGGCGAGCGGGCGGACCGGCTGGCCAAGCAGCTCACCCTGGCGCTGGCCGGACTGATCCTGCTCACCGCGGTCATCGGCCTGGTGAGCTGCGACGCGAAGGTGGCGGTGGCGATCAACGGGCTCTTCCCGGCGATCGCGGTGCTCGGCTCCGGACGGGACCACGCCAACGGGAAGACCGTCCGGGCGCTGGCGCGCGGTGCGGCCCCGCTCATCGCGCTGCCGGTCAGTGTCGGCATCGCCAACGGAACCACGGCCCTGGCGACCCGCTCGGGGGTGGGGGAGTTGAGCCTCGGCGACGCCGTCGCGGCCTCCTCCACACTCACCCTGCTGGCGGTGACGGTGCTGCCGGCGCTGGTCGCGGTGGCCTTCGCCCAGGCCTGGTTCTGGCGGGTCTTCGCGCCGGGTCGGTCGGCCGGACGGGCACCGGAGCCGGTGGCGGGCTGAACGTCTTGGCGTCCTGATCGGGTGGCACCCCGGATGCCTGACGCCGGACGCGGAAAAGCCGTTCCGCCCGTACCACGGGGGTCCGTACGGGCGGAACGGCCCGACTGCCGGCCTCTGGGGTTGGCGGACAGTCAGTCTGTGGCGGCGGCCCGGATGGCGCGGGCCGGCCGGAGGGGTCAGGCCGCGGCGAAGCGGGCGGCCAGCTCGCCGCTGAGGCGACCAGCGGGCACCTTGCGGCCGTACACGACCAGCAGGAGGTCCTGCGCGCAGCCGGACACCGGGGCGCCGGACCCGAAGGACCAGTCGAGATCGTCGGCGGTCAGCCGGACCCCGTCGAGCTTGGCACCGAAGAACTTGAGCGTCCTGGTGCCCACGCCGGCCAGGACGGCCTCGACCCGTTCCAGCGGCACCTTGCGGTCCAAGCCCAGCGGCACCGTGATGTCCAGGCCGTGGATCACGTCGTGGCCCAGGGCCGCGGTGATCCCGCCGACCGGGGGAGTCCACGGATGGTCCGCGTTGTCCCGCACAGTGGCGGCCATCTGGCGTTCGGTCATGGCGGCCGCATCCCGGCGGGCGACCCGGTCGCCCATCCGGTTCAGATTGCCTCCGGCCTTCACCAGGTCGAGCGCCAGCTGCGGGAACGAGTAGCGGAACCCCACTGACATGTGGGCCGCGACCTCGCGGACCCGCCACCCCTCGCACAGCGTCGGCGCGTCCCACTGCTCGGGCGACAGTCCGTCCAGGACGTCGGCCAACTCCCGGCGCTCGGCCGCGATCGCGCTTCGGATGTCCATGCTGCTCTCCTGTCGTGCGGCGGCCGGCCGGAGTACCGGCGGTTCTCCGGCCGACCGCCCGGTGTCACTCGGCGCCGGGGCCGCCGTCCGCCTCGGCGGACTTCGACTCGGGGCGGATGTTGCGGTTGAACCGGAACAGGTTCCGGGGATCGTGCGCGGCCTTCAGCGCGGCCAGCCGTTCGTAGGTGGTCGCCTGGTAGCCGAAGCGGGTCTGCGCCTCGTCCGCGTGCTCGCCGTCGCCGTAGAGGAAGGCCAGGCTGTGACCGAGCGTCCACGGCGCGAGGGCCTCGCGCAGCAGCGCGTGCCGCTCGCGGATCGCGTCCGGGCCGACCCCGCCGAAGCCCGGCGAGGAGATCACCCGGACGGCGTACTCCGCCTCGCGGTGGTCCACCGCGGTCCCGCCCGGCCCGGCGGTGCGCAGCGCGCCGCCCAGGTGGCGGATGTCCACCAGGCACGGCACCGGGGACGTCGGGCCGGCCACGTCCAGCACCGCGCGCACCGCCTCCGCCGGGAACTCCCCGAGCAGCGCGTTGGTCGCGGCGTACGGGTGCGGGTCGGCCGGGTCCTGGTGGATCGCCGCGCACTGGGTGTACGGGAGGGTCTGCAGGGCGTCGATCATCCGGTCGCCGACCGCGCGCAGCGGTGCGACCAGGCGCTCGCCCTCCTCGGCCGGTCCGTTGTAGACGATCCGGACGGACGCCACGTACCGGCCGCGCATCGGGGCGGGGACCGGCGGAATGTCGGGGAAGCCGATCAAGGTGACCGAGGAGGTCAATTCGTCCGGAACCGTGGCGCTCCACTGCCGCCAGGTCTCCACCGCCTGCTCGACCAGCGGCGTGTCGAAGACCAACTGGCCGCCGAAGATGGTGCGGACCGGGACCAGGTTGGTCTCCAGGGCGGTGACGACACCGAAGTTGCCGCCGCTGCCCAGGACCGCGCCGAACAGCTCGTCGCCCGGTTCGAGCCGGCGCAGCTCGCCGTCGGCGGTGACGATCTCGATCGCCCGCACGTGGTCGGCCGCGTAGCCGAATTGCCGGGCCATCAGACCGATTCCGCCGCCGAGGGTGTAGCCGACGACGCCGACGGTCGACGAGGAGCCGTTGAGCGGGGCCAGCCCGTGCTCGCCGGCGGCCGCGATCAGCTCGGCGGCCCGAACTCCGGCACCGATCCGGGCAGTTCCCCTGTCCGGGTCGATCGTCAGCTCGGTCAGCCGGCGGGTGCTGATCAGCACCGCGTCCTGGCCGGCCACCGACAGGCCGTGCCCGGTCGACTGGACCGCGACCGGCAGGTCCTCACTCGCCGCGTAGGACACGGCCGCGCGGACGTCGTCGGCGTCTGCCGCACCGACCACCAGCAACGGCTGGTGGCTGTAGGCCGCTTGGAAGCCGGAGACCTCGTCGTCGTACCCGGCATCGCCCGGGCGAAAGACCGGGCCGTGGAATGTGGGTAATTCTTGCGAATTCCGGTGGTTGGCGTTCCCCATGGCTTCAGCATGCCAGCACGCTCTGCTATAGGTCCAATACTTCGCAGGTCTCGTAACTAGAATCAGCAGTTATGGAATTCCGTCAGCTGCAGTACTTCGTTGCCGTGGTGGAGGAAGCCAACTTCACCCGGGCCGCCGCCCGGCTCCGGCTCGCCCAACCGGGAATCAGCAATCAGATCCGGCAACTGGAGCGGGAACTCGGGCAACAGCTGCTGGATCGTTCCGGCCGCTCGGTGACCGTCACCGAGGCCGGGCGGGCCGTCCTGCCGTACGCACGTGCCGCGATCGCCGCGTTCGACGGCGTCCGGCAGGCGGTGGACGAATTCACCGGGCTGCTGCGCGGCCGAGTCCGAATCGGTCTGGTTCCCGGCACCGCCACCCACGAGCTCGACGTGGCCTCGGTGCTCGCCGACTTCCACGACGAGCACCCGCAGATCGAGATCACCCTCAGCGAGGACACCTCCGAGCGGATGCACGCCGCGCTGTACAGCGGCGAACTCGACTTCGCGCTGGTCGGTTTGACGGACGCCGAATCATCGCCGGGTTTGTCGCACCAGATCATCATCGACACCCCGCTGGTTGCCGTCCTCGCCCCGGAGGACCCGCTGGTCGCGTGCACCGAGGGCACCGAGATCCCGATGGCCGCCCTGCGCGACCGCCCGCTGATCACCCTGCCGCGCGGCACCGGCCTGCGCGGTGTCCTCGACCGGGCCTGCGCCGCCGCGGGTTTCCAGCCGCGCATCGCCTTCGAGGCGGCTACCCCGTACCTGCTCGCCCAACTGGCCGTCCGCGGACTCGGCGTAGCCGTGCTGCCGGCCCTCCCGGACGGCGCGGCGACTGCGCTGGGCCTGCGCTCGCTGGAACTGGTCGCCCCGCAGCCGCGCGGCCGGATCGCGCTGACCTGGCGCAGCGACGGCCCTGCCGGCACGGCAGCAAGGGCCTTGCTCCAACGGCTCCGGGCGGAACTCCCGTCCCCCGAACCGGTCAACCACACGTCTTTTTGACGCCGTGACATCGCGGCCACCACAGCCCTCGCGCTTTCACGGAGCCGGCTGCCCGGTAGGTGATCACAAATGCAACGGATCTCGGTGCCGGGTGCTACTCCTCGCCGGGATCGGTGCCGGTCACGACCGGCAGATCGGAGGGCAGGCCCCACTCGCTCCAGGAGCCGTCGTACACCGCGAGGTCGCGGTAGCCGGCCAGCTCGGCGCCGAGGGCGAGCACGCAGGCGGTGACGCCGGAGCCGCAGCTGAACAGCAGCCGCTCGCGGCCGCCGGCCGCCTCGGCGAAGGCGGAGCGGAGCTCCTCGACGGGCAGCATCCGGCCGTCGGCCTGCAGTTCGGTGAACGGCAGGTTGGCGGCGCCGGGCATGTGGCCGCCGCGCAGGCCGGGCCGGGGCTCGGACTCGGTGCCCGCGTACCGGCCCCGGGAGCGGGCGTCGAGAACGGCCGAGGCCTCGTCAGCGAGTGCCGTCCGCACGGTGTCGCTGTCGACGAGCAGCCCGGTGCGGGGCCGCGCGGTGAAGTCGCCCGGGGCGGGCGATTCCTGGTCGAACGGGCGGCACGGGTGGCCGGCGGCCGTCCAGGCGGGCAGGCCGCCGTCGAGGACGGCGGCCCGGTCGAAGCCCATCGAGCGCAGCATCCACCAGGCCCGTGCGCTGGAGTAGACGCCGACGGCGTCGTACACCACCACGGTGGAGCGGTCGTTGACGCCCAGGGCCCGCATCTCGCGGACGAACTGCTCGGTACCGGGCATGGTGTGCGGGCGCGGGTCGTCGTGGTCGGACATCACCCCGTCGATGTCGAACACCCGGGCGCCGGCCATCGCCGTCCCGGCGCCCCGGGCGGCGCCGACGCTGGCGTCGAGCACCACCAGGTCGGGGTGGCCGAGGTGGCCGGCCAGCCACTCGACGGTGACCAGCGGGCCGGACAGGGGCAGGGAACTCATCGCACACCTCTTCGTCTTCGCGCGGGCGCCGGCACGGTAGCAGGTCGGTGAGGTGCCGGCCGGGAGCAGCGGTGGAGTGCGGGCTCAGCCGGGGCGGTGCCGTGAACGATGCTTCGACCGCGGGGACGTGGCGGTCGGCTGAGCGAGGGTTGCCGTGAGCGCTCGGGGTGGGTCGGCGCGGAGATCGGTGGTCTCCCAGGCGGTGAGGCGGGCGGCGGCGGCCGGGGCTTGGGGGGCGCCGATGCGTCGGTAGATGGCCACGGCCCGCCGGAGGTCGGTGAGTGCGGTGTCGCGGTCGCCGAATTGCGCGGAGCAGTGGGCGGTGCCTTCCAGGGCCCTGGCCTCGTCGAGGGGGCTGTGGATCTGGCGGGCGAGCCGCATGGCCTCCTGGTAGAGAGGCAGGGCTTCGCGAGGGCCGGTGGTGTCCGCGACCAACGCGCCCAGGTTGGTGAGAAGTTCGGCCTGGCCGGGGCGGCTGCCGATGCCCTGGTAGATCGTCAGGGCCTGCCGGTAGAGGTCGGCGGCTGCCGGGAAGTCCCCGGTCGCGTGCCGTACGCGGCCCAGGCCCTGGAGTGCGTCGGCCTCGCCCTGGCGGCTGCCGATGCTGCGGTAGATCGTCAGGGCTTGCTCGTGCAGTTCGGCGGCTGCCGGGAAGTCCCCGGTCGCGTGCCGGGCGCGGCCGAGGTTCCACAGGATGATGGCCTCGCCTTGGCGGCTGCCGATGCTGCGGTAGATCGTCAGGGCTTGTTGGTGCAGCTTCGCGGCGGCCGGGTAGTCACCGGTCTCGTGCAGCACGTAGCCCAGGTCGTGGAGGGCGCCTGCCTCGCCCCGGCGGTCACCGCATGACCGGTACAGCGCCAGGACCCGCTCCATCAGCGAGATGGCTGCAGGGGAGTCGCCCGTCGAATGGCGCGCGCGGCCCAGATCGCACAGCGTTCGTGCTTCGGCGAGGCGGTCGCCGAGGTCCTGGAAGATCACCAGGGCCAGCTCGTGCAGTTCGGCCGCCGCGTCGTAGTCCCCGGTCAGGACGCGGATGCGGCCGAGCTCGTGCAGGCCGGCCGCCTCGCCGCGGCGGTCGCCGATGTCCTGGTAGATGGCCAGCGCCCGCTCGTACAGTTCGGCCGAGGCGTGGTAGTCCCCGGTCGCGTGGTACGTGCGGCCCAGGTCGCAGAGGGCCGCCGCCTCGCCGTTGCGGTCTCCCAGTGCGTGTGCGGCGGCTGCCGCGGACTGGTGCAGCCCGGCGGCCTGCGTCCAGGGGCCGTCCAGGAGCAGGACGGTGGCCAGGGCGGCGGTGAGCGCGACGGCGTGTGAGTGCCGGGCGTCGGCGGTGGCATGGGTGACGGCGGCGGTCAGGTTGTCGCGGTCGGCGCGCATCCAGGTCAGGGCGGCGTCCCGGTCGGCCAGTTGCGGTGCGGTGACGGGCGCCGTGGGGAGTGCCGGCGATCCGGGTCTGCTGCGGCGGGCGAGGTGGTGGTCGGCTCTTCGGGCGGTGTGCTGGTAGTAGTCCAGCAGCCGTTCCAGGGCGGCCTCGGATTCCTCCCTCCCGAGCCGGTCGCGCCGGGTGCGCGCGTAGAGGCCGACGAGGTCGTGGAAGCGGTAGCGACCCGGCGTGTGCTGGATGAGGAGGTTGTGGTCCAGCAGCGACTCCAGGAGGCGTTCGGCGGTGCGGTGGTCGGTGCCGGCCAGGTTGGCGGCGGCGAAGGGGTCGAAGTCCGGTCCGGGGATCTGGCCCAGGTGGAGGAAGAGCTGCTGTTCGGCGTCGGACAGGGCGGCGTAGGAGGCGTCGAAGACGGCCGTCAGATTGCGGTCCTCGTCCTGGAGGTGGTCCAGGCGGCTGTGTTCGTCCCGTAGTTGCTCGACCAGGTCCGCCACCCGCAGCGCGCGGTGGTGGCGCAGCCGGGCGCCGGAGATGCGGATGGCCAGGGGGAGGCGGGCACAGAGGTCGACCAGGTCGGCGGTCGCCGGGTGGTCGGCGGGGATGCGGCCGGGGCCGGCGGCCTCGTGCAGCAGGGCGATGGCCTCGGGGCCGGGCAGGACGTCGAGCGCGAGGAGGTGTGCGTCGTCGAGGCCGGCGAGGTGCGTGCGGCTGGTGATCAGGACCAGGCAGCCGGGCATGCCGGGCAGCAGGGGCCGGACCTGGGCAGCGTTGGCAGCGTTGTCCAGGAGGACCAGGGTGCGGGTCCCGGCGAGGCGGTCACGGTAGAACGCGGCGCGCTCGCCCGGATCCCGGGGGATCTGCTGCGGAGGTACGCCGAGAGAGCGCAGCAGCAGGCCCAGGGCGTCCTCGGCGGTGAGCGGTGCGGTGCCGGGGGTGTGGCCGTGCAGGTCGATGAACAGCTGGCCGTCGGGGAAGTGGGCGCGAACCCGGTGGGCGGTGTGGACGGCCAGCGCGGACTTTCCGACGCCTCCCATCCCGTCGATCGCGGAGACCACCACCATTCCCGCGTGGCTGCCCGCGGGTGCTCCTTCGGCCACCCGGAGCAGCTGCTCCAGCTCCCGGGTGCGACCGGTGAACAGCCGGGTGTCGTACGGCAGTTGGCAGGGTGCGGTGCGGTGCTGCGGTCGGTCTGCCGGACTGTCGGTGCCAGCGGCCGGGGCGGCGGGAGCATCCGGCCTGCGGGCCGCCGCGATCAGCTGCTCCTGGTCGGCCGGCTCCAGGCCGAGACCCGCGGCGAGTCTGGACACGGAGGACAGCCGCGGGCTCCGCCGGCCGGCCTCCAGCACGCTGATCGCGTGCACGGACACACCGGACCGCTCCGCAAGCTCCTCCTGTGTGAGACCGGCCCGCAACCGGTGGCGCCGGAGCGCTTCCCCGAACTGCCCAGGCATGTGCATCCCCCGCCGACAGTCGTCAGACACGGCCGGCGGCCCGTGGTTCCCGTGCCGCCGGTCAACCCATGACCGTAGACCATCGCGGTGACGAAAGACCAGACGAGCGGCAAGTCAACGCCATGGGATCGGCGGCTGCGGCAGTCGACGATGGTTCTCGTCCAGGAAAGGCGTCCTTTCCGGGGAAGCGGAGGAAGCAGGAGGCGATGGACATGAGGGAGTCCGGGCTGAAGCGGCGCCTGGCCGGGGTCGGCGCATCGGCCGTGCTGGCGGCCGGTCTGGTGACAGGCATCTCGGGCACCGCCCACGCAGGAGGCTACGGCTGCAGCGGAAACCTGGTCTGGCAGCAGGACTTCGAGGGCGAAGGCGCCTACACGAACTCATCGCCAGCAGCTTCTGGACGAAGTCGTGCTCGGCCTGCGCCTGGCCGGCCCGCTGGACCTGGGAGCTCTGGGCTGGGTACTGGAAGCGGCCGAACTGGTTCGAAAGTCAAAGTGGACACGCACGCGCGCCGTGTCGCAGAAGTGCATGTCTGTACGTCAAGTCGTGCATGCATCAACACCGTTGCTCCATGATGCGGCACAGGTCGGCGCCTCGTCGCTCCGGGTGGTGAAACCGGTGTCCAAAGGGAAGCGGGTCTCGGTGTCGGCGAAGGCTGGCCGGCGTCGAACTCAGGGGTGTCCGTCAAAGCGGATCAAGCTCAAGAGACGGCTCAACACGTCCGGCGGACATAGTCGTTGTGGTCCGGCGCGGTCACGCCCTTGTCCCGGCGGACGATGCTGAGCCGGCTGCCGAAGGCGGAGCACGCGCTGCGCAGGCCCTGGTCGGTGTACTCGATCACGAGGACGTGATCGGCGAACGCGGAAGCGTACGTGCCGCACTCGTCGTACTCGGCGCACTCCTCGGCAACGGCGAAGTCCAGGTGGGTCCGGGACCTGTCACCCGCGAGGTCCGCGCTGTTCTTCTGGCCGACGGCCAGGCCGCGCGCATGGGCGTGTGCGGCTGGCAGGGTGATGAACGCCTCGGCGTCGGCGGCGGTGAGCGTGCCGTTCGAGCGGGTGTAGCTGTCGTAGTTGTCGAGCTCGACGGCGTTGAAGCCCTTCCCGGCGCATTCGTCGATCCACTGGTCGACCCTGGCCGCCACGCGGGCGCGCCGGTCGGTCGTGCTGATGTCCAGCAGAGCCTCGTTCCAGTCGGAGTCGACGACCACCTGACCGTGCGCGTCGTGCAGCAACAGGTCGGCGGGCCACTGGCCCTGCTCGTCCGGCTGGGCCTGGAATGCGTTCACGTAGCAGACGTTGTACATCCCGGCTGCCGGGGAGGCCGTGTGGTCCCGGCTGACGATCGCCACGCCGGGCGGCGGGGTGTACGGGCCGCCGATCTGGTAGTCGAAGCCGGCGTGGACCGGAGGCAGGCTCACCTTGACGGCACCGGCCGACTCGCCGGTACCTGTCGTCTCGGTGGCACGGGGCGGTGCGGTGGTGGTCGTCGCCGTGGAGGCGCAGGCGGACAGCACGGCCGCGGTCATTCCGGCGACTGCCACCAGGCATGCCGTCCAACGCCGTTGGGTGCGGAAGCCGTCGTTGGCGGTCAAAGTGATGCTCCATCAATCATGTAAGAAGTCGTGCCCTCGGAGCGGTGTGGGAGGCTCGACGAGGCGAGTGCCGTGCGGTGATCCTACGCGGCCTCGGTGGCGGCTGTCACCGACCGGGTCCCGGAGCGGTCCTTCACCACCGGGTATCGGCTGCGCACCCCCCGACGATCCCGGCCACCACCTGAGGCCTACTCGGCAGGCAGGGACTCCCGCACCGCTCTTGCGGTGGCAGCCGGGTCGTAGCGCTCGGGGACGCCCCTCGCGCGGCAGCCGAGTTCACCGCAGCGTGGCGCGCATCACCATCGACGTCGTCACGTTCCCGGGCGGCGCGCCGTCTACCTGCCGAGCGCGGCCGTCGTTCCGCGCCACCACCGGACAGGAGAAGAGCGAAGATGGAGACCTTGACCGTTCGACGTGTCATCGCAGCGCCGATCGCGGACGTGTTCGACTGGTGCGCCACGACCACCAACTACACCCGCTCCCCGCTCATCCTCAGGGCGCGACTGGCCCGGCCGGGTGCGGGTGCGCCGTACGGAGTGGGCGCGGTCCGGCTGCACACCTGGGCGATCGGCTGGTTCCGCGAGCGGGTCACCGGCTACAACCCGCCGTACGACTTCGACTACACCGTCGAACGCAGCTTCCCGCCATCCCGGCACGAGCTCGGCCGCATGACCTTCACCGAGGTCGCCGGGGGCACCGAAGTCGCATGGACGACCACCTTCCAGGTCCGCCTCCCCTTCGGCTCGGCCGTCACCCGCGCACTCGCCAAACCCGTCATCGCCCACACCTTCGGCAAGATCCTGGACGCTGCCGACGCCGCACTCACGGCCGGCCCGGCCGCCGATCAGATGTAGTGGTGCTCTTCGAACCCATGCCGCTCACCTGGACGCACACCTTCGGGTTCGAGGAGGTCTCGTACCGCAACGGCTGGTGGCCGGCGCCGGCCCGGGCGTGCACGAGTGGGGCGATGCCGTGGGGTCCAATCGTGCTCGCGTGACCTTCGCGTACTACCGGCGGCGCACCGTCTGAACCCCCCGCACGTCGGTGAGCCGGGCCCACCGGTTGTGGCAGAGTGTCAGTTCGCATTCGAGTGAATGCCCATGATCGGGGAGTGGACATGCAAAAGACCTTCAGTTTCGGACGGACCGCCAGGACCGTGGGCGCCCTGTTCGTGCTGGTGCTCTCGTCGACGGTGGCGTCACAGCAGAGCGCCTCGGCGGCGGCGCCGGGTCTGCAGAACCAGAAGTCGGGGATCTGTCTCGGGATATCCGGGGGCGGCAGCGCGAACGGGACGCCGGCCATCCAGTGGGAGTGCAACCACAACTCCGACCAGGCATGGGACTTCGTGCAGTCCGGTGACGGCATCGAGCTCGTCAACGCCAACCACATGTGCCTGGAGGCGCCCGGCTGGACCACCGCCCCGGGGGCCCAGCTCGGGCAGTGGACCTGCCACGGGGGTGCGAACCAGATCTGGTACACCAGCGGCAGTGACACCGGGCCCATCCACCTGATCAACAAGAACTCGAACATGTGCATAAGCGACCGGGGCGGCAGCATGTCCTGGGGCAACCCGATCATCCAGTGGCCGTGCAGCGACGTCGCCGACCAGCTCTGGAACGTCTCCTGACCACCGCGACGGGCTGACCCGGCCGCCACCGCGACACCTCCGGCCACGGTACGGGGACCCGGACCTGGAAGTGAGTGGTCAGCCAGGAGCTCGGCGCAGAGTCGGCTCTGCAGATCCAGGGCTGGTTCGGTGGGTCACCCACCCTACGGGGACGGGGGCAAGCCGGCTGGCCTGTAGGGCTTGGCAAGCAGTAGGCCCCCGCCGACAGGCGGGGGCCTACTTGGCTCTCGTGGTTGCTGGCCAGGCCCTGTATCGAGTCCCGGTCAGCCCCGAGCGAGGTCGCATGTCCGCTTGTGGCCAAGGGCCGTACGCGTGGCCGGGGGCCGGGGTGGCCCGTCTCCCCGGAGCCGCTTCCCGTGCCGAGTATGCGACTTGCCGATCGTTGCAGAGTGAGGACACCGCGTCATCCGAGGCGCGGCCGGCCCGACGGCATAGCGAATGCGGAGCTTGAACTGGTGCGGCCAGGCGTCGGTGTCAGAGCCGTGTCAGTCCTGTGTCAGGTCCCTCGGCGAGTGTGGCCGTAACAACCGCCGCGAAAGGAAACCCGATGAGTCAGACGGCTCCCATCCCGCACGGCCTCCCCATGGAGCGCGATGCGGGCCCCTTCGACCCGCCCCGCCAGATCACCCGGCTGCGCGAAGCCCGCCCGGTCAGTCCCATGGTCTTTCCCGACGGTCACGAGGGCTGGCTCGTCACCGGCTACGACGCGGTCCGCCAGCTCATGGCGGACACCCGGTTCAGCTCCCGCCAGGACCTCGGGCTTCTCCACGTGCCGTTCGAGGTCCCCGGCATGTCCGAGATCACCGAACCGTCCCCGCAGGTGCCGGGCCTGTTCATCAGCATGGATCCGCCGGACCACACCCGGCTGCGGCGCAAGCTCACCGGCGCCTTCACCGTCAGGCGGATGAAGCAGCTCGAAGAGGGCATCATCGGCATCGCCGAGCGGCAACTGGACGAACTGGCGCGCCTCACCCCGCCGGTGGACCTGGTCAAGGAGTTCGCGCTGCCGGTGCCCTCGCTGGTGATCTGCGAACTGCTCGGTGTCCCCTACGCGGACCGGGAGAACTTCCAGGTCAACACCGCCAAGTTCATGGTCAAGGACCAGCCGGTCGACGAGAAGATGGCCGCGTACGGCGCGATGACCACCTACCTCGCCGAACTGGTCACGAGCAAGCGTGCCGCCCCCGGCGAGGACATACTGTCCGACCTGGCCCGCGATGAGGACCTCAGCATCGAGGAGCTGATCGGCATGGCCTTCCTGCTGCTGCTCGCCGGTCACGAGACCACGGCCAACATGCTGGGGCTGGGCACCTTCGCGCTCCTGGAGCACCCCGAGCAGCTGGCCGAACTGCGCGCCAACCCGGAACTCCTGCCCGGTGCCGTCGAGGAACTCATGCGCTACCTGTCCGTCGTCGACGTCCTCTACCGCTACGCCGCGGAGGACATCGAACTCGGCGGTGAAACGATCCGCGAGGGGTCGACCGTCGTCGTCTCGATGCTGGCCGCCAACCGCGACCCCCGGCGCTTCGACAACCCCGACACCCTGGACATCCACCGCGAGGCCCGCGGTCACCTGTCCTTCGGCCACGGCATCCACCAGTGCCTCGGCCAGCAACTGGCCCGCATCGAGATGCGCGCCGGGTTCGACGGACTGCTGCGCCGCTTCCCGACCCTCAAGCTCGCCATCCCCGCCGACGAGGTGAAGCTCAGGACCGACATGAACATCTACGGCGTCCACGAGCTGCCGGTCACCTGGACGGAAACGGCTTGATGACCGGGCCGCAGCACCCCGCACACCTTCCGGACCCCGTTCACCGGGCCTCGCACGACGACCGCGAGCAGGTCGTCGAGCAGCTCGGCGAGGCGGCCGGCGACGGCCGGATCGATCTGGCGGAGCTCGAGGAGCGGGTGGAGCGGGCGTACGCGGCGAAGACGTACGCCGAACTGGCGCCGCTGACGGTGGATCTGCTGCCGGCCGCGGACCCCCGGCTCAGCGGCCCGCTGGAGCTGACCACCCTGGCGGGCAGCCTCAAGCAGGACGGCTACTGGGAGGTGCCCCGGCAGCTGACCGCCCGCAGCGACAAGGGCAGCATCGTCATCGACTTCACCGAGGCCGTGTGCCGGCACCGCGAGGTGGTGCTGGACGTGGACGTGCACATGGGCAACGTCGAGGTGGTCGTGCCGCGCGGCTGGTCGGTGACCACGCACGGCGTGATGGCGGGCTTCGGCTCGGTGAAGAACCGGGCGACGGACGCGCCGGCGCCCGGCAGCCCGGTGCTCCGGGTGCTGGGCCAGGTCTCGATGAGCAGCGTCCGCATCCGCTACTCGCGCCGCGGCCTTGGCGGTCGGTGGAGGTGGAGCGGGCGGCGGTGAGCCGTGCGGCAGCCGGCCCGGGGCCGACGTCCTTGGAGACCTCGTTGAGCGCACGCAGGCTGCACGCCAGCGCGAGCGCGGCGGCCCGGTCTCCGTCCTGAGCGACATCGGAACCCTTGAAGCGCCCCCCGCTCGGCGGAGCGAGGGGCCGCTTCGGGTCAGCCGGAGGACCGGTGCGGGCGGATGCGGCCCTGTCGTCTCAACCGAGCTGGTCTGTAGTTGCGTTGGGGGACCTGGGCCTTCTTGGCTACCTGCTGCGATGGCGTTCGCCACTGACGATCGATGCAACAGCGGCCACGATCACTGTGCCGCCAATGACGATGTTCCAGGTGAGGGGCTCTCGGAGGACGAGGGCGCCGAGAATGACCGCGACGACGGGATTGACGTAGGCGTAGGTCGACACGATCGGCAGGGGCGCCGCGTGCAGCAACCACGCGTAGCAGGTGAAGGCCCCGATGGAGCCGAATACGACAAGGTACGCGAGTGCGGCCCAGGACCGAACCGAAACAGCATGCAGGTGGAATCCTGTTGGCTCACCGTGCAGCATCGCCAGGAGTAGACAACCTGCGCCGCCGGCCAGCATCTCGTAGGCGCTGGTCGCGAACACATCGCCGGGTAGCGGGAGTCGGGATGACAGGACGGATCCGAGCGCCCACATCAGCGTACCGGCGACCATCACGATGATGCCGGTCACCGCTGTCCGGCCGCTCAGGCCTGGCGCGGTGAGGACGAGCAGTCCCAACACCCCGAGTCCAACGCCGATGAGTGCCATGACGCTGGGCCGGTACCCGCTGCCGACGCGCAGCAAGGTCATCCACACCGGCGTGAGCGCCACCAGCAGCGCGGTCAGGCCGGAGGGCAACTGCGTCTCCGCGAGGAAGGCGAGGCCGTTGCCACCGGTCAGGAGCAGCAGGCCGACAAGCGCCGCAGAGGCGAGCTGGCGCGGCGCCACGCGCAGCGCTGTGGCACCTCGCCGCCACGCCAGCAAGGCGATGAGTAGGGCGCCCGCGGTGATGAAGCGGGCACCGGCTGACAGCAGCGGAGGCAGAGTTTCGACGGTGATCCGGATGCCGAGGTAGGTGGAACCCCACACGATGTAGACGACTGTGAGCGCGAGCCAAGCCATCCCCGACATCGATTGCGGTCGATGGGCAAGTTGCTCGAGGCCCGCCGAAGCCTTCGTGCTTGCCACCTGTCGCCGCGTGCTCAAGCGTGCTTTCACGTTCTCTCTCGTTTTCTCCCGCACACGGCGAGAAGTTACGGGAGGAAGTTGCGAGAAGCCAAGAATTCTACCCGATATCGGGCAGGAATTCGCAGATTGGAGAGCTTCGGTGCGTAGGGCGGCAATGGCATGCTCGAAGGCGGGCGTGTCGTCCGGACGTCCTCAGCGGGTGGCTGGAGCGCGTGCACCCCGGTCATCCGTGGCTGGCGGAACTGGCGCGGTAGCACTACTGGGTGATCTCCAGTGCACGATCACGCGCCACTGCGACGCCATCCGCGCCGCGAAGTTCGCCATCGAAGGCATCTCCGAAGCCCTGCAGGGCGAACTGGCCCCGCATCGAAGAGCGGGCAGCCGAAGCTGATGTCGATCTGTACGGTGTCCAGCTCGGGGAGCAATCCCTCGGCGTAGACGAAGTTCTCGCTGGGACCGGGCAGCGCACCTCACTCCTGTGGTTCGCGCGCCGCCGCCACGATCCTCTGCAGGGCCGCGGCGTGCCGCTGGAACGCCCACCGGCCGTGCGCGGTGAGGCGGACGTGAGTGTGCCGCCCCGTACGGTTCCGGGTCTTGCGCGCCTCGACGTACCCGGCCTCCGCCAATGCGGCGACCTGTTTGGACAGGGCCGAGTCGCTCGTCCCCACCTTGTCCCGTACGAAGCCGAACTCCACCCAGTCGGCCGGAGTCAGCAGCGCGACGATCGAGAGCCGGGCCGGTGCGTGCAGGAACTCGTCGAAGTCCGGGTCCATCAGACGTGGCCGTCCTGGCGTGTGATGGCCTTGACGATCGGGCGGGTCGCATACCCGGCCACCAGGGTCGCAACGGCCGCGACGGCCCCGGCGATCACACCGGGCTCCGGGAGCTTGAGCAGCCGGGCGCCGATCACCGCCGCCACCAGGATCACGATGACAACGCCCCCCAGCCATAGGGAGAACGCCCACTCCGCGCCGGATGGCTTCCGTCGGACCGGGGCCCGCCGCTGGTGCACGAACAGCGTGCCCGCCATCAGGCCGCCCGCCGCCAGGAGGGTGGGGGCGCGCCAGGGGTTCTGCAGATCGGCGGCCGCACTGAAGCCGAACACGGACAACGCGGTGACGAGCATGTAGGGGAGCGAGGAGCCGTGGCGCACATACGCGTCACGGGTCTGCTCCTGGTGGTGGTGTATCGCGTCGAGCGCGGTCCGCGCGTCGTACGAGGTCATGGGTCCCCCTGGTCATCCTGGTCATCCGAGGTACTTGCTCATACGGAAAGTACCACCTTCTTTCCTTGGGGGAAAGAAGGTGAGTGCCTTGGGGGACCCGGCCATTGAGGGCGTTTGAGGCGGCCAGCTCGTCGGGTCCCAGTCGCTCGAAGGAGACCGGGAGTTGCTCCGGTCCGCGCAGGATGGCGTTCTCCCGATACGGCAGCGGATCGGCGATCAGGCGCAGCGGCTGTTCACGGCCCTCGTCCGGCCCATGCATGAACTCTCTGACCGTCTACGCTTGCAACGATGAGGTCGCCCGCACGGTAAAGAACGGGACCCGGGGTGCGGACAGGGTCGTTTGCCTCATCACCTTCACGTGATCGAGTCCGCGTGGCCAACCTCGCGGACTCACCTGAGCGGGTCGGACGGCCGAGGCGGGCGGTAGGCGTCGGGTCTGACACCCACCGCCCGCCCGCAGCAGCGGTGAGCGGACAACAAGCAGCGTGCGCGGCGCCGTCACCGGTCCTGGTGGCTCAGCTACTCGCTCCGGCGGTGCTGTTCCATCGCCCGATGGGATCCTGCAGGCCACGAACGCCGTCGGGGGTGCCGATGCCGGTGGGGGCGTCGTATCCCGGGACCGCGGAGAAGGCGCCGGCCATGCCGGTGGTGATGTCGTGGAAGTCCTGCGGATGGGCGTAGGGGTAGGTGTTGGGGAAGGTGCCGGGTGCGGGCTTGCCGGCCAGGGCGTACATCCCCGCCATCAGCGGGGTGGACAGGCTGGTGCCGCCGACGACGGCCCAGCCGAGGGCGGGGGTCGTGGTGTACACCGCCAGGCCGGTGGCGGGGTCCGCGACCGCGGAGGCATCGGCGGTGGTGCGACTGTTGGGACAGATGGAGTCGTGCTGGAAGGCGGGCTTGGGTTCGAAGGCGGAGCAGCCGCATCCGGTGCCGCGCCAGGCGCTTTCGACGAAGCCGCGCTGGTTGTGCGCGGGGAGCAGCGAGGTTCCACCCACCGAGGTGACGTAGGGGGAGGAGGACGGGTACACCGGTACGCCTCCGGCGTCACCCGAGGCGAAGGCGAAGACGACGCCGGGGTTGCGGCTGAAGTGGAAGTCGAAGGCGGTCTCGAACGGGACCTCCCGGAGGAGCCAGCTGTTGGAGAGGAACTTCGCACCCTGGGCGACGGCCTGGTCGACCCCGGCGAGCAGGTTGGACAGATAGTTGTCGTCGGTTTCGACGACCAGGATGCGGCAGTCCGGGCAGGCGGCGCTCACGGCGTCCACGTCGAGGGCCTCCTCGAGCGACCAGGACGGGGCGACGGCGGCCGGCAGGGTGGTGCCGCCGCGCTGGTTGATCACGCGGAGGCAGCCGCTGGCCGTGGTGCACGGCGGGAGGTGGAACTGGCGGCGGTAGACGGCCAGGTCGCTTTCCAGGTTGGGGTGGTGGAAGGCGACGGTGATCGCCACCGTCCGGCCGTCGCCGTGCCGGCCGGACAGGTTGTAGGCACGGCTGATGTCGAGGGGGCTGAGGCCGGCTGGCGTCGCACCCGGCCGAAGGGACGTGAGGGGCTTCACGTCCGTGCGGATCATGGCCCCGCAGGCAGCTTGGAGGGGATCGGCCGGCTGGGAGCAGACGCGCTCGGCGGTCGGCGGAGTCTGACCGGTGGGCGAGGCGTGAGCCTGGGCGGCGGCCGGAGCGGCGGCCAGACCCACCAGCACCAGGGCCGTGGCCAGCAGTGATCGGATCGGGCGAAAGCCGTGCATGGCACTCCTCCGGGGCCGGACGGGTGCCCCCAACTCGTCGGCGGATCTCCGCCGCCGCACACTCGGGTTCGCGTCCTCAACCCGTCCCTCGCGGCGTCACCACCGGTCCGCAACCCGTCGCGACGTCTGCCGCGCGGCCCACTGTCCGCGTTCGGGCACCACCGCAGTCCGAGCGCCACCTGATCACCCGTCGGACGGCGTACCGAATCCACCCATGCGGCAGAGCGCACCCCGTGCGACGGACGACAAGGGCCTCCAATCGACGGACGGGGCGTATAGACCAGGCTCTGCATGCCCGACATGTGAGAGCGTGACGCGTCGTCACTGCAGCGCCGCACCGGCAAGATCACGATCTACAACTGGACTACCAACCGACCCCGGCCGCCGGGCTGTAGTCCAGGCCCCGTGCGTCCTTGAAGCGGCCCCTTGCTCAGCGAGCGGAGCGAGGGGCCGTTTCGGGTCAGCTGGCGAAGTCGCCGTGGTGGTCGAACTCGCCTGCTTTGGCGCCCTGGAGGAACTTGGCGAACTTGGCGGGGGTGGTGCGGACGATGATCTCGCCGTCGTCGCACTCGCGGAGTTCGACCAGTCCGTTGACCGTGCGCACCTCAACACAGTCGTTGTTTGCAGCGCTGTAGCTGGACTTCTGCCACTCTGAGCTAGTCATTCCTGTTTTGCATCTCTTTCATGATCGAGCGAATGAAGGCTCGTGATTCGTCTTCTGGCAGGGAAATGGATCCGATGCGCTCAAGGGTCGCGCGATAGCGTCCAAGCTGAGCGGGCAAGTCGAAGATGTGGGAACCATAAGATGCATCCGCTTGGATCGTGTCCAACTCCGGCACCGGCCCCGCCAGGTGGGTGAGGTCCTCGCTTGGGACGGGGAAGTCGGCTGCCTCGAACGGCACGACTCTGATGGAGATTCCCGGATGCTCGGAGTCCTCGACGAGTGAGGCGAGTTGGTCGATGAGCACTTTACGCCCGCCATACTGGCCGCGTAGGGAAGCTTCGTGCAGGAGCGCCAGATAGGGCGTCCCGTCGGACCGTACTACCCGCTGCCTGCGCAGGCGGAAGGTGGTCCTGAGGTCGATTTCTTGCGGCGGGAGGGGCAGGAGCCCTTTCGTGAATAGAGCGTTGGCGTAGGAGCGCGTCTGAAGCAATCCAGGGACGAAAGTCATGGCGAAGCTGGTGATCCCCTTCGCGTGACCTTCCAGCTCTGCCACCTCAAGGAAGTCGACCGGGAGGACTCCCCGGCACTCCTCCCACCAGCCGCTCTTTCCCCGGTCCGTGATGATGTCGGCCAGCGCGTCTACCAGGGGATGGTTGGCGCACATGCACAACTCGGCGACGGTGTACAGGCGCTCCACGCTGATGCCGGTCCTCCCGCTCTCCATCTGTGTGACGTGGGCAGGGTTGACGCCGAGCAGGCGGGCGAGCTGGCTGCCTCCGAGACCGGCCTGCTCCCGCATCCTCCGCAGTTCGGTACCCAGACGACGTTGGCGAAGAGTCGGGTTCGGTCGAAGGGCCATGACGTCCTCTCTGCGGCTGATGGGATCAGTCTGCCGCAGCGCCCAACTGGGTCGCAGCCACGGTAGGGGGAAGTTCCCGGCGGCCGCCACAAATTTGTGGCGCCGTGCGCTATGGTCAATGTCACATCGATCCAACGGATCGTCAGTAACGCCTGTCACCAGGGCAGTAGGCGCCTGCTGCCCTCGCACCGCAGAGCAGCCACACGTGGCATCAACCAGTCCCGTCCTGGCCTGGCTCACGGCGACGCATCCGCCGGTGGTCGAAACCCACATCACAGCCTCACGGAGGTTCCCTCATGTGTACCTTCACCCCGCCCAAGGCGCCCGAGCCGCCCGACTGGTCCACCGCCCGCGAGGAGTTGCGCGACCTCATGGCCGCCGCCGGGTGGCCCGACGACCTGATCCGCGATGCCGAACTCGCCCTCCACGAGCTCTTCGTCAACGCGTGGAAGCACGGCGGCAGTCCCGCGCCCGTCGTGGTCGTCGTGCTCCTCGCGGACCGCACACTCCGGGTCTCCGTCGCCGACAACAGCCCCGACCTGCCCGAACAGCGTGCCTCCGCCGACCCCTACGAGCTCTCCGGCAGAGGCCTGCACCTCGTCCGCTCGCTCACCCACCGCTTCGGTGCCGCCCCGCGCAAGCGCGGGGGCAAGGCGGTCTGGTTCGAGCTGGACGCCGCCGCGTGAGCCCCCGCCGCGAGCCGATCGCGCCGAATGACCCCCGGATGCGCGACTACACCGACTCCCAGGTCACCGCTCTGCTGCGCGAACTCCATGAGCGCGGGCGCCCGTTCGGCGTCCTCTGGGGTTCCGCCAGTACCAACGGCGTCGTCAACAACCACATTCTCGTCAACTTCGGCAACGCCTCCGTCAGCACCGTGCTCAACCTCCTCGACCTCCTCCGGGATGCGGAAGAAGGGGGCGAAGCGTGGGAGTCGTGATCCCCTTCAATGCGACGCAGGTCGAACGGAGCACCGTCGCCTACCTCGACGTCGAGGCCGTTCCCGATGCGGCAGTCCAGGTCCGTGCGGCCGTCGACCTCGACATCCACGTCAGCCCCGGCGAGCAGCTCGCGTTCGCCCTCACCCGGGAGCAGTCCGAGAAACTCCTCCACGGCCTCGCCGCCCACCTCGGCCACCGTGTCATCGGAGTCCGCCGATGAGATCCGGTGCGGCCGACTTCCCCGTCGGCGCGGCCTTCGCGGTCCTCCTCGCGCTCGCGCTCGCGATCGTGGCCCTCGGCGTCATCGCGACGCTCAGGATGCCCGGGCCCGACGAGTGCACCGCGGCCCCGCCGCCCCCACCGAGCCGCTCCGAAGCCGTAGCCGCACCTGAACACCTGGATCCGGCCCGGGGCATACCCATCTGACCGCGCCGAGCGGCCGAGCCGATCCCCCCAACTCGGCTCGGCGGCACGGCAATCGGCCTAAGGTTCGGCGCGCGGGATCAAGCGCCGTCGCCTTGTCGGTCGTGTGCCGTGTTTCTTCTCATGGGGCGAAGGTCGCGGAGAGGATCCGGTTGACCAAGGCGAGATCGTTCCCTCCCCCGTTGGTGGGGTTGAAGGAGTACACCAGGCGCCGACGCAGGTCGCGGGTGGCGAACATGCCGTCGGTGTAGCCGAAGGTGCTTCCGGTCTTGCCCCACACGGTCACTCCGTCGGGCAGGGTCGCGCGCATCAGTCCGGCGCCGTAGTAGGCGCGGCCGTGACCCGGGTCGCTGTCGGAGCCGCCGAGGTAGGGGACGTCGGGGACGGTGAACAGCTCCGCCTGCTCGGCCGGCGGCAGGAGCCGTCCTCGGAAGAGGGCGGTCAGGAAGCGGTCGAGGTCGGCCGTGGTGGAGATCATGCCGCCGGCGCCCGGGTTCTGTTCGGTGATGTCGACCAGCCGCGTTCCGCCGTCCGGCTGGGGGACGGCGATGTAGCCGTGGGAGTGGGGGCCGGGGATGGTGGTGTCGGTTTCCGGAGCGGTGGTGTCACGCAGGTTGAGCGGCCGCAGGATCCGGTTGGTGATCTCCTGCTGGTAGGTGTGCCCGGTGAGGTTCTCGACGAGCATGGCGGCGACGTAGTAGCCGGTGGCTCCGTAGACCTGCATGGAGCCGGGCTCCTGGAAGAGGCGGTCGTGGCGGACCGCTTTCGCGACCAGTTCCGCCAGCGGGTGGTCGTCGAAGCGGTGCTCGACGATGCCGTCCGGGGTGGTGGGCAGGTCGTCCGGTGTCAGTTCGGGAAGGCTGCTGGTGAAGTTGAGCAGGGTGCGGACCGGGATCGGCGGGTAGCCGCCGGGCAGTACGTTCGGCAGGTACCGCTGAACGGGCTGGTCGAGGTCGACGCGGTGTTCGGCGGCGAGCTGCAGCACCACGGTGCCGATGAAGGTCTTGGTGACGCTGCCGAGACGGAACCGGCCGTCGACCGGAACCGGTGCCCCGGTCGCAATGTCACCGGTCCCGTACGTGCCGGCCCAGTGGCCGTCCGGACCGCTCACTCGCGCCAGCACCCCCGTGACCCGGTCAGGCGCACTCGAGAGTGCCCGCTGCAAGATCTGCGGGTCCAGGTCCGGCAACCGGCCACTGGCGCGCTCGGCAGCCGCCACAGACCGCGCAGCAGGAGCCGCCATCGCCGGGACGGCCGTGCCCAGTGCCACCGCGGTGAGAACCGCGCAAGCGAGCGTCGCCACCGGCACCCGTCTGGGCCGGACCTTCGTCGTAGTCGTCCTGGTGCCGGAAGAACAGGGCCTGGAAGTCATGCCCACGACGGTGCCGCACGACCGGTGCACGACTCATCAGGGACCACCCCCGACAAGACCCCCACCGATCCCTGAGGGCATATCAGAGTGACCCCTCCCGCCTGATCCGGCAGAACCACCGCTCGCCCCGACCCTGACCGGCCGGTAGCCTCGCCTGCCGCCACGGCTCGCGGACTCGTCGCCGGGCCGCGTGTCGACCTGACTCCCTCGCTGTCGCCACCGACCGGATCTGGTCCTGCCGGACCCTGGCCGGCGACCGCCTGATGGGCCAGTACTTTCCGGTCCACGCGTACGAGTTCGGTGACTTCGACACCTCTCGCCAGGGAGCACAACTGCGACCTCTGGTCCCAGCTGCCCTGGCGAGCGCCGCCCAACGGCCCTGGTCAGGTCGGTCCGAACGCACCGTCACGGACCGTGTGCAGCCCGAGACTTCCAAGATTGCCTCCGTTGAGTGATGCTTCCTTAGGCAGCGCCATGCTGCAGGAGTCAGAACACTGAACGCACAACGGGGGCTGTGGCGTGAACGTGGCCGACATGGCGGTCATCGGACTGATTGTCAGTATTTTTCCACCGGAGCTCGTCGACTCCGCCGTCGAGGACGTAGGGAGCAAGGAGGTCAGACGTCGCGCACTTCCGGCCCGGCTGGTGACGTACTTCGTCATCGCCATGGCCGTCTGGCCGCAGCTGGGTTACGTGGGGGTGCTGGAGAAGCTGGCGACGGCACTGCGGTGGACCCGGGCGGCCGTGCCGCCGTTCATCAAGATCCCGAGTGACGGGTCGATAGCGAAGGCCAGGGCACGACTGGGGGACGAGGCCCTGCACCGGCTCTTCGAGCTCTCGCCGGAGCAGGCCGGCGCGCCGAGCGGCTCCGACGGTCCCGTGCGGGCGGGGCGCCGGATCTGCTCGCTCACCGGGGCGCTGCTGGCCCTGCCCGACACTTTCGACAACCGGCACGCGTTCGACGTCCCGCCGGATCAGGAGGTGCCCCAGGGGCGGCTGCTGATGCTCGGCGACAACGCCAGCCGCGCGGTGCTGGGTGCCGCCTTCGAAGGTGCCGGCACCGAACAGAGCGGCATGGTGCGGAGCCTGCTGGAGCGGACCCCGGGCCCGCTGCTGGTCCTCGTCGACCCGGACCTTCCGGCGGCGGACCTTCTGCACGAGATCCGCTCCGCCGGCGCCGACGCGGCCTGGCGGCTGGCGGCTTCCGAGGTCTGGACGCCGCTGTCCATCCTGGCGGACGGCAGCTGTCTGGCCGTCCTGGGCGACGGTGCCGGTGCCGGCCAACCGCCGCTCAGGGTGGTCGAGTTCAGCTCGGCATCCGAGGGCGGAGCGAGTCCGGTGACCCACCGGCTCGCCACCACCGTGGTCGATCCGGACGTGCTGCCCGCCCAGGAGCTGGTCCGGGCCCACCTGGAGCGGTTCCGCACCGAGACGGTCTTCCAACTGCTCACCCGGTCCCGTCCGGACCTCCGGTCGCCGTTCCGTTCGCGCTCGCCGGAGCTGGTGCGCCAGGAGTTGTGGGGCATGCTCTGCTGCTACCAGGCGCTGCGGCTGCTCGTCGTCGCTCCGATCGCGGGCGGCACGGCCGGGCACGGCGAGGAGACATTCCCGGCGAAATGCAGCTGATTGACCGGCGCTTAAGGAAGCGTTTGAAATGCGTTGCCCACCGGTGAGTGACGTGCTTGAATCCGAACCGATCGCAAAGGGCGATCCCTCGCCGGGGTTCGGGACTTGCTTCCCGGGCCAGTGGTGCGCGAAACGTGCGCCATCCGAGGAATTCTGACGAAGGGAGAAAACGATGGCGAAGAGCCTTGACGCCGCCGACATCGTCGTCGTCCGTCCGGCGGCGGGCGCCGTGCGCCCGATGCACGACACGAGCCGTGGCCCGCTGGATGACAACAACAGCAACGACAGCGGTGGTTGGGACAGCTTCACCACCCACGTCGACGACAAGGACTGATTCGTCGGTCCACTGCCGCGGCCGGTGAGCTGACGGCGGCAACGCGGCCGGCGGGTCCGCGGGTCATCGACCCGCGGACCCGCCGTGCCGGCCGGCCGCATTCCGGTCGGTCCAGTGCAAAGCATTCCGTAGGGAGACTCGGAAGTCATGACGATTCTTACGGATCGAGAAGACGCTGCGCCCGTCGCGCGGCCGCTCCTTGATCTCACGCGCCTTATCAACCCGGTGGCCCCGGAGGAATTCAAGCAGGAATTCTGGGAGAAGAAACCGCTGCTGGTCGAACGGAACGACCAGGATTTCTATTCCGGCATTCTGACCCTGGACGACGTGGACCAGCTGCTGCTCCTCTCCGGTCCCGGGCTCGACTGCATCCGCGTGGTGGTCGAGGGCAAGGAGACGCCGGTCGCGGAACTCGGTTCCGGGCGGGGGCGGAACGGGAAGACCACCGCGCTCGAGGTGCTCTACGAGCGCTACCGCACCGGCTCGACCCTCGTGCTCAACGCACTCGAGCGCCGCTGGGCACCGATAGCCCGGCTGTCCGCCGCGCTGAGCACCGAGCTCAGCGCGCGGATCCAGGCGAACGTCTACCTCACGCCGGGTGGCAGCGCCCGCGGCTTCAATCCGCACTACGACACCCATGATGTGATCATCCTTCAGATCCATGGGACCAAGCAGTGGCGGCTGTACAAGTCCGATTACGAGCTGCCCACGCAGGACCGGCCCTACGACCACCACTCCACGACCGCTCCCGAGGTGGATCGGACGATCGACCTGCAGCCGGGAAGCCTGCTCTACCTGCCGCGCGGCACGGTGCACGCCGCCACCTCCACGGACACGGCCTCGCTGCACATCACCCTGGGAATCCACCCGGTGCTGTGGCCCGCTCTCCTGCACGAGGCCATTGCCAAGATCGTCACCGAGGACGTCCGGTTCCGCGCCGGTCTGCCGATCGGCTTCGCCTCGGACGAGTCGCTGCAGCGCCAGGCCGAGGAGACCCTCGCCGAGCTGCTCCAGGAGGTCGTCGCCAGGACCGACGTCCACCAGGCCGTGCGGGAAGCCGTGAAGACGGCGGTCTCGATCAGCGCGCCGCCGCTGCGCCACCACCTGACCGACCTCGAGGCGGCGGACGGCATCGACCTCCGGACGCCGGTGCGCAGGCGCCCCGACCTGAAGTGGCAGCTCACCACGGACGACGAATCCGTCCGGCTGGACTTCCACAACAAGACCGTGCAGCTGCCGGTGCACGTCGCCGAGGAGGTCGCCCACCTGGTGGACCGCAGCGCCGAGCCGCTCACGGCCGAGTCCATCCCCGGTGACCTGGACGCCCCGGGCCGCCTGGTGCTGGTGCGGACCCTGCTGCGCGAGGGCTTCCTCACCGTCAGCTGACCCGCCGGCAGGCCCTGGGCCCCTCGCCGAAGACACCCACCTCGTGCTGCGCAGCCGGCGCCGACCGGCTGCGCAGCACTGCGTGATTTCCAGCCACCGAAGGTAGAACACCATGGCCACGCCCGAGGCAGACCGCCACCGCCCGCCGTTGCGCAGAATCGCCGGCCTGTTCTCCCCCCACCGGGGACAACTACTGGCGGTGCTGTCGCTGGTGGTCGTCTCGGCGCTGCTGGCGCTGGTGCCGCCGTTCCTGCTGCGGGCGATCCTGGACGTGGCTCTGCCGCAGGGGAGGGCGGGACTTCTGACGGCGCTGTCCGCCGCGATGTTCGCCCTGGTGGTGCTGGCGACGGCGCTCAGCGTTCTGCAGACCTACCTCTCCGTCCGCCTGGGCCAGCGGGTCATGGAGGACCTCCGCAACGCGGTCTACACGCATCTGCAACGGATGTCCCTCGCCTTCTTCACCACGACCCGGACCGGAGAGGTGCAGTCCCGGATCGCCAATGACATCGGGGCGATGCAGGCGACCGTCACCGGAACGGCGACCTCGGTCGTCTCCAGCGTGACGACCCTGGCGGCCAGCCTGGTCGCCATGACGGCGCTCGACTGGAAGCTGACGCTGCTCTCGCTGGCCATGCTCCCGCTGTTCATCTGGATCAGCCGCAAGGTCGGCGCCGAGCGCCGGGAGCTGACCACGAGGCGGCAGGAGCTCCTGGCGGTCGTGACCGCACTGATCGAGGAGTCCCTGTCCGTCAGCGGATTCCTGCTGGCCCGGACCATGGGCCGGACCGGGACGCTCAACCGCGAGTTCGCCGGCCACTCCAGTGCCATCACCGATCTGTCGGTGCGCTCCTCGATGGCCGGAAGGTGGCGGCAGTCGACGATCTCGATCATCATGGCGGCCATGCCGATCGCCATCTACTGGTCGGCCGGCGTGTTCGGCGAGCACGGCCGCCCGACGATCTCGGTCGGCACCCTGATCGCCTTCACCACGCTGCAGCAGGGCCTGTTCAGCCCGGTGGTGTCGCTGCTGCAGACCGGGATCGCCGTCCAGGGCTCGCTGGCTCTCTTCGACCGGGTCTTCGAGTACCTGGACCTTCCCGTCGACGTCCCCGAGCCCGAGCAGCCGAAATCGATCGCCCACCCGGCGGGCCACGTGCGGTTCGAGGACGTCGGCTTCGCCTACGGCCCTTCGGCGCAGGTGCTGTCGGACATCAGCCTCGATCTCCCGGCGGGCAGCCACCTGGCCGTGGTCGGGGCCACCGGAGCGGGGAAGACGACCCTCGGCTACCTCGTCCCGCGCCTCTACGACGTGACGCGGGGCCGCATCACGATCGACGGGACCGACATCCGCGACCTCGACTTCGCCACCCTGTCCGACACCGTGGGCGTGGTCTCGCAGGACACCCACCTCTTCCACACCACGATCACCGACAACCTGCGCTTCGCGAAGCCCGGCGCGACCGAGGCGGAGATCGTCGCCGCCGCCAAGGCCGCACAGATCCACACCCTCATCGAGGGGTTGCCGGACGGCTACGACACCATCGTGGGCGAGCGCGGATACCGGTTCTCGGGCGGCGAGAAACAGCGCCTGGCGATCGCGCGGACCATGCTCCGCAACCCCCGGGTGCTCGTCCTGGACGAAGCGACCAGCGCCCTGGACACCCAGACCGAACTGGCCGTCCAGCAGGCACTGGAGACGCTCTCCCGGGGGCGCACCACGATCACCATCGCCCACCGGCTGTCGACGATCCGCAACGCGGACCAGATCATCGTCCTCGATCGCGGCCGCATCGTGGAGCACGGCACGCACGCCGACCTCCTGGCCAGCGGGGGCCACTACACCCGCCTGATCAACGCCGCGTCCCGGACCGCCACCGCGGACACCTGACCCCTGCGGACCGGGCGCGGCGCAGACGGGAGGCGGGGCACGCAGGAACGAGTGCACACCGGGGGCTGCCCGGCACAACCCTGCCGGAACGAACCCGACCTGGCGGGTACGCCGATGGCCCTCATCGATCGCGGCGCGCCCGGCGTCCGGCGCCGTGTGCCCGGGCGGGCCGGGGCCGGTACGGCGGGGAGCCGGGCGTGCGGGCGGGGCCGCTCGCGTGGTCGAAATGGCCGAAAGCTAGCATGTGAGTACCGCCTCTAGCTCGAAAGATGGACTTGTGACTGTCAACGACGACGTGTTCACGGACTGGAAGAACCGCGAGGAGATCGCGGAGTCGATGATTCCGATCATCGGAAGGCTGCACCGGGAGCGGGACGTCACCGTCCTGCTGCACAGCCGCTCCTTGGTCAACAAGTCGGTGGTCAGCATTCTGAAGACCCACCGATTCGCTCGCCAGATCGCCGGTGAGGAGCTCTCGGTCACCGAGACGCTGCCGTTCCTGACCGCTCTCACCACGCTCGATCTCGGCCCTTCCCAGATCGACATCGGCATGCTCGCCGCGATGTACCGGACCGACGACCGCGGCCTCTCCGTGGCGGAGTTCACCGCCGAGGCCGTCGCCGGCGCCACGGGCGCCAACAAGCAGGAGCGCCGCGAGGGCCGCGACGTCGTCCTGTACGGCTTCGGCCGCATCGGCCGGCTCCTGGCCCGCCTGCTGATCGAGAAGGCCGGTTCGGGCACCGGTCTGCGCCTGCGCGCCATCGTCGTGCGCAAGGGCAAGGGCGAAGACATCGTGAAGCGCGCCTCGCTGCTGCGGCGCGACTCGATCCACGGCCAGTTCCAGGGCACCATCACCGTCGACGAGGCGAACGACAAGATCATCGCCAACGGCACCGAGATCAAGGTCATCTACTCCGACGACCCGACCACGGTGGACTACACGGCGTACGGCATCAACGACGCCATCCTGATCGACAACACCGGCCGGTGGCGCGACCGCGAGGGCCTGTCCAAGCACCTCCGCCCCGGCATCGCCAAGGTGGTGCTGACCGCGCCGGGCAAGGGCGACGTCCCCAACATCGTCCACGGCGTCAACCACGACACGATCAAGCCGGACGAGCAGATCCTGTCCTGCGCGTCCTGCACCACCAACGCGATCGTCCCGCCGCTGAAGGCGATGGCGGACGAGTACGGCGTGCTGCGCGGCCACGTGGAGACCGTCCACTCGTTCACCAACGACCAGAACCTGCTGGACAACTACCACAGCTCCGACCGTCGCGGCCGCTCGGCACCGCTCAACATGGTCATCACCGAGACCGGTGCGGCCTCCGCCGTGGCCAAGGCGCTGCCCGACCTCGACGCGAAGATCACCGGTAGCTCGATCCGCGTCCCGGTGCCGGACGTCTCGATCGCGATCCTCAACCTGCAGCTCGCCCGCGAGACCACGCGCGAGGAGGTCCTCGACTACCTCCGCAACGTGTCGCTGACCTCGCCGCTCAAGCGCCAGATCGACTTCATCACGGCCCCCGACGCGGTCTCCAGCGACTTCATCGGCTCGCGCCACGCCTCGATCGTCGACGCCGGCGCCACCAAGGTCGAGGGCGACAACGCGATCCTCTACCTGTGGTACGACAACGAGTTCGGCTACTCGTGCCAGGTCATCCGGGTCGTCCAGCACGTCTCCGGGGTGGAGTACCCGACCTACCCGGCCCCGGCGGTCTGATCCCGGCGGGCCGTCCTGTCCGCCTTCCCGGCGGGCGGGACGGCCCGTACCTTTCGGGACGCCTTCACCGTTGACGTCATGCGGTGTAGGGGGCGACGACCGCGAGGGTGTCGGCGAGGGCGCCGAGGACGGCCTCGCGGTGGGTGGCCGTGCGAGGCGGGCCGTCCGGGGCAGGGGCGCGCAGGCCGCGGTCGACCAGGACGTAGAGCATGCGCAGGGTTCGCATGGTGTTGGAGGCCCAGGCCGGAACCGGGCCCGGCTCTCCGGTCCGGAACGCCGCGGCGACGGGGTCCGTCCATCGCGCCGACTGGGCGGCGGTGAGGTCCGGGTGGCTCAGGATCCGGGCGAGGGCGAGGGCCAGCCGGTCGTCCTCCTGGGCGTCGAAGAGATGGTCCGTGGCGGCCAGCAGCCGCGCAACCGCCAACTCGGCCAGTGGCACGGGGTCTTGGCCAGGATGCCGGGAGAGCGCGGCCAGCAGGTCGGCGCCGTGGGCGACGGCGTGCAGCCAGCCGAGGACCGGGTCATGGCCGCGCAGGTCCGTCTCGGCCGGGTACCAGTCGGCGAAGGCGCTCCACCACTCCTGCTTCCAGTCGCCCGCCTCGACGATCCGGGCCAGGACCAGCGGAGCGAAGGCGCGGGCCGCCACGGCAGGGTCGCTGAACCGCGCGGCCATGCGGTCGCCCAGGTACTGCCGCTCCGCCGAGTCGAGGGCGGGAATCCAGCGCGTGGCCCTGGAATAGGCCCGCTCGTCGCGCAGCACGGGGTCAGGGGAGCGGAGGTCCGCGATGAGCGCGTCGAGAGCCGCGACCCGGGACGGTCCGAAAAGCGTGCTGATGTCGCCGTCACGGCTCTCCGATGCGTCCATGGGCGGAGAGGCTACCGGGGGCCGCTGCCGGCGGCCATCCACTTCCTGCTCGGCCGCGCTGCGCCCGCCACTCGGCCGCGTCCACCAGCACGGGCCCGGTGACCTTGACGGCTCCGGAGGTGTAGGCGGCCCAGCGCAGGTCGTCGCAGGCGAAGAAGTCCTCGCCGTGGGCGTTCACCCAGATGCTCAGGGTGCGCTCGTCGGTGCGGGTGATGTCCCACCACTCCCAGGTGCGGAAGGTGCTGTCCCAGTCGAACCGCTCCAGCCAGCCGCTCAGGCGCCAACCGGAGCCGTGGCCGGCGGCGGTGAACCGGGCGGCGCCGGCCCGGGTGAAGTCGGGGGCCGGCTGCTCGGTGCCCGAGTGGGTGCAGAGCGCCGCGAACCACTCCGGGACATGACGTACCGTCAGGTCGAGCTCCAGGGAGTCGGGATCGTCGAGGTGGTCGAGGTCCATCGCGGCCACCGCCCGGTCCAGTGCCGCGCCGAGCAGCGAGCGCAGCCGCTCGGTGTACTCCTCGGCCGATCCGTCGATCTCCACCAGGAATCGGCTGAAGCCGGGCGTGGGCGCGTCCGTCGGCGCGGGCGGGGTGTCGACCCGATCGCGTTCGGCGAGGAACAGCGCGTCCTCCTCGTCCATGCCGGTGGCCGTGTAGTCCGTGTAGTTGCCCATTGTGCCTCGTAGCCGTCGAACCCCGGTGCGCCGTATCGATGTTGTCCGCGAACTCGCGCATGTGATCAGAGCCCGAAGTACTCGATGGCCCGCTGGGCGACCTGGTCGGGTTCGAGGTGCGTGTTGTCGATCAGCAGGTGCGATTCGGGGATGTGGGCGAAGTCGTCGATCGAGTTCAGCCGGTACTTGGCATCCATGCCGACCAGGTTGCGGTTGGACCATTCCAGGTCACGCTTGGACGGCTTCTCCGCGAGACGGGACTCGCCGGAGTTGCGTTCCAGCCGGACGCTCTGGTCGGCGCAGAGCTCCAGGAACAGCACGCGTGAGCCGCGCGCGCGGAACGGGGCCGAGTAGCGCTCGACGAGGGCGGCGTCCTCGGGGTCGTCGAAGTCCCAGACGAGAGTAAAGACCAGGCCAGGCAGGTCGCTGGCGGCGGCTTCGGCGAAGATCTGTTCGCGGAAGCCGTGGTTGAGGCGCTGGAACTGCGGTGACTCGTAGGTGAAGAGCCGGAGCAGCGGCTCGATGGTCAGGTGGTTGTGGAAGAGCTTGAGTCCGGTGCGTTCGGCTATGGCGCTGCCGATGGTCATTTTCCCGACGGCGGCCGGGCCGATCACGAAGAGCAAGGTGGGGGCTGTGCTGGTGGACATGGGCGGCAGCATAAGGGCGCGGCGTGATCTTGGTCGACTGCCCCGGCGGTAGCTGGCCGGCGCCTGGTCCGCACGGGGTTGGTGGTGCCTGGCATGTTCATAATCTGGCCCACCGGGCGGCGACCGGTCAGCGACTCGACAAAGCGGAGGTCGTCCGTGAGTTGCCGCGCCGGGTCCGATTGCTCGCGGACGCATGTTCGTTGAAAAGTAATTCACTTGACGTCCCGACAGTGTCGACGGTTCCCTTGTCACGGCCCGGACGGCGCAAGGGGATCGGGATGTGACGACCGGAAGGCGTAGGTCCTTCGTTCCGTGACCCGCCTCGCAGAGCCGGCCGCATCCACCGGGCCTCGCCCCGAAAATGCCACGTCACCCAGGGGATGGGCTGGGCTGAGGGAGCTGTCGGGCTGCGATCGGCGAGCGTGGAGAAACCTCGATCGGCCGGGTGTCGAACCGGAATTGCCCCGTCGAGACCGTGCTCCGTCCGTATGTGAACGAAGACTGGACGCGCACGGAGAACCGCCGGCTGGAATCCGGTCGTCCGGACTGCGGAAGGGCATTCGGGAAAGCGCCATCGTTCCGTCGGGTGCCGAGAACTCCCAACCCCCTGTCGCCGGCCGGGAAGGCCGGCGGGGCGCTCTCCCGGCGGCAGCGAGAACGGGCGTCCGACCACCGAACCGACCATCCTGGAGTACCGATGACCGAACCACTGCTCCGGCAGATCCGAGCCGCCCACGACGAGCACGGCCTCACCGTCTACCAGGCGTACCCCGCCCCGATCGCCGAGGCCGCGCTCGCGGCGGGCACCTTCGTGCCGCCGTTCAAGCGTGAGCGGATGACCTGGATCAAGCCGTCCTTCCGCTGGATGATGTACCGCTCCGGCTGGGGCGTCAAGGCCGGGCAGGAACGGGTACTGGCCGTCCGGATCAGCCGGGAGGGCTTCGAATGGGCCCTGGCCCACTCCTGCCTGAGCCACTACGACCGCGACGTGCACTCCTCGGCCGCCGCCTGGAAGGAGGAGCTGGCCGCCAGTCCCGTGCGCATCCAGTGGGATCCCGAGCGCTCGACCGAGCTCGCCGCGCTGCCCCACCGGGCCATCCAGATCGGGCTGTCCGGCGAGGCCGTCGATCGCTATGTCGACGAGTGGATCCTCGGCATCACCGATGTGACCGCCCTGGCTCACCAGGCCCATGCCCTGGTCCGCGCGGGCCGGCCGGCCGAGGCCGAGGCCAGGCTCGCCGCCGAAACCCCCTACCCGCTTCCCGCCCGCCTGGCCGCCCGGATCACCGCCACCGGCTGACCGGGCCCAGTGCCCTGACCGCATAGGTTCGCCGGGTTGACCGTGGTGGCGGTTGGACGTGCGCTGACGTCCGATCCGACTGCTGGAGGTGCTGCGGTGGACGGGCCTGTCCGTGTGCGCCGACTGACTGACCAGGAGGGGCAGAAGCTGCAGCGGATCGTGCGCCGGGGCAGCACCAGTTCGGTGCGTCAGGACTGTGCAGCGCGGCGACAGCCATCTGGAACACATCGCAGAGGCAATGGGTTCAGTTGACCGGCAGTTCGTCGTTCTCCCGTCGGGAGGCTGTGCCGAGCAATGTACGTGCGACGTCTTCCAGCGATCCGACCAGCGGGTTGGGGTCGTCAGCGCGGGTGACGAGCACGAGCTCGCAGGGATCGATGTCGATGACGGGCACCAGGGCGATGTCCTCGCGCACAGCAGCGCGTCGATCGCCTGCAGGGAAGATCGCGACACAGTGGCCGGTGGCGATGAGTTCCAGCTTGTCCTCGTAGCTGTCGTCGATCGCGGGCGGGGGTGGTGCCGGGCGGTCGCCGACGGGCTTGGGCGTGCCCCAGAGGACCGGAGTGCTGGCGCAGGCGACCAGTTCCTCGTCCGACAGGGCCCGCAGGCTGACGGTTTTCTCGTTCGCCAGATGATGACTTGCCGACGTGACCAGTACCCGCGACTCCTCATGGAGTTTGGTCACCCGGAAGCCGGCCGTGGGCAAGGGCAGGGGCCGGTACGCGACGAGGGCGTCGACCCGCCCCTCGGCGAGGGCGTGTGCGTCCCGCCAGTCGAGGTGCCTGGTGCGGAACTGGCCGTCAGGGTGCCGGCGGCGCAGTTCCTGCACACAGGCGGTGATGACCAGTCCTTCGGCGCAACCGACGGTGATGGTACGGGGCTGGACGGCGGCTCTGGCCGTGTGCGCGGCTTGCTCGGCCTCCTGGAGCAGTATCCGGGCCCCGGGAAGGAAGGCCTGACCGGCGTCGGTGAGGCTGCTGCCTTGCGGCGAGCGGTCGAACAGCCGGACACCGAGCTGAGCCTCCAGCCGCTGGATCTGACGGCTCAGCGACGGCTGCGCCAGGTGGAGCCTGGTGGCGGCCCGGCCGAAGTTGCCGCACTCCGCCACGACCGTGAAGTAGCGCACGAGTCGCAGGTCGAGGTCCATCCGCCCAGGGTACGTCGTGCGCCGTCATACGCCTGGGACATGACGGCATGCGGAACAGGTCTTGGACAGGGTGTGCGGGTGGATATTTGACTTGAGGACATGACCACTTATGACGGCAAGAAGATCGTGATCACGGGCGGGAGCAGCGGTATCGGCCTGGCCGCGGCCCGGTTGTTCGTGGACGGTGGGGCGCACGTACTGATCACCGGCCGTACCCGATCCACCCTGGACGCCGCGCTGGAGCAGTTGGGGGACAAGGCGATCGCCGTCTGCAGCGATGCCGCGTCCCTGAAGGACATCAAGGCGCTGGCCGGCACGGTCCAGGAGCGGTTCGGCATGGTGGACGCGCTGTTCGTCAACGCCGGCGTCACTGCGTCCGCGCCGTTCGAGGCAACGACGGAGGAGATGTACGACGCGCTGTTCGGCGTCAACACCAAGGGCCCGTACTTCACGGTGCAGGCGTTGGCGCCGCTGTTGCGCGAGGGAAGCGGCGTGGTCCTCACCACGTCGGTGGTGAACGTCCTGGGCCTGGACGCGCTCAGTGTCTACTCGGCGAGCAAGGCAGCCCTGCGGTCGATGACGCGCACCCTGGCCCGTGAGCTGCTGCCACGCAAGGTGCGCGTCAATGCCGTGAGCCCCGGGCCGATCGACACGGGCATCCTGAACCGCTCCTTGCCTGCCGACGTCGTCGAGATGATGGAGGACACCTACCGGAGCGTGATCCCGATGCAGCGGCTGGGGGCGTCCGAGGAAGTGGCCGCCGCGGTGGCGTACTTGGCGTTCGGTGCGACCTTCACGACGGGAGCGGAGTTCCCTGTCGACGGAGGAGGTTCGCAACTCTAGGTGCTCTGACCGCATGGGTTCGCCGGGTCGTTCGGGCCGCGGTCGCGAGGGGGCGTCCGCCCCAGCGGATGCTCTTCTCGCTGCGGATGCGGGCGCGTTCCTTGCGTTCGGCGGCCAGGACGTCGCGGTGGCGGGCGTCGGCGTCGCGCCAGCGCAGGTAGGCGTGCAGGGCCCGGGTCTGAGTCGTGTGGTTGGGGTGGCGGTTCCCGCCAGCCGACGCCAGCAGCATCATCGCCCGCCGGTAGCGCACCGTGTTCGTGCTGCCCCGACGCACGGTCCGCTGTAACTGCGGCCCTCCTGATCGGTCAGCCCCCGGACCCTGACCGGCTCCGCCACCACGCCTCCCCACACCGAATCGGATGTCGGTCCACATGCAACCGGTTCAGGCGCCGTCGCCGCCAACTCGGTGAACCTATGCGGTCACAGCACTAGCGCGGACCACCGTCCGAGGCAGTGGCCGACAGCCGCTCCCGGCCGTCCGGGTAGGCCAGGTCGACCCGGACCGCGTCGCTCAGCGGGAAGCCGACCGGTACCAGCAGCGCGGCCCGGGCCAACTCCTCCGGGAGCTCGGCGAGATGGACCGGCCGGCTGGGGACGCCGAAGCGGGTGTAGCGGTCGTCGAACTCCTCGTCCCAGGTGAACAGGTAGGGCGCGTGGCCCAGTCGGACGACGCAGTGGGTGACGGGGCAGTCCTCGAAGTCGGCGTGGCAGACGGTGTCGAACCACTCGGGGTGGCGGGCCCGCGCGGCGGCCGTGGCCCGGTCGAGGGCCGGTGCGTGGCGGCGGGCCGCCGTGGGGACGGGACCGAAGGCGGAGTAGAACAGGCCCACCCGGCCCGCCGGGTCGACGGCCCACCAGTGGAACTGCAGCCCCCAGCGCGGGTGCCCGAACGGGTTCGCCGCCGTCATGCGGTCACCACATCGAACCGGGTGGCCGCCCCGTCGCTGGTGAGGCGTTCCAACTCGCCCGTCCTCCTCGTCATCGTCGGTGCCCGTGCGCACGGCTTCCCCGCCGGGCGCGGATGAGTACGGCCGGGCTCAGGCCAGGCGGACCTGGTCGCGCCGGGGCCGAGCGGCGGTGGCGGTGCCGACGAGTTCGGAGAGGTCGCGGAGCATGGGCTCCGACTCCCGGGCGGCCAGCAGCGCTTCGGGTTCGAGGTCGGCGATCACCAGCTCGGGGAGGTCCTGGCCGGCCTCGGCGAGCAGGCGGCCGGTCGGGCCCCAGACGGCGCTGCCGCCGCAGGTGTTCCAGCCGCCGGTCACGCCGATGTGGTTGGCCAGCACGGCGTAGCAGGTGTTGTCCATGGCGCGGGCCGGGAACCAGGTGCGCGACTCGTGGTGGCCGCTCCCGACGCCGAACAGCGCACCGACGAGGTACGCGTGGCAGCCGTCGAGGGCCGCGGCCCGGGCGTGCTCGGGGAAGCCCGAGTCGTAGCAGATCCCGAGACCGAGTCGCCAGCCGTCCAGTTCGAGGGTGCAACCGGTCGACCCGGTGCGGTAGAAGCTGCGCTCCGACTTGAACAGCACCTGCTTGTCGTACCGGGCGGCGAAGGCCCCGTCCCGCCCGAACACCAGCGCCGAGACGTACAGCTCGTCCTGCTCCAGCACCGCCGCGCCCACGACCGCCGCGGTTCCGGCTTCCCGGCAGGCCGCCGCGATCGGAGCGAGGCGCGAGTCCTCGGGCTGCACCGCGTAGCGCAGCGGGTCGGACTTGATGAGGTCCGGTTCGTAGCCGTTGAGGAACTTCTCCGGGAAGACGACCAGCGCGGCGCCGTCGGCTCCCGCCTGCCGGATCATGCCGGCCACCGTGGCCACGTTGGCGTCGATGTCACCGGCGACCGCCCGGGCCTGTGCGGCCGCTATCCGGATCGGGCGGACGGGGTTCGGGTGCAGAGGGTTCGAGGCCCCACTGGAAGTCATGCTCCGCCACCATACCGGACGTTCACGGCGCAGCTCGCGGCCGAAGGCATCCGGCGACCCCGCTCCGCACGGGGTGACCGGCTCGTGCTTCGGCCCCGGCGGGACACGGCTCCCGCCGGGAGGTGCGGCACGCGATTCGACCGGCGGCCCGCGCGGAACACCGCGCTCGCCGGGTTCACGGCACTACCGGCCCGAGGCGTCCGAACCGGGACTGACCGCGCGACCCACGTAGCTGTCCGAGAAGTTCGTCGCGTACGCCGCCGAATCCCGCAGCTGGGCCAGGCGGGAGAGCTGGAGGCGGTGCAGGAAGGCGGAGTCGTCCTGGTCGGCCGCCGGGCTGTGCAGCAGGTGGAGCATCCAGTGGGAGAACTCCTGGGCCTGCCAGATCCGCGGCAGGCAGGCGGCGGAGTAGCCGTCGAGCGCCCGGGCGCCTGCGCCGCGGTAGTGGGCGAGCAGCCTGGTCGCCAGCTCCTCGGCGTCGGCGATGGCCAGGTTCATGCCCTTGCCGCCGGCCGGGGTGATGATGTGGGCCGCGTCGCCGACCAGGAAGAGCCGGCCGTACTGCATCGGCTCGACCACGAAGCTGCGCATGTCCAGGACGTTCTTCTCGGTGATCGGCCCGGGCTTCAACTCGGCCGCTGTCATGCCCAGTCGGCGGTGCAGCGAGGACCAGATCCGCTCGTCCGGCCAGTTCTCCGGCTGGTCGCCGACCGGGCACTGGAGGTAGAAGCGGGTGATGGACGGCGTGCGCAGCATGTGTCCGGCGAAGCCGTCCTCGTGCAGGGCGTAGATGATCTCCTCGCCGGCCGGCGGGGTCTCGGCCAGTACGGCGAGCCAGCCGAACTCGTGCTGCCTGCCGTAGGCGCGGAGCCGGCCCGCAGGCACTGCCGGACGCGAGGCGCCGTAGAAGCCGTCGCAGCCCGCGATGAAGTCGCACTCGATCTCCACCGACTCCGCGTCGCCGTCCGGCTCGCAGCGCAGCACCGGCCGGTCGCCGTCCAGGCCGTCCAGGGCGACGGCCGAGTGGGAGAAGAGCAGTTGCCCGCCGCCGGACAGGTAGGCCGCGATGAGGTCGCGGACCAGGAACTGCTGCGGGTAGACGTAGTGCGCCCGGTCTCCGGCGAGTTCCTGGTAGCGGACGGAGAACCGCTCGCCCTGGTGGCGGAACTCACAGCTGCCGTGCCGGCCGCCCTCGGCGAGCAGCCGGTCGGCGAGCCCGTGGGCGTCGAGGATCTCCACCGTGCGGTGCTCGAGCACGCCGGCCCGGGCGCGCGCCTCCACGTACGGGCGGGACTGCCGCTCGACCACGACGCTGTCGATGCCGGCCTGCTGCAGCACGTTCGCCAGGACGAGGCCGGCCGGTCCGGCGCCGACGACTGCCACCCGGGTCCGAAGACGCATTGTTCCCCCTGTTCAGGCCGTGCTCGGCAGGACTGGTCCGTCCCGCTCAAGGCCGCTCGGTTGTCGTGTCGGCAATACTGGCGGACCTCGGTGTGCGCTGTCTCCAGGACGGCCGGTGCGGAAGCCGTCGAATGTCGAACGCCGGTCCCGCTCAGCAATTATGAGGTCAGGTCAAATAGCCTTCGCCACCGCGTGTTTCGAGGGGTCGCGGCGGCGCTGGCCTCTGCTGCCGTCCGGAGTGTCCGTCAAGATGACCGTGGTGCAAGGGATCGTGCCCCATCAGCCGACTGGACCGGCTGTCCGCACCTCCACTCGGACCTGGCGCGGGCCGGGCGAATCGCCCCCCGTAGAGTGGGCGGGACCACTCCATTGAAGCCTGAGCCCAAAGGAGTTCGCGGTGAAGCTCGCCTCGGCGGTTGACCTCCGATCGGCCGGCCTGTCCATCGAAATCGTCTGCCCGGCCACGGCCGTGCACCCCCTCGCGATGTCCGCCCACCTCTTCGAGTTGGCGTTCGGCGGCCAGGGGGCCGTCGCGCGGCGCTCCGTCGAGCAGGCGAGTGGGGCCGAGGCGGCGGCAGCGGCCGCTCCGCGCCGGTCGGTCCAAGACCGACCGGCAATTGGGCTCGCGGCGCAACGTGTGGTGGCGGCGGATTTCGCGCGAGCGGACGACCCGTCAGCCCGGTGCCGTTCGGCTTCGGGTAGTTCGGGTCAGTTTTCACCAACTCGGCGCTGAAATGCAATGGTTGACGCCCTGTTGAGCGCTGTGGTTGAATCGCCGCGGTTTTTCTCCGTATGCGTTATTGAGTGCGGTGCAGGTCACTTCATCGCAGGGTTTCCTGTTGTTCGGCAGTTCGGGGAGAAGAGTTATCTGCCGCGTTCACAGGGTGATTCAGTCGACAGGGGGATGCGAATGTCCGGCATCGATCGCGCATCGGCGGAGCTGGACCTGCTCGGTCTGCACGAATCGCTGGCGTCGCCGGTCATCGAGTCGATGAACTTCCTCAATGAGGTCTCGCAGCGCTTTCCGGACGCCGTCTCACTCGCCGCGGGCCGCCCCTACGAGGGGCTGTTCGACACCGAGGCGGTCCACCGGTACCTGCGCCGGTACACCGACCACCTGATGGAGCGGTTCGACGGCGACGTCGTGCAGGTGCGCCGCACCATGCTGCAGTACGGCCGGACGAAGGGGATCATCCACGACCTGATCGCGAGGAACCTCGCGGTGGACGAGAACGTGGTGGTCGACCCGGAGTCGATCGTGGTCACGGTCGGCTGCCAGGAGGCCCTCTTCCTCACGCTGCGGGCCCTGCGCCGGAGCGAGCACGACGTGCTGCTGACCGTACTGCCCTGCTACGTGGGGGTCGCGGGCGCCGCCGAGCTGGTGGACATGCCGCTGCTGCCGGTGAAGGGCTCTTCGGAGGGCATCGACCTGGAGGACCTGGCGGCGGTGGTGGCACGGGCCAAGGAGTCCGGTCTGCGGCCCCGCGCGTGCTACGTGGTCGCCGACTTCGCGAACCCGTCCGGCATCAGCCTCAGCCGCGAGACCCGGGAGCGCCTGCTACGACTGGCCCAGGAGCACGACTTCCTGGTCCTGGAGGACAACCCGTACGGGATCTTCTCGTCCCCGGACACCGAGCAGCCGCCGACGCTTCTGGCGCTCGACCGCGACCGCCGGGTGGTCTACCTGGGTTCGTTCGCCAAGACCGGCCTGCCCGGCGCCCGGGTCGGCTACGTCGTCGCCGACCAGCGGGTGAGCACCGGGGACGGCGCGACGGAGCCGCTCGCCGACCAGCTCGCGAAGATCAAGAGCATGCTGACGGTGAACACCTCGCCGATCGCGCAGGCCGTGATCGGCGGGAAGCTCCTGGAGCACGACTGCAGCCTGCGGGCGGCGAACACCGAGGAGAACAAGGTCTACCAGCGGAACCTGCGCCATGTGCTGGACGGGCTGGCCGAGCGCTTCCCGCCGGGAAGGTGCCCGGGGGTGTCCTGGAACGCGCCCAGCGGAGGCTTCTTCGTCGTCCTGGACGTACCGTTCCCGGTCGACGACGAGCTGCTGGAGCACTCCGCGCGCCGGCACCGGGTGTTGTGGACGCCCATGCACCACTTCTACGGCGACGGCGTGCCGCGCCACCAGATCCGGCTGTCCTTCAGCTACCTGACGCCGGATGAGATCACCGTCGGTCTCGACCGGCTGGCGGACTTCATCTTCGAGCAGTACGAGGCGATATCGTGACGAGGGGACAATTGTGAGCGTGTTCGACGGACTCGGCGTGGACCATGTCGGGCTCGCGGTCGCCGATCTGACCCGGTCGGTCGAACTCTTCGCGGAGCGCTACGGGTTCGGCGTCTACGCCCGGTCCGCCGGGCCGTCCGCCGAGGGGGTGCGCGCGGTCGCGGTGGGCCGGCACGGCATCCGGCTGGTGCTGACCGAGGGCGGGACGGCCGACCACCCCGCGGCCGCCTACACGGAGCGGCACGGTGACGGGGTGTGCGACATCGCGTTGAGCACCCCGGACGCGGCGGCCGCGTTCACCGAGGCCGTCCGGCGCGGGGCCCGGCCGGTGAGCGGGCCGGTGGAGCGGGACGGTGTGGTCACCGCCGCCATCGCCGCGTTCGGCGACGTGGTGCACACGTTCGTCCAGCGTCCGCAGGCCGTGGACGCAACCGTGCTACCAGGGCTGGACGCCGTTCCCGGGGCGGCCGGGGAGCCGGTGCCCGCCGGCGCGCCGGAGACCGGCCTGAGCACCATCGACCACTTCGCGGTCTGCCTGGAGGCCGGCCAGCTGATACCCACGGTGGAGTTCTACCGGACGGTCCTCGACTTCGAGATGGTCTTCACCGAGCGCATCGTCGTCGGCGGACAGGCCATGGACTCGATGGTCGTGCAGAGCCGCTCCGGAGAGGTGACACTCACCCTGATCGAGCCCGACCCGTCCAGGGAGCCGGGCCAGATCGACCAGTTCATCAAGAGCCACGGTGGCGCGGGAATCCAGCACATCGCGTTCGCCACCGACGACATCGTGCGGGAGGTGGGCCGGCTCGGCGCGAGCGGCATCGGCTTCCTGAACACACCCGGGGCCTACTACGACCTGGTGCCTGAGCGGCTGGAGCTGCTGCGGCACTCCGTCGACGAGCTGCGGGCGCTCGGCATCCTGGTCGACCAGGACCAGGACGGCCAGCTGCTGCAGATCTTCACCAGGTCCGTGCACCCGCGCGGCACCCTGTTCTTCGAGGTGATCGAGCGCCTGGGCGCGCGCACCTTCGGCAGCGGCAACATCAAGGCGCTGTACACCGCGGTGGAGCTGGAGCAGACCAGGAACGGGGCGGCCCGATGAGCGCCGCCGGGCCGGAGTCCGGGGCGTGCCCGCCGGTGTGCGCGGCCGACGTGGAACGGCTGGCCGCCGCCAGGGTGCCCGCCGAGGTCTGGGACTTCGTCGCGGGCGGCAGCGGCGACGAGTCGGTCCAGGCCGCCAACCGGGCGGCACTCGACCGCGTCCGGCTGCTGCCGCGGATCCTGTCCGGAACGGGCGAGGCGGACCTCTCCGGCCCCCTGCTGGGCAGCACCGCGGCGATGCCGGCCGTGGTCGCGCCGATGGCCTACCAGCGGCTGCTGCACCCGGACGGCGAACTCGCCGCCGCCCGAGCCGCCGCCAAGGCCCAAGTCCCTTACACGATCTGCACGTTGAGCAGCTTCCCGCTGGAGGACATCGCCGCCATCGGCGGGACCACCTGGTTCCAGCTGTACTGGTCGCGCGACCGCGGCCAGGTGCTCGACCTGGTCCGCAGGGCGGAGGGCGCCGGCTGCGAGGCCCTGGTGGTCACCGTCGACGTCCCGGTGATGGGCCGCCGGCTGCGGGACATGCGCAACGGGTTCGCGCTGCCCCGGTCGGTGACCGCGGCGAACTTCGGCGCCGAACCGCTGACGGCCACGCACACCCGGCAGGCCGGGGCCTCGGCCGTGGCCACCCACACCGGGTTGGCCTTCGACCCCGCGCTCGGCTGGGGGGACCTGGCCTGGCTGCGGGAGAACACCACGCTGCCGCTGGTCCTCAAGGGCGTGCTGGATCCGCGGGACGCCGCCCGGGCGGCGGAGCTGGGCGCCGCCGCGGTGGTCGTCTCCAACCACGGCGGACGCCAGTTCGCGGGCGCGGTGGCCAGCATCACCGCGCTGCCGTCGGTGGTCGACGCGGTGGCCGGGCGCTGCGAGGTGCTGCTGGACAGCGGGATCCGCTCCGGGACGGACGTACTGCGCGCCCTGGCCTGCGGTGCGGACGGCGTGATGTACGGGCGGCCGGTGCTGTGGGGCCTGGCGGCGGACGGCGAGGCCGGGGCCGGGCTCGTCCTCGACCTGCTGCGCACTGAACTGCAAGAAGCCCTCCTGCTGTCCGGCTGCCCCGACCTCGCCGCCGCCCGCGGCCTCACCACCGTGCTCGGTTAGGCCCGGTGCGGCCGATCCTGCCGGGTGCGCGGGATCGGCCGCACCGGGTCCGCGCCGTCCCTCAGACGGTGGCGAGCAGCGGGAAGAGCGGTACGCTCGCCGCCGCCTTCAGGTACTCGGCGCCGGCGGTGCCGCCGGTGCCGGGGACCTTGCCGATGATCTTCAGGGTCACGCCCCAGTGGGTGCGCTTCATCGCCCGCCAGGCGCCGTCGAGGCGGACCATGGCCTCCTGGAGCAGGCGGGTCTCCTCCGTCCGCCAGCCGCCGGAGTACTGCAGGAACTCCTCCTGCAGCGTGGCGACCACCGTGAACCGCGGCCCCTTCTCGGCGGAGTACGGCCCGTCCTCGCGTTTGGCGCTGACCAGCTCGATCATCTGGTAGGGCCGCGACTGGATCGCGCTGGCGCCGTGGGTGTGGTCCCGAATCACCGCGAACGCCTCGGGCGGCATCGTGGTCAGGATCCGGTACAGCGGCGCCGTGGCGCCGGCCAGCCGGTCGGCCGCAGCGGACAGCCCGGCGGCCGCCTCCGCCGGCCGCCCCAGGCGGACCGCCTCGACCGCGTCCGTCAGCGCGCTCGCCAGTCGGGCGAACAGGCGCTCGAACAGCTGGATGCAGCGGATGAACATCTGCTCGTCGTGCATGGTGGTGACCGGGAGCAGCCCGATGCCCACCGCCCGCGCCAGCGGCTCCGGCACCCGGTCCCGGACCGCCGCCGCGGCGGCGGCCCCGGCCCGCAGCAGCACCTCGTCCCCGCCCCTGGCCGCGAGCACCTCCCGGACGGCCGCCAGCGGCGCGGTGTCCACCCCGGTGGCCGGCGCGTACTCGGTGAGCCTGGCCAGCGCCTGCAGCACCGAGACGGTTCTGGTCCGCTGACGGGCGTTCGGCTCGAACCCCAGGGCCTCCAGCTCGATCTGCGCGAGGTCCGCGAGCAGGGCGGCCATCAGCAGGTCCTCGGAGCGCTCGGGGTCGCCCGCCTCCCAGTGCGCCACCTGCAGCAACTCGTGGCCGGCATAGGTGTCGTAGGCCATCGGCCGGTCGGTGAGGGTCAGCGGCAGCCAGCTGTCGAACAGCCAGGCGTCGGGGGAGGACCACGGGCGGCCCCGGCCGGAGCAGCCGATCCGGACCGAGAGGCCGCGCAGCAGGGCGACCAGCTCCGGGGACACCCGCGCCTTGCCCACCTGGCGGTAGTAGTCGACGACCGCGCGGTAGGGGAAGCTGCCGAAGGACCCGGACCCGACCATCCGGTGGGACCAGTCGCAGACCGCCTCGTGGGCCCGGCGCAGTGCCCGCATTCCGTCCGACGGCGTCCCCACCGCGAGTGCGGCCCCGCCGACGCCGATCGGCCGGTCCTCGCCGGAGCCCTGCGGCCCGCCGGGACGCCCTGCCAAGCCCAACTCAGTCATGTGCACGCTCTCGCCGCTCCTTTGCAGACCCTAGGCGCGTTCCGCGTCCATGGCCTCGATCAGGCTCTTGGGACGCATGTCGGTCCAGTTCGCCTCGATGTAGTCGAGGCAGGACCGGCGGGTGTCCTCGCCGTGGACCTTCTCCCAGCCGGCGGGTATCTCCGTGAACGCGGGCCAGAGCGAGTGCTGGCCCTCGTGGTTGACCAGCACCAGGTAGGTCCCGTTCTCGTCCTCGAAGGGGTTGGTCGCCATCAGTTCTCTCCTCTTGGGTCACCCGGATGTCGGCGACATCCGGTCGTTCAGCACACCGGCGATCACGTCCAGCGCGGCCGGTGCGGTCATCTCCTGGTGGGTGCAGTCCAGGTCGAACTCGTGGATCCGGCCCGTCGCATGGGCGGCCCAGGCCTTGGCCGAAGGTGGCTGCTCGCCGCCGTGCCGCCCGGCGCGGAAGGCCAGCAGGTCGCCCCGGAAGCTGCCGGGCGTGAAGTCGCGGGCGATCAGGGTGTTGTTGGCGGCGACCCGCTTCAGCGCCTCGACGCCCTGTACGCCCAGGCCCGCCAGCGGTCCCTCCTGCCGTCCGAGCAGCTCGGCCACCGCGGCCGCGGTCAGCGGTACCGGCGGCTGAGACGGCCCGCCGCCGGGACCGGCCGCCAGAGCGGCCAGGATCTCCTGTTCGAGCTCGGCGCCGGAGGGGACGGCGCCGTCCGCCGCCGGGTAGGAGTCGAGCAGCGCCAGCAGTTCCACCTCGGCGCCCTCGGCCTGCAGCAGCGTCGCGATCTCGTGCGCCACCAGACCGCCGAAGGACCAGCCGATCAGGCGGTAGGGGCCGCGCGGATGCGCCGCGCGGATCCGCGCGGCGTAGTCCTCTGCCATCTCCCGTACGCTGCGCGGGAGTTGTCCGTCCCCGGTGAGGCCGGCCGCCTGCAGGGCGTAGACCGGCGAGTCGGCGCCGAGCCGGGTGATGAAGCCCGTGTAGCACCAGCCGAGCCCGACCACGGGATGGATGAGGAAGTACGGCGTGCCCCGGCGGCCGGCGCGGAGCCGCAGCAGGGTCTCGAAGGGGTCGTCGTCCCGGTGCAGCCGCCGGGCCAGGGCCGCCACGGTCGGCGCCTCGAAGAGGCCGCGGATCGAGATGGCGGTGCCCAGCTCCGCACGGACCCGGGTCACCAGCCGGGTCGCCAGCACGGAGTGGCCGCCGAGTTCGAAGAAGTCCTCGTCGACACCGACGTGTTCCAACCCCAGCACCTCCGCGAACAGGGCGCACAGCACCTCCTCCCGTGTGGTGCGCGGGCCGCGCCCGGTCACCCGGGCGACGGGGTCGGGCGCGGGCAGCGCCCCGCGGTCCAGCTTCCCGTTGGGCGTCACCGGCAGGGCCCGGAGCGGTACCACCGCCGAGGGCACCATGTACTCGGGCAGTCGCCGGCGCAGGTGCGCGCCCAGCTCCGCCTGGTCGAGACCCGACGGGGCCGGCACGGCGTAGCCGACCAGCCGCCGGTCCCCGGGCCGGTCCTCGCGGACCACCGCCACCGCCTGCACCACCCCCGGGTACGAGGTCAGCGCGGCCTCCACCTCGCCGAGTTCCAGCCGGAAGCCGCGGATCTTGACCTGGTGGTCGGTCCGGCCGAGGTACTCCAGCCGGCCGTCCCCGCCCCAGCGGGCCAGGTCGCCGGTGCGGTACATCCGCGACCCGGGCGGGCCGTACGGATCGGCCGTGAACCGCCCGGCGGTCAGCGCGGGCCGGTCCAGGTACCCCCGGGCCAGCCCCTCGCCCGCCAGGTACAGCTCGCCGGCCGCCCCGGGCGGCGCGAGGCGCAGCCGCTCGTCCAGGACGTACGCCCGGGTGTTCAGGACCGGCCGGCCGATGGCGGGCGCACCGACCCGGGACGGATCGAGCTCCGCAGCGGTCGACCACACGGTCGTCTCGGTGGGCCCGTAGAGGTTGGTGACCTCCTCGGCGACCTCCCGCATCCGCTCGGCCAGGGCGGCGGGCAGCGCCTCGCCGCCGACCAGCATCCGCAAGTCCCGGGCGTCCTCCCGGTGCTCGGAGAGCAGGGCCTGCCACAGCGTCGGGGTGGCCTGCATCAGCGTCGCCCGGCTGCGGCGGAGCAGGGCGGCCAGCAGTGCCGGGTCACGGACCTCGTCGCGGTCGGCGACCACCACGCCCGCGCCGGCCAGCAGCGGCAGGTACAGCTCCAGGACATGGATGTCGAAGGCCACCGTGGTCACCGCGAGCAGCCGGTCCGCCGGGCTCATCGGGACCAGCTCCGCCATCGCCGCAAGGAAGTTGGCGAGGGCGCGGTGCGGCACCACCACGCCCTTGGGGGTGCCGGTGGACCCGGAGGTGTAGATCACGTAAGCCGGGTGCTCCGGCCGCAGCGCGGCCCTGCGGTCCCCATCGCTCAGGTCCTCGGCGGCGTACTCCGCCAGGGCCGCCCGGAAGTCGGCGCCGTCCAGGCACCAGCGGTTGTCCCCGGCCGGGACCCGGGAGAGGCCGTCCAGCGTGGTCAGCACCACCGCCGGGCGCGCGCCGGCCATGATCATCTCGATCCGCTCGCGCGGATGGCCGAGGTCGAGCGGGAGATAGGCGGCACCGGACTTGAGCACGGCCAGCAGCGCCACCAGCAGCTCCGGGGAGCGCGGCAGGGCCAGCGCGACCACCGACTCCGGGCCCGCCCCCTGGACGACCAGGAACCGGGCCAGCCGGTTGGCCTCGGCGTTCAGCTCGGCATAGCCGACGGCAGCGTCGTCCCGCCACAGTGCCGGGGCCTTCGGGGTGCGGCGCACCTGGGCCTCGAACAGCTCCGGGAGGCACTGCTTCGCCGGCGCTGCCGCGGTGCCGTTCCAGTCGACCAGCAGCCGCCGCCGCTGCGCCTCGTCGAGGACGTCCACGCTCGCGGTGGGTGCGTCCGGATCGGCGAGCAGCGCCTCCAGCGCCACGCGCAGGCAGTCGGCCCAGCCGAGCACCGTGGCGCGGCTGAACAGGTCGGCGCGGTAGTCCAGCCGCAGCCGCAGCGCGGCCCCGGGCAGGACGGTCAGCGTCAGCGGGTAGTGGGCGGCGGCCTTGCCCTCGGCGCCGGCCAGCGTCAGGCCCTGGAAGGAGGGTCCGCCCCGCTCGGCCGGGGCCGGGAAGTTCTCGAACACGTACAGCGAGTCGAACAACTCCGCGCGGATCCCGGAGAGCTGCTGCAGTTCGCCGAGGCCGAGGTACTCGTGGTCCGCCAGGGCCGAGCGTTCGTCCTGCAGCCGGGTCAGCAGGCCCCGCAGGGACTCGGCCGGGTCGATCCGCAGCCGGACCGGGACGGTGTTGGCGAACAGGCCGATCATCGACTCGACCCCGGGGAGGGAGGCCGGGCGGCCGGAGACCGTGGCGCCGAACACCACGTCGGCGCGGCCGGTCAGCCGGGAGAGGACCAGCGCCCAGGCCCCCTGGACCGCCGTGTTGAGGGTCAGTCCGTACCGGCGGGCGGCGGCGGTGAGCCCCGAGGTCAGCTCCGCGCCCAGCTCGACCACGGCCTCCTCGGGCACCACCGTCTCGCGGCCGGCGCCGGCCGGGCCGAGCAGCGTCGCCTCCTCCAGGCCGGCGAGGTGCCCGCGCCATGCGGCCAGGGCCCGCTCCCGGTCCTGCCCGCCGAGCCAGCGCAGGTAGTCGCGGTAGGGCCGGACCGCCGGGAGCGCGTGGTCGCCGCCGTCGCTGTACATGGTGAACAGCTCGCGCAGCATCAGCGGCAGCGACCAGCCGTCCAGCAGGATGTGATGGCTGGTCAGCACCAGTCGATGCGCCTGTGCGCCGAGCCGGATCAGCTGGCACCGGACCAGCGGCGCCTTCCTGAGGTCGAAGCGCTGGGCCCGGTCCGCCGCGAGGATCGAAGCGAGCTCCTCCTCCTGCCGGTCGGGCGGCAGCGCGGAGAGGTCGACCTCGACCCAGGGCATCGCCACCTCGCCCGGCACCACCTGCACCGTCTCTCCGTTGCGGCGCTGGCGGAACGCGGCCCGCAGGTTGGCGTGCCGGCGCAGCAGGCCGTCGGCCGCCCGGTGCATCGCCTCGGCGTCCAGGCCGCCGCGCAGGTCGAAGGCGAACTGCAGATGGTAGACGTCACAGGCGTCCTCGTCGTAGAGGGAGTGGAAGAGGAAGCCCTCCTGCAGCGCCGTCAGCGGCAGTACGTCCTCGATCCGCGCACGCTTCACAGCAGGTCCCCGTCCTCGCTCATGAACTCGCTCTCGAACTCGTCGATCTCGTCCTGGTCCAGCTGCACCAGGTCGAAGTCGGACGTGGTGGCGCCGCCGGCGTCGGCGCGCTCGACGTGGCGGGCCATCGCCTCCAGCACCCGCACCCAGGTGTCGGCCAGCAATTCGGCGTCCCGCTCGGGCAGTACGTCCTTGGGCCAGGTCCACACGGCGCGCAGTTCGACGCCGTCCGCCCCGGGCCGGGCCATCGCGTTGACCGCCAGCACGTGCCGCAGCGGCGCCGCCGGGCCCGGCGGCGGGCCGGCCGCGTCGCCTTGGGCGCTCTCCGGGGCCAGGCCCCAGTCGGCGTCCGGACCCGCGGTGTCGAAGCGGCCGAGGTAGTTGAAGCCGATCTGCGGCTCGGGGGAGGACGCCAACGAGGGTGCGGTGGCGGTGTTCAGGTACCGCAGCATCCCGTAGCCGAGGCCGTGGTCCGGCACGGCGCGCAGCTGCTCCTTGATCCCCTTGAGGACGGTGCCGACCACCGGCCCGGCCGACCACAGCTCGTCCCAGTCCACCTGGCCCGGGTCGAGCCGTACCGGGTGGACCGTGGTGAACCAGCCCATGGTGCGGGACAGGTCCAGACCGGGCACCAGGTCCTCCTGCCGACCGTGCCCCTCGACCTCCACCAGCACCGGCGCGTCTTGCGGGCGCTCCCGGGCGGCCGACGCCGCCAGCGCCAGCGCGGTCAGCAGTACGTCGTCGACGCCGGCGTTGAACGCCGCCGGGACCCGGGTGAGCACGGCCTCGGTGACGGCGGCGGACAGCGCCACCGAGAGCGAGCGCGCCGTCTCGGTGGTGTCCCGGGCCGGGTCGAGGCGACGGGTGCCGAGCAGTGGCTCGTCACCGGCGCCCGGAGCGGCCCAGAACCCGAGCTCGTCCGTCCTGGACGCCAGCCCGGCCTGCTCGGCCAGGGTCTTGGCCCAGCGCCGGAACGAGGTGCTCACCGGCTCCAGCTTCGGGGTGCGGCCGGCCGAGACCGCGCTCCAGGCCGCCGCCAGGTCGGGCAGCAGGATCCGCCAGGAGACCCCGTCCACCGCCAGGTGGTGGACGGCGAGCAGCAGCCGGCCGGGGCGTGCGCCGCCCGCGTCGAACCAGACCGCCTGGAGCACCGCGCCGTCCGCGGGGGACAGCCGGTCGCCCGCCCCGGCGGCCTCGGCGGCCATCACCGCGCGGGCCGCCGCGTCGTCCAGCCCGGCCACGTCCACCCGCCGTAGGCAGGACGCCGCGGCGACCGCGCCGACGGGACGGGTCCGCAGGCGCCAGGAGGAGTCCTGGACCTCCAGCCGCAACACGTCGTGCTGGTCCAGCACCGCCTGCAGCACCGCGGCCAGCGAGTCCTCGGTCAGCTCGGCGGGGACCCGCAGCAGCACCGACTGGTACAGGCCGTCCAGCGTGCCGCCGCGCGCCCGCAGATCGTGCATCACCGGGGTGAGCGGGATCTCCCCGACACCGTCGTCGGCGGTGGCCTGCAAGGTCACCGTCCCTGCGGCGAGGGCCAGTTGGGCCACCGTGCGGGCCTGGAAGACGTCCTTCGGGGTCAGTGCCAGACCGGCCGCCCTGGCCTTGCCGACCAGCTGGATCGAGCCGATGCTGTCCCCGCCGAGTTCGAAGAAGTTGTCGTGCACGCCGACCAGGTCGAGGCCGAGCACCTCGGCGACCAGGGCGCACAGCAACTCCTCCCGCGCGTTCCGGGGCGTCCCGGACCCGGCCGCCGGTGCGGCGGGAGCGGGCAGGGCGGCCCGGTCCAGCTTCCCGTTGGGAGTCAGCGGCAGCTGAGGCAGCGGCACCACCGCGGCCGGGACCATGTAGTCCGGCAGCACCGAGCCGACGTACTCGCGCAGCTCGGCGGGGTCGACGCCCACCACCGGATCGGCCGCCACCACGTAGGCCACCAGGCGCTGGTCACCCGGCCGGTCCTCGCGGACCACCACCGTGTTCCGGGCGAGGGCCGGGTGCCGGCTCAGCACCGCCTCGACCTCACCCGGTTCGACCCGGAAGCCGCGGATCTTCACCTGATCGTCGGCCCGGCCGGCGAAGACCAGCTCGCCCGCGCCGTTCCAGCGGACCAGGTCGCCGGTGCGGTACATCCGCGAGCCCGGCTCGCCGAACGGGTCGGCCACGAAGCGCTCGCCGGTGAGCCCCGGCCGGCCGAGGTAGCCCCGGCCCAGGCCTGCGCCGGCGATGTACAGCTCGCCCACGACCCCCACCGGTACCGGGGACAGGGTGCCGTCCAGCACGTACACCCGGGTGTTGGCCATCGGCCGGCCGATCGGCAGCCGGTCACCGGGTCCGGCCGGGGCGGTGACCCGGTGCTGGGTGGCGCAGAGGGTGATCTCGGTGGGCCCGTACAGGTGCCGGACCACCAGGTGCGGTGCGGCGCGCAGCACGCTCTCCACCGCGGCAGGCGAGACCACGTCGCCACCGGTGAGGATCTCCCTGACCCCGCCGAGCGCGTCCGCCAGGTCGTCCGCGACGGCCCGGAACAGCCCGGCGGTGAAGTGCACCCCCGTGATGCCGTACTCGGTGATCAGCCGCTTGAGCTCGGCGACATCGAGGTCGCCGGGCGGCGCCAGCACGACCTGGCCGCCGGTCAGCAGCGGGATCCACAGCTCGTAGTTGGCGATGTCGAAGGCGTACGGCGCGTGCATCAGCACCCGGTCCTGGTGGCCGGACTCCCAGCACGGGTCGAGCACCAGTTCCAGCAGCCCGCGGTGGGTGATGGTGATGCCCTTGGGCTCGCCGGTGGAGCCCGAGGTGTGCATCACGTACACTGCCTGCTCGGCGTGCACCGGCACGTCGGGGCCGGACCCTTCGCCGGCCGCCGGCAGGTCGTCCGCGCCGACCAGCACGGTACGGGCCGCCTCGGGCACGCCGCGCTCGTGCCAGGCCCGGTCGGTGAGCAGGACCTCGGCCCCGGACCGGCGCAGCACCTCCCGCATCCGCTCGGCGGGGTAGCCCTCGTGCAGCGGCGCGTAGGCGGCACCCGCCTTGAGGACGCCGAGCAGGGCGACCACCAGCTCGGGCGAGCGCTCCATCAGTACCGCGACCCGGTCCTCGGGCCGGACGCCCAGCTCCACCAGGTGCCGGGCCAGCCGGCCGGCCCGGCGGTCCAGTTCGTCGAAGGTCAGCTCCCGCTCCCCGCACCGGACGGCGACCGCGTCCGGCTGCCGGCGCGCCTGCTCGGCGAAGAGCTGGTGCACGGTGGAGCCGGACCCGGGAAGCGCCACCGAGGTGTCGTTCCACTCCCGCAGCACCCGGTGCCGTTCGGCGTCGCCGAGGACGTCGATCCGGCTGATCGGACGGTCCGGATCGGTCAGCGCCTCGCGCAGCAGCCGGGTCAGCCGGGCGACGAGCAGCTTCGCGCTCGCGTGGTCGAACAGGTCGGTGCGGTACTCCAGCATGCCCTCGATGCCGGAGCCGCTCCCGGTCTCCCGCAGGCTCAGCGACAGGTCGAACTTGGCCACGCCCACTTCGACCGGCGCCGGCCCGATCTCCAGGCCGGGCAGCCGCAGCGACACCTCGGGGGTGTTCTGGAAGGCCAGCAGGACCTGGAACAGCGGCTGCCTGGAGAGCGAGCGCACCGGGTTGAGCACCTCCACCAGGCGCTCGAACGGCAGGTCCTGGTGGGCATAGGCGGCGAGGTCGGCGGCCCGCACCCGGGCCAGCAGCTCCCGGAAGCCGGGGTCGCCGGAGGTGTCGGTACGCAGCACCACCGTGTTGGTGAAGCACCCGATGAGGTCGTCGAGCGCCTCGTCGGTGCGTCCGGCGATCGGGCTGCCGACCGGGATGTCCTCGCCGGCGCCGAGCCTGGTGAGCAGCGCGGCCAGTGCCGCCTGCACCACCATGAACACGCTGGCCGAGGTCTGGCGGGCCAGCGCCGTGGCGGCCCGGTGCAGAGCGGCGTCCCAGGACACCGCGACCCGCCCGCCCCGGTGGCCGGCCACGGCCGGCCGTGGCCGGTCCACCGGAAGCGCGAGCTCCTCGGGCAGGCCGGCCAAGGTGTCGCGCCAGAAGGCGAGTTGGCGGTGGGCCAGGCTCTCGGGGTCGTCCTCGTCCCCGAGCAGCTCGCGCTGCCACAGGGCGTAGTCCGCGTACTGCACGGGCAGTGGCTCCCAGCCGGGGGCGGCCCCCTCCAGCCGTGCCGCGTACGCGGTGCCCAGGTCGCGGGCGAGCGGCGCCAGCGACCAGCCGTCCGCGGCGCTGTGGTGCAGGGAGAGCAGCAGCACGTGCTCGGTCGCACCGTAGCTGAACAGCGAGGCGCGCACGGGCAGTTCGGTGGCCAGGTCGAAGCCGGCCCGCGCCGCGGCGGTGACCAGATCGGGCAGGTCCGCCCCTTCGGCGTCCACGAAGGCCAGCGGGAACGCGGCCTCGCCGGGCGGCAGCACCCGCTGCTCCGCGCGCCCCTCGGTCTCCACCAGGAGCGTGCGCAGCGACTCGTGCCGGGTCAGCAGGTCGTCCAGCGCCGCCTGCAGTGCGGTGCGGTCCACGGTGCCGGTCAGGGCCAGCGGGAGGGGCATGTTGTAGACGGCGTCCGCCTCGTGCAGCCGGCCGAGGAACCAGAGCCGGTGCTGGGCGAAGGACAGCGGCAGCACGTCCGGCCGGGGCCTGCGCTCCAGTGCGGGCCGGGACGGTCCGGTGCCGCCGCCGTGGGTCGCGACCGCCGCCACCGTCGGGGCCTCGAACAGCGCGGCGAGCGGCAGTTCGATGCCCAGGGTGGTGCGGATCCGGCTGACCAGGCGGGTGGCGAGCAGGGAGTGTCCGCCGAGGTCGAAGAAGCTGTCGTCGACGCCCACCTGCTCCACACCGAGCACCTCGGCGAAGAGCGCGCACAGCACCTCTTCGCGCGCGGTGCGCGGTCCGCGGCCCGAGCTGATCGAGTCGAACCGGGGCGCGGGCAGGACGGCACGGTCCACCTTGCCGGTGCGCGACAGCGGGATCGCCTCCAGCAGCACGACCGCCGCGGGCACCATGTACTCGGGCAGGGCGGCCGCGAGGTGGGCGCGCAGTTCGGCGGGGTCGGCGGTGGCGGTGTCCTCGGGGACGGCGTAGCCGACGAGGCGCTTGTCGCCGGGACGGTCCTCGCGGACCACCACGGTGGCGCGGGCGACGGCGGGGTGGCGGGTGAGGGCCGCCTCGATCTCGCCGAGTTCGATGCGGTAGCCGCGCACCTTGACCTGGTCGTCGGCGCGGCCGGCGAAGACCAGCTCGCCGTCGCGGTTCCAGCGGGCCAGGTCGCCGGTGCGGTACATCCGGGAGCCCGGCTCGCCGAACGGGTCGGCCAGGAAGCGCTCGGCGGTGAGGCCCGACCGGCCGAGGTAGCCCCGCGCCAGACCGTCGCCGGCCAGGTACAGCTCACCCGGGACCCCGGCCGGGACCGGCTGCAGCCCGGGGCCGAGCACGTACGCGCGGGTGCCCGTGATCGGGCGGCCGATCGGCGCGTTGACCGCGCCGGTCAGCGGCCGGCTCAGGGTCGCGCACACCGTGGACTCGGTGGGGCCGTACGCGTTCAGCATCGTCCGGCCGGCCGACCAGCGGGCGGTGACCTCCGGCGGGCAGGCCTCGCCGCCCGTGATCAGGCCGCGCAGCGTCGGCACCTGGGCCGGGTCGAGGGTGGCGACGAAGGCGGGCGGGAGCATCGCGTGCGTCACTCCGGCCTCGGCGATCAGCGCCACGACCCCGTCGCCGATGGCCTGTTCACGGCGCGGGACCACCAGGGTGGCGCCGGCCAGCAGCGTCATCACGAGTTCGCAGGCCGAGGCGTCGAAGCTGAGCGAGGCGAACTGCAGGACCCGGGAGTCGCCGTCCACCCCGAGCGCCTCCTGGTGGGAGAGCGCCAGCGCCGCCAGGCCGCGGTGGCTGACCAGGACGCCCTTGGGCTGCCCGGTGGAGCCAGAGGTATAGACCACGTAGGCTGGGTGGCCGATGCGCAGCGGCGCCTTGCGTTCGGCGTCGGACAGGTCCGCCGGGGAGTACCCGGCCAGTTCCTCGGCCGTGCTCTGGTCGTCCAGCCGCCAGCGGGTCACCGTGTCGGGCATCCGCCCGGCCGCGTCACCCGCGGTGAGCACGCCGAGCGGTGCGGCGTCGGCGCACATGAAGCCGGCCCGCTGGGCCGGGTAGTCCGGGTCGATGGACAGATAGGCCGCACCGGCCTTCAGCACGGCCAGCACCGCGGTGATCAACTCCGCCGAGCGCGGCAGGGCCAGGGCCACCACCGACTCCGGACCGGCCCCCCGGGCGACCAGGAACCGGGCCAGCCGGTTCGCCCTGGCGTTCAGCTCGGCGTAGCTCAGGGCGAGGTCGCCGTCGAGTACGGCGGTGGCCTCGGGGGTGCGGGCGCTCTGGGCCTCGAACAGGGCGGGGAGGCAGGCGGGCCGGGCGGTGGCCGCACTGCTCCCGTCGAGCAGGATCTGCTGCCGCTCGTGGTGGTCGAGCAGGTCGATGCGGCTGATCCGGCGGTCGGGGTCGGCGACCAGTGCGCGCAGTACCCGCTCCAGCCGGGTGGCCAGGGTTTCGGCGGTCTCCCGGTCGAAGAGGTCGCCGTTGAACTCCAGGAGTCCGGTGATCCCCTGGCCGTCCGGCCGCTCCCGCAGACTCCACAGCAGGTCGAACTTGGCGATGTCGAGGTCGACGGGCTGGAGTTGGAAGGTGAGGTCGGGGAGGTCGAGGGTGACGTGGGGGGTGTTCTGGAAGGCGA
>NZ_JBSFJU010000030.1:0-96821 GCF_053598215.1 Kitasatospora sp. NPDC001175 | reverse complement strand
GAGACGTCCCAGGGCTCGGCGATCAGCTTGACCCGGCTGAGCACCGGGTCCTGGGAGACCGCGGCCAGGAAGGGGTGGTGCATCTCGACCGGAGGAGGGGCCGCCCTTCGCCGTCCGATGCCGGCGGGGTCAGAGCGTGCCGGGCCGGACCAGGCCGCTCTCGTACGCGTACACCGCAGCCTGCACCCGGTCACGCAGCTGGAGCTTGGTCAGCACATGACCGACGTGGGTCTTCACGGTGGTCTCGCTGACGAACAGCTCACCGGCGATCTCCGCGTTGGACAGTCCCCGGGCCACCAGCTTGAGCACTTCCATCTCGCGCTCGGTCAGCGCGGTCAGCGCCTGCGGCGGCGCCTCGTCGCCGGACGGCAGTTTGGTGGCGTACATGTCCAGCAGTCGGCGGGTGATGCTCGGGGCCAGCATCGCGGCACCGTCCGCGACCACCCGGATCGCCTGCACCAGTTCCTCGGCCGGGACGTCCTTGAGCAGGAAGCCGCTGGCCCCCGCGCGCAGTGCCTCGACCACGTACTCGTCCAGGTCGAAGGTGGTCAGCACCAGCACCTTGACCGGACCGTCCCGGCCGGGACCGGCGATCCGGCGGGTGGCCTCCACCCCGTCCATCCGGGGCATCCGGATGTCCATCAGCACCACGTCGGGCTGGAGCGCCCGTACCTGCTCCAGCGCCTGCTGACCGTCCCCCGCCTCGCCGACCACCACCAGGTCGGACTCGGCCTCCAGAATCATCCGGAAGCCGGTGCGCAGCAGCGGCTGGTCGTCCACCAGCAGGACTCGGATCGTCACCTACGACTCCTTGTTGCTTTCGTCGCTCTTGAGCTCGTTCGGTCTTGCCGGCCCGCCAGGGCCGGCCGGGTCCGCGGGTCCGCGCTCGGGGCCCGTCAGGACCGGCAGGGGGTACGGCGGGGGAGTGCCGCCGAACTCCGGGCAGCTTGCCTGATGGTCGCACCAGTCGCACAGCCGATTTCGGGTGGCCGGGAACCGGCCGGTGGCCACCGCGCTGGAGATCGCCTCCCAGAGCGCCTCCAACTTCCGCTCCACCGCCAGCAGATCGGCCTCGTCCGGGTCGTACGTGACCACGTCGCCCCCGCCGCCCAGGTACACCAGCTGGAGCCGCCTGGGGATGACGCCCTTCCAGCGCCACACCACCAGGGCGTAGAACTTCATCTGGAACATGGCCTTGCCCTCGAAGTCCCGCGAGGGCGCCCGGCCGGTCTTGTAGTCCACCAGCCGGACCTCGCCGGTCGGTGCCACATCGACCCGGTCGATGTAGCCGCGCAGCAGCAGACCGGACCCCAGCACCGTCTCCACGTACAGCTCGCGCTCCACGGGGTGCAGCCGGGTGGGGTCCTCCAGCCGGAACCACTGGGCCAGCAGCTTCTCCGCGTCGCCCAGCCAGCGGGCCACCGCGCTGCCGTCCTCGTCGTCCGGGAACAGCCCGGCGAGCTCCGGGCGCTCGGACAACAGCCGCTGCCACTGCGGGCGCAGCAGACCCAGCGCACGCTCCGGGGTCCGCTCGGCCGGGGCGTGGTCGAAGAGGCGCTCGAGCACCGCGTGCACCACCGTGCCCCGGGTCGCCGCCGCGCTCGGCGGCTCGGGCAGGCGGTCGATCACCCGCAGCCGGTAGAGCAGCGGGCAGGTCATGAAGTCGCCCGCCCGGGACGGGGACAGCCCGGTCGGCGCCACGGCCTGCCGGGGCACGCCGGGCGCGGTGAGCTGAGCGGTGTCGGTCTGGTGCATGCCCCCGACCCTATTGCCCCGCGCTCACATCTCGCTGCCAAGCCGCTGACACGGGGCTCCCGCCCGGATGCCGCTGCCGGGCCCGCCGCACCTCCTGTCCCGCACACCCGGCTGATCGGGCGCAGCCCCGCGCCGCCGGGCGGGTGCAAGCTTGCTGTGTGAGCAGGAGTGCCGACGGCGGGGTATGACCCCGGTAGCGAGGGGCGCACGGGGTTTTCCGATGGAGATCACGTAGCGTGGGCGCACAGTGGGGGGACTCGACGACCGACGAAGGGGCCACGGTGAGTGACATCAGGGGGCAGCAGACCTCCGCGCAACCGCCGACCGACGGGAAGGGGACGCCCGGCGGCCCCGGGCGGCCCGGCGGGATCCGGATGGGCCGTCCCTTCGGCGTGCCGATCTACGTCACGCCGTCCTGGTTCGTCATCGCCGCGCTGATCACCTGGATCTTCGGCAGCCAGCTGTCCACCGTCCTGCCCGAACTGGGTCGTGTCCGCTACCTGGTGTCGCTGTCCTTCGCGATCGCCTTCTACGGCTCGGTACTCGTCCACGAGTTGGCGCACACCCTGGTCGCGCTGCGGTACCGGCTCGGTGTCCGCCGGATCCAGCTCCAGTTCTTCGGCGGGGTCTCCGAGATCGAGAAGGAGGCCGAGACCCCGGCCCGCGAGTTCTGGCTGGCCTTCGTCGGACCGCTGCTCTCGCTGGCGCTCGGCGGGGTGTTCTACCTCGCCCTGCTCGCGGTCGAACCGGGCACCGTACCCAGCGTGCTGCTGGCGGGGCTGATGGTGAGCAACCTGGTGGTGGCCGCCTTCAACCTGCTGCCCGGGCTGCCGTTGGACGGCGGCCGGATGCTGCGCGCCGTGGTCTGGGGCATCACCGGCCGCCCGATGGCCGGGACGGTGGCCGCCGCCTGGGTCGGCCGGGGACTCGCCCTGCTGGTGCTCTTCGGTCTGCCGATGGTCGCCGCCTCGCGCGGGGTGGACCGCACCGCGACCGACAGCCTGATCGACGGCGCGCTCTCCGCCCTCCTCGCAGTGATCATCTGGAACGGTGCCAGCGGCGCCCTCCGCAACGCCCGGCTCAAGGAGGTGCTGCCGGGCCTGCGGGTCAGCGAACTGGCCCGCCGCGCGGTCGAGGTCGCCGCCGACACCCCGCTGGGCGAGGCGCTGCGCCGGGCCCGGGAGGCCGAGGCCGGCGCGGTCGTGGTGGTGGACGGCCGGGGCGAGCCCACCGCACTGGTCAAGGAGTCCGCGGTACAGGCCGTCCCGGAGCACCGCCGCCCCTGGGTCGCGGTCGGCCCGCTCGCCCGCACCCTGGAGCCCGGCCTGTGCCTGAGCCTGGACCTGACCGGCGAGGAACTGCTGGCCGCGCTGCGCCGCACCCCCGCCAGCGAGTACCTGGTGGTCCGCCCGGACGGCAGCCCGTACGGGGTGCTCGCCCTCGCCGACATCGAACGCCGCCTCACCGCCGCCGTCGCGGGGCGGCCGTCCTCTCCCTGAACCGACAGCCGGGAGCGCTCCCGAGGACGGTGGACGATCACGTGGTCGGCGGAGCGTTCCGATTCCCTTAGGATTGTCCGCATGTCCGAACCGACCGGTGCCACCCGCCGACGCGGGCCCTTCCAGGTCGGGGACCAGGTTCAGCTGACCGACCCCAAGGGTCGCCACTACACGTTCACGCTCCAGGCCGGGAACCAGTTCCACACCCACAAGGGTGCGTTCCCCCACGACGAGCTGATCGGCGCCCCCGAGGGCACTGTCGTGCGTACCACGGGCAACGTCCCGTACCTCGCGCTGCGCCCCCTGCTCCCCGACTACGTCCTGTCCATGCCGCGCGGCGCCGCCGTGATCTACCCCAAGGACGCGGGGCAGATCCTGGCGATGGCCGACATCTTCGCGGGCGCCCGCGTGGTCGAGGCCGGCGTCGGCTCCGGCGCACTCTCCACGTACCTGCTGCGCGCGGTCGGCGACACCGGCATGCTCGCCTCCTACGAGCGCCGCCAGGACTTCGCCGACATCGCGCGCGGCAACGTCGAGCGCTACTTCGGCGGCCCGCACCCGGCCTGGAAGCTGACCGTCGGCGACCTCCAGGACAGCCTGGTGGAGACCGACGTCGACCGGGTCATCCTCGACATGCTGGCCCCCTGGGAGTGCCTGGACGTCGCCTCCAAGGCGCTCGTGCCCGGCGGTCTGATCTGCTGCTACGTGGCCACCACCACGCAGATGTCCAAGACCGTCGAGGCACTGCGCGAGCACGGCACCTTCACCGAGCCGCAGGCCTGGGAGACCATGGTCCGCACCTGGCACCTGGAGGGCCTGGCCGTCCGCCCGGACCACCGGATGATCGGCCACACCGGCTTCCTGCTCACCGCTCGCCGGCTCGCGGACGGCGTCGAGCCGCCGCTGCGCCGCCGCCGCCCGGCCAAGGGCGCCTACGGCGAGGACTACGACAGCGGAGCCCCGGAGGCGACGCTGCAGGAACGTGCCGCCGCCCGTCGGGCCGCCCGCAATGCGGCCGAGGAGCCCGATCTCGGCTGAGAAGTGCCCCGACAGGGGCGCGGAGGAGTTTTCCGGGGGCGCGGGGAACCGCGCTAATCGGAAGAAATCGGTCCGGTGCTTTTCCACCGGAAAGCAAGGTGCACCACCCGCCGAGAGGTCGGGTGGTGCACCTTACTCGTCTGTCCCGGCTGAACCGCGTCGTCTTCCGCATCGCGCGGTTCCCCGCGCCCCTCGTGCTTCCCCGATTGCGACGGAGTGCGCCGGATGTGGGACGATGCTGCCTCACACCACCACCGTGGAGGGGACTGCCCGGTGCAGGAAGCGGACGAGACGGTGCACCAGATCCCGGCGAAGAATCAGATCGACCAGAACGCGCACGCCAGGCCCCGGCATTGGGCGTTGGTGGCCGTGGCCTGCGCCGTGGTCGTGGGCGGCACACTGGTCGCCACCCCGGCCCAGGGCCGGCCGACCCCGAGCCCGGCCGGTCAGCCGGCCGAGGCGCTGGCGGCGGCCGCGGCACCGGATCCGGCCAAGGCCCAACTGCCACTGGACTGCGGCCCGTTCCCGGTCACCATCGCGCTGAGCTTCGGCACCAGGCTGAACGGCGTGCCGAGCACGGTGGCCGCCGCCCACTGCGCGGCCCCGAACGGCACCCCGAGCGATGCCGTCTTCCTGCTCACGGCCGGCCCCGACGGCCGCCCGACCGTCCGGGCGAGCCTGCTCACCGAGGCCGACCGGCTCACCGTCACCGCCCTCAAGGTGCGCAGTGACGGCACCATAACGGGCCACGCCAAGGGCTATTCCAGCGACGAGGTCCCGCGCTTCGCCCCCGACCTGGTCCTCAGTCTCAGCTGGACCCGGCACGGCGCCGGGTGGACCCGTACCGAGACCAAGGCCCCCGCGAGCCAGGCCTGACGCCGCCCAACCGCCAACCGGTCACGGCCGGTTGGCGGCTTCCAGGTGCAACTCCCGCCGCGACCGTGCCTGCTGGACGCCACGGCGGCGCCGGCTACTCGGCCTCGGGCCCGTAGACCTCGACCCGGTCGGCGGCGCGGCGGACGTGGATGCAGTCACCGGGGCAGTCGCGGACGGAGTCGATCACGTCCTGAAGCAGCGTCAGCGGTACCGGAACACTCTCGCCCGGCTGTTGGCGGAGCTCGTCGTCCTCGCCCTTCACATAGGCGAGACCGTCGATGTCCAGCTCGAAGACCTCCGGTGCGTACTGCGCGCAGATACCGTCGCCGGTGCACAGATCCTGATCGATCCAGACCTCTAGCGCTTCGCCGGTGCCCGACATGTCCCCTGCCGTTTCTGTCGCTGGTCGCCCTTGATGGGGCATTCCTGCCATTCGTACACCGATCCGAGCTCCGCCATGGGTCACGATCGGATATTGACCTGACCGACGATACATCTGGTCCGCTTTGGGCGGTGCGCGGTGGGTATCTCCCTAGCAGAGGGGAAGCGTGCAAGGGCGGAGATCGGACACGCCCGTTCCATCTTTCTGATCTAGGGGTTTAGGGACCCCTGGGTGCAGGTAGGGTCTGGAAGCGTCCAGCTCCCCCCGGAGGAGGTGAGGACCGTGGCAGCCCACGATGACGATTACAACCGCAGCGCCGGCCGTCCCGCTCGTGGTTCCGACGAGGCCGCTCAGGTCTCGTACCTCGAGCAGGAGATTGCCGTCCTGCGTCGCAAGCTTGCCGACTCGCCGCGCAACTCGAGAATCCTCGAGGACCGCATCGTCGAGCTCCAGACCAATCTGGCCGGAGTAACCGCCCAGAACGAACGGCTCGCTTCCACGCTGCGCGAGGCCCGCGACCAGATCGTGGCCCTCAAGGAGGAAGTCGACCGGCTCGCCCAGCCGCCCGCCGGATTCGGCACCTTCCTCGGCGCCAACGAGGACGGCACCGCCGACATCTTCACCGGTGGGCGCAAGCTCCGTGTCAACGTCAGCCCGAGTGTCGAGCTCGACGAGCTGCGGCGCGGCCAGGAAGTGATGCTGAACGAGGCCCTCAACATCGTGGACGCGATGGCCTTCGAGCGCATCGGCGACATCGTCACCCTCAAGGAGGTCCTGGAGGACGGCGAGCGCGCCCTGGTCATCGGCCACACCGACGAGGAGCGGGTGGTCCGGCTCGCCGAGCCGCTGCACGAGCTCACCCTGCGGGCCGGCGACGCCCTCCTGCTGGAGCCCCGCTCCGGCTACGTCTACGAGGTCGTCCCCAAGGCAGAGGTCGAGGAGCTCGTCCTCGAAGAGGTGCCGGACATCGACTACCGGCAGATCGGCGGTCTGGCCAACCAGATCGAACAGATCCGGGACGCGGTCGAGCTGCCCTACCTGCACGCCGACCTGTTCAAGGAGTACGAGCTGCGCCCGCCCAAGGGCGTGCTGCTCTACGGCCCGCCCGGCTGCGGCAAGACGCTGATCGCCAAGGCGGTGGCCAACTCCCTGGCCAAGAAGGTGGCGGAGGCCACCGGTCGCCCGCAGGGCAAGAGCTACTTCCTCAACATCAAGGGCCCCGAGCTGCTCAACAAGTACGTCGGCGAGACCGAGCGGCAGATCCGCCTGGTCTTCCAGCGGGCCCGGGAGAAGGCGAGCGAGGGCACGCCCGTCATCGTCTTCTTCGACGAGATGGAGTCGCTCTTCCGCACCCGCGGCTCGGGCGTCAGCTCGGACGTGGAGAACACCATCGTCCCGCAGCTGCTGGCCGAGATCGACGGTGTCGAGGGCCTGGAGAACGTCATCGTGATCGGCGCCTCCAACCGGGAGGACATGATCGACCCGGCCATCCTGCGACCGGGACGACTGGACGTGAAGATCAAGATCGAGCGTCCGGACGCCGAGGCGGCCAAGGACATCTTCTCCAAGTACCTCAAGGACTCGCTGCCGTTCCACCCGGACGACCTCAGGGAGCACGACGACTCGGTCCCGGCGACGGTGGCCGCGATGATCCAGTCGGTCGTGGAGCGGATGTACTCGGAGACCGAGGAGAACCGCTTCCTGGAGGTCACCTACGCCAACGGCGACAAGGAAGTCCTCTACTTCAAGGACTTCAACTCCGGCGCGATGATCCAGAACATCGTGGACCGGGCGAAGAAGATGGCGATCAAGGACTTCCTCGAGAACGGCCAGCGGGGACTGCGCGTCTCCCACCTGCTCGCCGCCTGCGTCGACGAGTTCAAGGAGAACGAGGACCTGCCCAACACCACCAACCCGGACGACTGGGCCAGGATCTCCGGAAAGAAGGGCGAGCGGATCGTCTTCATCCGCACCCTGGTCACCGGGAAGCAGGGCGCCGAGTCCGGCCGCTCCATCGACACTGTCGCCAACACGGGGCAGTACCTGTAACGGTTCGAACCCACCGTCCGGCTGCACCGCTTCGAACGGTCGCAGCCGGACGGTTCGTCTCAGGACTAGGCTCGACCCATCATCGGCGGGAGGTCCGCCGCGGTGGTGTGTAGGCGGTACGTCAGTGCCAGGCCCGGCCGGGCAGGGCACCGGGCAAGGAGGGCCGCATGACCGTACGGCGCGTGATGGGGATCGAGACCGAGTACGGCATCTCGGTACCGGGGCACCCCAACGCCAACGCCATGCTCACCTCGTCCCAGATCGTCAACGCGTACGCGGCGGCGATGCACCGGGCGCGGCGGGCTCGCTGGGACTTCGAGGAAGAGAATCCGCTGCGCGACGCCCGGGGCTTCGACCTCGCGCGGGAGGTCGCGGACGCCAGCCAGCTCACCGACGAGGACATCGGCCTCGCCAACGTCATCCTCACCAACGGCGCGCGGTTCTACGTCGACCACGCCCACCCCGAGTACAGCTCACCCGAGGTGACCAATCCGCGCGACGCGGTGCTCTGGGACAAGGCCGGGGAACGGATCATGGCCGCGGCCGCGCAGCGTGCCCTTGAACTCCCTAACGGGCAGAAGATCCACCTGTACAAGAACAACACGGACAACAAGGGCGCCTCCTACGGCACCCACGAGAACTACCTGATGAAGCGGGCGACCCCGTTCGCCGACATCGTCCGCCACCTCACCCCGTTCTTCGTCTCCCGCCAGGTGATCACCGGCTCCGGCCGGGTGGGCCTGGGCCAGGACGGCTCGGCCGACGGCTTCCAGATCAGCCAGCGGGCGGACTACTTCGAGGTGGAGGTCGGCCTGGAGACCACGCTCAAACGTCCGATCATCAACACCAGGGACGAACCGCACGCCGACGCGGAGAAGTACCGCCGGCTGCACGTGATCATCGGGGACGCCAACCTCTCCGAGATCTCCACCTATCTCAAGCTGGGCACCACCTCGCTGGTGCTGGCGATGATCGAGGACGCCTTCATCGCCGTCGACCTGGCGATCGACCAGCCGGTCCGCACCCTGCACCGGGTCTCCCACGACCCCTCGCTGACCCACCTGATCACGCTGCGCAGCGGCCGGAAGCTCACCGCGGTCCAGCTCCAGATGGAGTACTGCGAGCTGGCCCGGAAGTACGTCGAGGACCGCTACGGCCAGGACGTCGACGACCAGACCAAGGACGTCCTGGCCCGCTGGGAGGACGTGCTGGGCCGCCTGGAGCGCGATCCGATGAGCCTGTCGCGGCAGCTCGACTGGATCGCCAAGAAGGAGCTGCTGGAGGGCTACCGCCAGCGGGACGGCCTGGACTGGGACAGCCCCCGGCTGCACCTGGTCGACCTCCAGTACAGCGACGTACGCCCCGACAAGGGCCTCTACAACCGCCTGGTGGCCCGCGGCCGGTTCGAGCGGCTGCTGACCGACGAGGAGATCGCCGAGGCCGTCGCCAAGCCGCCGGAGGACACCAGGGCGTACTTCCGCGGCCGGTGTCTGGAGCAGTACGCCGAGCACGTGGCGGCGGCCTCCTGGGACTCGGTCATCTTCGACCTGCCGGGGCGCGACTCGCTCCAGCGGGTGCCCACCCTGGAGCCGCTGCGGGGCACCCGCAACCACGTCAAGGAACTGCTCGACCGCTGCCGCACCGCCGAGGACCTGCTCCGGGTGCTGGCGGGCGGCTGAGACGTCCGGTGACCTCCGGATCACCATGGGTGAATGCTTCCCGGATGGGAATCATCCGGGGGAGCGCGGAGCGTTGAAGTAGCACTGGGCGCGGGATCCGCACCCGGTGGATAGGGTCTGACCAGCAACACCACAGACCAGCCGTGCGAGACGAATCGAGCGGGGTGAGGGAAATGGCGAGCAAGGACACCGGCGGCGGCCAGCAGCGGGCGAACCGCTCCTCCGAGGAGGTCGAGGAGCAGGCCGCCGAAGCGCAGCAGTCCGAGGACCTCAAGGAACGCCAGGAAAAGCTGAGCGATGACGTCGACGCGGTTCTGGACGAAATCGACGACGTCCTGGAGTCGAATGCCGAGGATTTCGTGCGGCAGTTTGTCCAGAAGGGTGGCCAGTGACGTCAAGGTCCGTCGTCGAATGGCGGGCCTGACGTGGTTTACCTGAGAGTCCGCATTCGCGCGTAATGGGCCACCGAGGCCCGTTGCGCGCGAATGCGCTGATAATCGGACGCACCCGGGATGTGGTTCGGCGCCACGGAACGGGTAAGGTCCGGGGCATCCGAAACGATCTACTTGGAAGGAATCGAGTGGAAGCCAACACTGGTGGCACCGGGCGTCTACCGGCCGCCTTCCTCACCCCCGGGTCCTCGTCGTTCCTCGACTTCCTGGCACAGCACCAGCCCGAACTGCTCCCCGGGCGCCGAAGCCTGCCAGAGGGCATCGTGGAAGCGCCGCACGGCACCACCATCGTCGCCGCGGTCTTCGAGGGCGGCGTGGTGATCGCCGGCGACCGCCGGGCCACCATGGGCAACGTGATCGCGCAGCGGGACATCGAGAAGGTCTTCCCGGCGGACGAGTACAGTGCGGTCGGCATCGCCGGCACCGCGGGCCTCGCGGTGGAGATGGTCCGGCTGTTCCAGCTGGAGCTGGAGCACTACGAGAAGATCGAGGGCACCGGCCTGTCCCTGGAGGGCAAGGCCAACCGCCTCACCACGATGATCCGGGGGAACCTCGGGATGGCCATGCAGGGCCTGGCCGTGGTCCCGATCTTCGCCGGCTACGACCTCGACCTCGGCCGGGGCCGGATCTTCAGCTACGACGTCACCGGCGGCCGCTCCAAGGAGCGCGGGTTCGCCGCCACGGGCTCGGGTTCGATGTTCGCCCGCGGCTCGATGAAGAAGCTCTACCGCGACGGAATGACGGCCGATCAGGCCGCCACCCTGGTGGTCCAGGCGCTGTACGACGCGGCCGACGACGACTCCGCGACCGGTGGTCCCGACTTCGCCCGCAAGATCTTCCCGATCGTCTCGCAGATCACCGAGGACGGCTTCCGCAGGCTGTCCGAGGAGGAGGTCGCCGAGATCGCGGTCTCGATCACCGACCAGCGCCTGGAGCACCCCAACGGCCCGCAGGCCCCGCTCCTCTAGTCCGCCGAACCCTCCCTCCGGTCCACCACGGACCGGAGGGGCACACACCGAGAAGGGACGACCGCCGGTGTCCACGCCGTTCTACGTCTCCCCCCAGCAGGCCATGGCGGACCGCGCGGAGTACGCCCGCAAGGGCATCGCGCGCGGCCGCAGCGTGGTCGTGCTCACCTACGCCGACGGCATCCTCTTCGTCGCCGAGAACACCTCCCGGGCCCTGCACAAGGTCTCCGAGATCTACGACCAGATCGCCTTCGCCGCGGTCGGCCGCTACAACGAGTTCGAGAACCTGCGCATCGGCGGCGTCCGCTACGCCGACCTGCGCGGTTACTCCTACGACCGGGCCGACGTCACCGCGCGCGGTCTGGCCAACGTCTACGCCCAGACGCTGGGCACCATCTTCTCCTCGGTGGGCGAGAAGCCCTACGAGGTCGAGCTGATCGTCGCGGAGGTCGGCCGCACCGCCGACGAGGACCAGATCTACCGGCTCACCCCGGACGGCTCGGTGGTCGACGAGAAGAACACCGTGGTGGTCGGCGGCAACGCCGACTCCATCGGCAACTACATCGGCCAGCGCCACCGCACCGGGATGACCCTCGCCGAGGCCCTCAAGGTGGCCGTCGAGGGCCTCGCCAGGGACCCCAACGGGGGCACCCCGCGCACCCTCACCACCGAGCAGTTGGAGGTCGCCGTGCTCGACCGCCAGCGCTTCCAGAAGCGCAAGTTCAAGCGCATCCTCGGCGGCCAGCTCAGTCGGCTGCTGAACGGCGACGAGAGCGCCGCCACGGAGGAGGACGCCGCCGGCGAAACGGCGGAGTGATGCGGCAGCGGGAGTCCCGTGCGGTCCGACGGCCGTGCGGGACTCCCGTGTGCCTGCGGCCAGTTGAAGGCTTCTCGTGGTCGGATTGCCGCCCCGGCCTCCGGCCGGGGATGCCCCTTGTCCCGCAAGGGTTTCGGATGGCTCCCGGAAGAGAAAAGATGCCTCATGGACCGCCGAATTTTCGGGCTGGAGAATGAGTACGGTGTCACGTGTACGTTCCGGGGACAACGACGACTGTCTCCGGACGAGGTGGCCAGGTACCTCTTCCGCCGCGTAGTCTCCTGGGGCCGCAGCAGCAACGTCTTCCTGCGCAACGGCGCCCGCCTCTACCTCGACGTGGGATCGCACCCCGAGTACGCCACACCCGAGTGCGACGACGTCGTCGAGCTGGTCACCCATGACAAGGCGGGCGAACGCATCCTCGAAGGTCTCCTCGTGGACGCCGAGCGGCGGCTGCACGAGGAGGGCATCGCCGGGGACGTCTACCTCTTCAAGAACAACACCGACTCGGCCGGCAACTCCTACGGCTGCCACGAGAACTACCTGGTGGCCCGGCACGGCGAGTTCTCCCGGCTGGCCGACATCCTGATCCCGTTCCTGGTCACCCGCCAGCTGGTGTGCGGCGCGGGCAAGGTACTGCAGACCCCGCGCGGCGCGGTGTTCTGCGTCAGCCAGCGGGCCGAGCACATCTGGGAGGGCGTCAGCTCGGCGACCACCAGGTCCCGTCCGATCATCAACACCCGCGACGAGCCGCACGCCGACGCCGAGCGCTACCGCCGGCTGCACGTCATCGTCGGCGACTCCAACATGTCGGAGACCACCACCCTGCTCAAGGTCGGCGCCACCGACCTGGTGCTGCGCCTGATCGAGGCCGGGGTGGTGATGCGCGATCTGACCCTGGAGAACCCGATCCGGGCGATCCGCGAGGTCAGCCACGATCTCACCGGCACCCACCAGGTCCGGCTCGCCAACGGCCGGGAGGCCAGCGCGCTGGACATCCAGGAGGAGTACTTCACCAAGGCGCTGGACTTCGCCGACCGCAAGGGCATCAACACCGGCACGGTGGCCCGGGTGCTGGACCTGTGGGGCCGGACCCTGGAGGCCGTGCGCACCGAGGACCTGGCCAGGGTCGCCACCGAGATCGACTGGATCATGAAGTACAAGCTCATCGAGCGCTACCGCGAGAAGCACCAGATGACCATGTCCCACCCGAGGGTGGCTCAGATCGATCTGGCGTACCACGACATCCACCGCCGGCGCGGCCTGTTCTACCTGCTCCAGAACAAGGGGCAGGCGCAGCGGGTCACCAACGACCTGAAGACCTTCGAGGCCAAGTCGGTGCCGCCGCAGACCACCCGGGCCCGGCTGCGCGGCGACTTCATCCGGCGGGCGCAGGAGCAGCGCCGGGACTTCACGGTGGACTGGGTGCACCTGAAGCTGAACGACCAGGCGCAGCGCACGGTCCTGTGCAAGGACCCGTTCCGGTCGGTGGACGAGCGGGTGGAGAAGCTGATCGCGGGGATGTGAGCCGCGGCCTGCTGACGACGGATCAGGGTGGCGACCGGATGGCCGGTCCGATCGCCATCCCCGAGTCCGTGCGCTGTGTCTGCGCGGTGCTGGACGGATCGGGCCATAGTCTGACCGTTATGCGTCGAATCGCCGGTTTGCTGGTAGTCCTTCCCCTTGCGCTGCTCGCCGCCTGCAGCGGTGGGACCTCCTCGTCGGGGGCCTCGCCCAGTGCCTCGCCCTCGGTGGCCCCGGTGCCGAGCCCGGTCGCCTCCGCCTCCCCGATGCCGACGGTGGCCGGGGACTTCGGGAGCAAGGCGAACATCACCATCCCGCCGGGCCAGCCGAGCGGGCAGTTCGTGGTGAACACGCTGAGCGAGGGCGAGGGTGCGACGGTCGCCAAGGGCGACTGGGTGACGATCAACTACACCGCCAAGGACTGGACCTCCGGCAAGGACGTCGGCAGCTCCTACGACGCCAACCAGAAGCCGCAGCTGTTCCAGGCCGCCAGCGGCCAGTTGGTGCCGGCCTTCGACCAGGGGGTGCTCGGGCACAAGGTGGGCAGCCGGGTCCTGGTGGTGGCCCCGCCGGCGGCGGGGTTCGGGGCCAAGGGCAACCCGACGCTCGGGGTGAACGCCGGGGACACGGTGGTCTTCGTGCTGGACGTCATGCAGGCGGTCCCGCAGGACTCCACCATCGCCGGGGCGATCACCGAGCCGCCGGCCGGCATGCCGCAGGTCAAGGACAACGGGAAGGCCGCGCCGACGATCACGGTGCCGGCCGGCCAGGCGCCGCCGACCGATCTGCAGAAGGCCGTCCTGGTCAAGGGCGACGGCAAGCAGGTCCAGGCCGGGCAGACCGTCGTGGTCCAGTACACCGGGGTGCTGTGGAGCAACGGCCAGCAGTTCGACTCCTCGTGGAGCCACGGCGGCGCCCAGGCGCTGCAGGTGGGCACCGGGAGTCTGATCAAGGGCTGGGACCAGGGGCTGGTCGGGCAGACGGTAGGCAGCCGGGTGCTGCTGGTGGTGCCCCCGGCGCTCGGCTACCAGAGCCAGTCGCAGGCCGCGGTGCCGCCGAACTCGACGCTGGTCTTCGTGATCGACATCCTGGAGGCGGTCTAGACCGCACTGCCCCGTCACCCCGATGGTCGTAGCCTCGACGGGAGTGGGCAGCAGAATCACCCGGCCTCATGGTCACCTGACATACTGCTGCCCTTCCGCATGTGGTATGAGTCGTCAGGCCCTGGTGAGGGGGCGGCGTGGGATGGACGGGGAGTCATGACTGAGAACACTTCGGGCCAGGGCGCGGGCACGGCGAGCGGCGGCGCGGCCGGCGACCCGGCCGCCTCGCGGCCCGGCGGCCCGCTGCCGGGCAACGGTGAGTCGATCGTGGTGCCGCCGTCGGTCCTGGCGCAGCAGGCGGGCTGGGGCCAGGACCTGCCACGGCAGGCCCCGAGCGGGGGGCAGGGTGAGCAGGCGCCGCAGGTGTTCGCCTCCACCGTGCGCAAGAAGGAGATCGACGAGTCCGGGTACGACGAGAACCCGGGCTCGGCCGGCAAGCTCGGGGTGATCCTCGGCACGGTGCTCGCGGTGCTGCTGGTCGGCAGTGGTGTGACGCTGTACCTGACCGACAAGTCGGGCTCGTCCAGCGGCTCCCAGGCGGCCGACTCCACGCCCACCTCCGCCGCGCCGACGACCGACCCTGTTCCGCCGGTCAAGGACAGCGCCAAGGTGCTGCCGACGGTCTCGGGCGACTTCGGCAAGAAGGCCACCATCGACCTGCCCACGGAGGCGGCCGACGGCAGCTTCGTGGCCAAGCAGCTCACCGAGGGCGACGGCCCGAAGGTCGAGAAGGGCAACTGGGTCTCGGTCGACTTCACGGCCAAGGACTGGACGACCGGCAAGGACATCCAGGGCACCTACGAGAAGGGCAAGCCGCAGCTCTACCAAGCCGGTGCGGGCCAGCTGATCCCGGCGCTGGACAGTGTGGTGGCCGGGCACAAGGTGGGCAGCCGGGTGCTGGTGGTGGCCCCGCCGGCCGCGGCGTTCGGCGCTCAGGGCAACAGCTCGATGGGTGTCGGCGCCAAGGACAACCTGGTCTTCGTACTGGACATCCGGCAGGCGAACGCCCCGGACGCCACGCTGAGCGGCGACATGGCCGAGCCGCCGGCCGGGATGCCGAAGGTGAAGGACAACGGCAGGAAGGCCGCCGACATCACCCCGGTGCCGGGCGCGCCGGACCCGACCGAGCTCAAGTCGGCGGTGCTGATCCAGGGCAAGGGCCACAAGATCGAGGCCGGCGAGAAGGTCCTGGTCCAGTACACCGGCGTGCTGTACAAGGACGGCAAGAAGTTCGACTCCTCGCTGGACCACGGCCAGGCGTTCAGCTTCGTCACCGGTGGCGGCAACGTGATCGAGGGCTGGGACAAGGGTGTGATCGGCCAGAACGTCGGCAGCCGGATCGAGCTGGTGATCCCGGCCTCGCTGGGCTACAAGGACAAGGCCATGCCCTCCATCCCGGCGAATTCGACACTGGTCTTCGTGATCGACATCCTGGATGCGGGTGTCGGCGCGGCCGACAACTAGAAGACAATGGTCCGGTGACCTGCGCGGGGCGACCCGCCGCAGGTCCTGACCTTAGTAGGCGGCGGGAGCTCGTACGGTGGGTCCGTACGGGCGACTGCCGCTCATTCACGTACAGCACCGAACGAGAAGAGTCTGTTGTGAGCAAGCTCGAAAAGCCGGAGATCGACTTCCCGGGCGGCGAGGCGCCGACCGAACTGCAGATCCGGGACATCAAGGTCGGTGACGGTGCCGAGGCCAAGGCAGGCGCCATGGTCGAGGTTCACTACGTCGGTGTCACCTTCGAGACCGGCGAGGAGTTCGACGCCTCGTGGAACCGTAACCAGACCTTCCGCTTCCCGCTGGGTGCGGGCCGCGTCATCAAGGGCTGGGACCTCGGCGTCCAGGGCATGAAGGTCGGCGGCCGCCGCGAGCTGGTCATCCCGGCTCACCTGGCCTACGGCAACCAGTCGCCGAGCCCGCTCATCCCGGCGGGTTCGACCCTGATCTTCGTCGTCGACCTGCTCGGCGTCTGATCAGCTGAATCAGGGCCGCACCCCGGTTCGCGGGGTGCGGCCCTGAGCCGTTTTCGCGACCGGCTTTTGCGGTGAGTGCCCGGACCGGTACGGTCGGGTCGGCCAGATCTTGAATGTCGCCCAGGAAGGGTCAGCGATGGCGATCGCCAAGGCAGAGCGGCTGATGAACCTAGCCCTGTGCCTGATGAACACCAGACGTCCGCTCTCCAAGAAGGAGCTGCGGGAGTCCATCGAGGCCTACCGCGAAGCCTGGCAACAGGGCAGCGAGGACGCCTTCAACCGGATGTTCGAGCGGGACAAGGACGATCTGCGCGAACTCGGCCTGGTCATCGACGTGGACGAGAGCGCCCTGGACGGCGAGATCGGCTACCTGGCCCGCCGCGACCGCAACCGGCTGCCCGAGATCGCCCTGGACGCCGAGGAGGCCGCCGCGCTGACGGTCGCCGCCCGGGTCTGGCAGCAGGCCAAGATGTCCGGCGCGGCCAGCGGTGCGCTGCAGAAGCTCCGTGCGGCCGGGGTGCCCTTCACCGAGGACACCGAGCCCGACACCCTGCAACCGCGCATCCCGGCCCGCGAGGCGGCCTTCGAACCGCTGCTGGTCGCCGCCCGCGACCGGCGGCCGGTGGTCTTCGAGTACCGCAAGGCCGGCGCGGCGGCCGCCGAGCAGCGCTCGGTCGAGCCCTGGGCGCTGGAGTGCTGGCGCGGCCACTGGTACCTGGCCGGCTGGGACCGGGACCGCGGCGCCGCCCGGGTCTTCCGGCTCAGCCGGATCACCGGCAAGGTCCGCTCCCGGGCGGGCTCCTTCACCGGTGTCGTCCCCGAGCACGTGGACGTCCGCGCCGTGGTCGCCTCCTTCGCCGGCGAGGGCGCCACCGCCACCGCCACCGTACGGCTGCGCCGCGGTGCGGGCTTCCCGCTGCGCACCAAGGCGCTGAACACCCGCCAGGTGGACGACGGCTGGGACGAGCTGGAGATCCCGTACGGCAACGGCCTGGGGGCCGACCTGGCCGAGTTCGGGCCCGACCTGGTGGTGCTCGGGCCGGAGGAGCTGCGGGCGGATGTGGTCGACCGGCTGCTGGCGGTGGCCGGTCTGAAGAACCTCGACGAGGCGGGAGCGCACGCATGAGCGGGCGAGTCGGAGTGAGGTGCGCATTGAGCGAGGCGAGCGCCGGGTACGGCGAGGTGGACGTATGAGCAACGCGATCGACCAGACCCGGCGGATGCTCTCGCTGGTCACCTACCTGCGCGAGCGTCCCGGGGCCGAGGTGGCCGAGGTCGCCCGGGCCTTCGGGATCACCGAGCGTGAGCTGATCAACGACCTCAACGTGCTGCCGATGTGCGGCACCAGCTTCCGCGGTGGCGACCTGCTCGACATCGACACCGACGGCGAGCGGATCTGGTGGCACAACGTCGACGACGTCGCCCAGCCGCTGCGGCTGGCCGCCGACGAGGCGACCGCCCTGCTGGTGGCCGCCCGCGCGGTGGCCGGGCTGCCCGGACTGCGCGAGCGCGACCGGCAGGCACTCACCAGGGCCGTGGCCAAGATCGAGGACGCCGCCGGGGAGAGCGCCGAGTCCAGCGCGCGGGTCGGCGTCACCTTCGAGGCCGAGGGCCGGGTCTTCGCCGACATCGACCGGGCGCTGAGCGAGGGTCGGCTGATCTGGCTGCGCTACTGGTCGCACGGCCGCGGCGGGATGACCGAGCGCGAGGTCGACCCGATCCGGCTCGTCACCGAGGGCCACACCTACCTGGAAGGCTGGTGCCGCACCTCCGAGGACCGGCGGGTCTTCCGGCTCGACCGGATCGCCGAGATCAGGGTTCTGGACGAGCCCGCCGACCCGCCCCGGCTGGAGCCCCGCGACCTGTCCGCCGGGCTGGTCAACCCCGCCGCCGACGACCCCGAGGTGGTGGTCGAGGTCGGTCCCGGCGGCCGCTGGGTCGCCGAGTACTACCCCCACGACGCCGCCGAGGAACTCGCGGACGGCGGGCTGCGGATCACCCTGCGCAGCGCCGACCCGGCCGGGCTGCGGCCGCTCGCCCTGCGACTGGGCCGCGAGGGCCGGATCGTCTCGCCGCCCGAGCTGGCCGAGCAGGCCAGGGGCGCGGCGCTGGCCGCGCTGAAGCTCTACCGGGAGGGGCAGGGCTGAGCGGTGGCGGACGGAGCGGTGGGAAACGCCGGAACCAGGTTCAAGGTCTACTGCTCGCACTGCCGGGAGAAGGTGGAGCTTCCCGCGGCGGATTTCCGGCTGGCGCTGGGCGCCAGCAAGGAGCGCACCTTCTACAGCTTCACCTGTCCCGAGTGCGGGACGGCGGTGCGCAAGCCCGCAGGGGAGAAGATCGTGGCCGCGCTGATGGGGGCCGGGGTGAGCACCATGCGGCTGCTCACGGTCGAGGGCTGAGGCCCGCAGGGGCACCTGGCCGGCCCTCGGCACGGCCGCCCGCTCGGTCGTACGGGACCCCGGGGCGCGGGGAGCCGCGTGGTGGCCCTTCACACAGGCGTGGGGAGGGCGGCGCGGTTCCCCCCGCGCCCCTTCCGGTGACACCGAGCGGGTAGAGTCGATCGGCGTGTCATGGACCATCGTTGCCGCCGTTCTCCTGGCCACCGCAGGCCTGCTCGTCCTCGGGGTGCTCGCCTGCCGGCTCTGGCTGGACGTACGGGCGCTCGCCCGGGAGGTGGACACCGCCTCGCGGACGCTGGCAGCGGCGGCCGGCGAGCTGGGCGGGCTGTCGCTCGGGGCGCCGGACGGGGCCGTGCAGCCCGCCGGGGAGCGGGGCTAGCCCGAGCGGCGGGTGGTCTGGACCTCGGTCGGTACCGGACGGGTGGCGGGGTTTGTCCGGGCGACATCCGCAGGAGCTACCATCGCCCGGAGTAGGGGAGTGCTGCCCCTGCGGGAGAGGTGGTCGCACACATGAGGATCTCGCCGGTCGCGTTCCTGCTGCTCGTGGTCTTCGCCTTCGCCCTGTTCGGCGGCAAGCGGTTGCCCGACCTGGCGCGTGCGCTGGGCAGGTCGATGCGGATCCTGAAGAGCGAGACCAAGGCGATGTACCGGGAGGGCCAGGAGGCGCCGGCCGCGCAGCCCGCGGTGGAAGCGCCGCGGACGATCAAGGCCGCCCCGGGCGACTCCGCCGGCTCCCGGCCGGTCACCGGGCAGGGCCCCGGCCGCCAGGACTGAGCAGACGGCACACTTACTAACCGGAGCCCGTCGCCCGGCGGGCTCCGTCGCACGAGTTGAGGACCGGGGTTGAGCAAGTCTTCGAAACCGCCCAAGGACCCCGAGGGCCGGATGGCCCTCGCCGACCACCTCCGTGAGCTGCGGAACCGGGTGGTCAAGTCGGCCCTGGCCATCGTGCTGTTCACGATCATCGCCGCGATCTACCACCGGCAGCTCGAGTCGTTCCTGATGGAGCCGCTCCCGCGGTGCAACACCCCGGAGGAGGTGGCGCACTTCCACGGCAAGTGCGCCCAGATCTCCACCATCGGTCTGACCACGCCCATCGGCCTGGTCATCAAGGTCGCGCTCACCGCCGGTGTGGTGGCCGCCGTCCCGGTCTGGCTGTACCAGCTGTGGGCGTTCGTGGCTCCCGGTCTGCACCGGCACGAGCGGCGGTACGCGATCGGCTTCATGGCCGGCGGCGCCCCGCTGTTCCTCTCCGGCGTCGTCGTCGCCTACCTGCTGCTGCCGACCACCGTGCAGGTGCTGATCTCGTTCAGCCCCAACGGCACCACCCCGATCCTGCCGCCGGAGAACTACTTCGACATCGCGCTGCGGATGGTGCTGGTCTTCGGTCTCGCCTTCGAGTTCCCGCTGCTGCTGGTGATGCTCAACTTCGGTGGTGTGGTCAGCGGCAAGCGCCTGCTCGGCTGGTGGCGCGGCATGGTGATGGCGATCACCGTCTTCGCCGCCTTCGCCACCCCCAGCGCCGACCCGGTCAGCATGCTGGTGCTGGCCGCGCCGATCTGGGGCCTGTACTTCCTCGCGGTGGGCATCGCCCTGCTCAACGACCGCCGCCGGGCCCGCCGCAACCCCGATGCCGATCTGGACGACGACGAGGCCTCGCAGCTGGACCTGACGGCCGCCCCGGTCGAGGTCGCGGAGTCGGTCGCCGCCTCGGCCGCGCCCGCTCCGCCCGCGCCCCTCCCCGCCGCCCGCGAGGAGCAGATGGACGACATCACCTGATCCCCGCGCCAACCGGGCCCGCTCAAGGCCCCGGACCGCCCAGCTCGGCGGTCCGGGGCCTTCCGCTTGCCGCGATGCCCGGCGGCCCGTTGTCTTTGCGCACCCTTGGCAGGACGTACGCCATGTGACATATTACTGCCGTGCTCACCAGACACCCCCACGACGTCGTGGTGGTCGGCGCCGGAGTGGTCGGCGCCGCCTGCGCGTACTACGCCACGCTGGCCGGACTCTCCGTCGCCGTGGTCGACCGCGGCCCGGTCGCGGGCGGCACCACCGGCGCTGGCGAGGGCAACCTGCTGGTCTCCGACAAGGAGCCCGGGCCCGAACTCGACCTCGCCCTGCTCTCCGTCCGGCTCTGGCGCGAGCTCGCCGAGTCCGAGGACGGGCCGGGCGGGCCCGCCGGGAAGGGCGGGACGTTGGGGGAGCGGATCGAGTACGAGCCCAAGGGCGGTGTCGTGGTCGCCTCGAACGAGTCCGGGATGGACGCGCTGCGGGCCTTCGCCGCCGGACAGCGGAAGGCCGGGGTGACGGCCGCCGAGATCGCGGGTGGGGAAGTTCACGAGCTGGAGCCGCATCTTGCTCCCGGGCTGGCCGGCGGCTTCCACTACCCGCAGGACGCCCAGCTCCAACCGGCCCTGGCGGCGGCCCGGCTGCTGCGGGCGGCCCGGCGGGCCGGGGCCGAGGTGCGTCTGGGGGAGACGGTGGCGGCCGTCCGGGCCGGCCGGGACGGATCGGTCCGCGGTGTCACCACCGACCGGGGCCGGATCGACGCCCCCGCCGTGGTGAACGCCGCCGGGACGTGGGGCGGCGAGGTCGCCGCGCTGGCCGGGGTGGCCCTCCCCGTCCTGCCCAGGCGCGGCTTCGTGCTGGTGACCGAGCCGCTGCCGAGGATCGTCCGGCACAAGGTGTACGCCGCCGACTACGTCGCGGACGTCTCCAGCGCGTCGGCCGCACTGCAGACCTCCGCCGTGGTCGAGGGGACACCCGCGGGCCCGGTGCTGATCGGCGCCAGCCGGGAGCGGGTGGGCTTCGACCGGACCCTCTCCGTCGAGGTGCTGCGGAGGCTGGCCGGCCAGGCCGCCGCGCTGTTCCCGGTGCTCGCCGGGGTCATGGTGCAGCGGGCCTACCGGGGCTTCCGCCCGTACCTGCCGGACCATCTGCCGGCGATCGGGGCCGACCCGAGGGTGCCCGGTCTCTACCACGCCTGCGGCCACGAGGGTGCGGGAATCGGGCTCGCACCCGCCACCGGCCTGCTGATCAGTCGCCAACTTGTCAATGAGGAGCCGGAGTTGGACATGGAGCCGTTCCGGGTCGACCGTTTCGCCGGGGAGTCCGGGGAGTCCGGCGGGCCTGGGGCCTCCCATGGCTGAACCGGACCACCCGCCGAGGATCGGAGACAGCATGCGCCGGACCCCTGCCCGGCAGGCCGGGGCGCGGCCCGAGGCCGCGTACGGCATCGAGTTCGACGGCCGGGAGCTGCCCGCGCTGCCCGGCCAGAGCATCGCCGCCGTGCTCTGGGCGCAGAACATCCTGGCCTGGCGCACCACCAGGTCCGGCGGCCGCCCGCGGGGCGCGTTCTGCGGGATCGGGGTCTGCTTCGACTGCCTGGCCACCGTCAACGGCCGGCCCAACCAGCGGACCTGCCTGCTGCCCGCGCAGCCCGGCGACACCGTCACCACCCAGGAGGGCCACGGCCGTGCCGACCTCGTCGTCTGAGTCCCCTCGCCCCCAGCGCCCGAAGTCCGAGGCGGCCGGCCGCGCCGGGGGCGAGGTCTACGACCTGGCCGTGATCGGGGCCGGGCCGGCCGGGCTCGCCGCCGCCGTGACCGCCGCCGAGCTGGGGTTGCGCTGCGCGTTGGTGGACGCGGGCCCCCGGCCGGGCGGCCAGTACTACCGGCACCCGGCGCCCGGGCTCGGTGCCGCGCACCCCGAGCGGATGCACCACGGCTGGCCCGCCTTCGCCCGGCTGTCCGGCCGCCTGGCGGCGCACACCCGCGCCGGGCGCCTCGACTATCTGACGCACCATCAGGTCTGGGTGCTCGAACGCGGTGAGACCTGGCGCCTGCACGCCACCCTCGGCCCCGAGCGGGTCGGGGTCGAGGGCCGGTCCGTGGTTGCGGCGCGTTCGGTGTTGCTCGCCACCGGTGCGTACGAGCGCCAACTGCCCTTCCCCGGCTGGACGTTGCCGGGTGTGGTGACGGCGGGTGGCGCGCAGGCGATGCTGAAGTCCTCCCTGGTGCTGCCCGGCCGCCGGATCGTGGTTGCGGGCAGCGGTCCGCTGCTGCTCGCCGCCGCGTCCTCGCTGGTGAGTGCGGGAGCCGAAGTCCCCGCCGTGGTCGAGGCCACCGACTACCTGCACTACGCCCGAGGCCTGCGCACCCTCGCCGCCAACCCGGCCAAGCTGGCCGAGGGAGCAGGGCACGCTGCGGCCCTGCTCCGGCACGGGGTACGGCTGCGGCGCGGCGGCGCGGTCGTCGAGGCGCACGGCACGGACCGGCTGACGGCCGTGACGGTGGCCCGGCTGGACCGCGACTGGCGGCCGATCCCCGGCACCGGCCGGCGGATCCGCTGTGACGCGCTGGCGGTCGGCCACGGCCTGGTGCCGCAGATCGAGCTCGCCACCGAACTCGGCGCCCGGACCCGGCTCGCCCCCGACGGCACCCTCGCGCTGGCCGTGGACGACGGGCTGCGCACCAGCCTGCCGGGGCTGTGGGCGGCCGGTGAGACCTGCGGTGTCGGCGGTGCCGATCTCGCCATCGCCGAGGGTGAGTCGGCGGCCCGGGTGATCGCCGGCCGGCCGGTGCCGTCCGCGCTGCGCGCGTTCCGGCGGCGCCGGCGCGCCTTCGCGGAGCTGATGGCCGCGGCACACCGGCCGGGCCCCGGCTGGCCGGAGTGGCTGAGCCCGCAGACCGAGGTGTGCCGCTGCGAGGAGGTGCCGGCAGCGCGGATCCGGGAGGCGGTCGAGGAACTCGGCGCGGCGGACGCCCGTACCGTCAAGCTGCTCACCAGGGCCGGGATGGGGTGGTGCCAGGGGCGGATGTGCGGACCCGCGGTCGCCTGCCTGGCCGGGGGCGGTCCGGCCCGGGCCGACAGTCGACCGCTGGCCTGTCCGGTGCCGCTCGCCCGGTTGGCCGAGCTCGATCCGCCCGGGTAGCGGTACGCACGTGCGGGGGCGGCGCCGCGGTGAGCGAGCGGAGCCCCCGCACACCCCCGGGGCCTGACCGTAGTTGCGTTGAAATATCTCATCTCACAAGGGAGTTGTTGCCCCGTGTCCCTCGCCACACACGAGCCCGCCCGTCCCTGGCGCGGCATCATGGTCGCCACCGCCCTGCCGCTGCGCGAAGACCTCTCGGTGGACTACGACGCGTATGCCGAGCACGTCCGCTGGCTGATCGACTCCGGATGCGACGGCGTCGTCCCCAACGGCTCGCTCGGCGAGTACCAGACCCTCACCGACGAGGAGCGCGCCCGGGTGGTCGCCACCGCGGTCGAGGCGGTGGGCGACGGCTCGCGGGTGATGCCCGGGGTCGCCGCGTACGGCAGCGCCGAGTCGCGCCGCTGGGCGGAGCAGGCCGCCGAGGCGGGGGCCGGGTCGGTGCTGCTGCTGCCGCCGAACGCCTTCCGGGCCGACGCGGACGCCGTGAGCGCCCACTACGCCGAGGTGGCGCGGGTCGGGGTGCCGGTCGTCGCGTACAACAACCCGTACGACACCAAGGTCGACCTGGTGCCCGAGCTGCTCGCCCGGCTGCACGGGGAGGGTTCGATCGTGGCGGTCAAGGAGTTCAGCGGCGACGTCCGGCGAGCCTACGAGATCGCCGAACTGGCGCCCGGCCTGGACCTGTTGATCGGCGCCGACGACGTGCTGCTGGAGCTGGCGCTGGCCGGTGCCGTCGGCTGGATCGCCGGCTACCCGAACGCGCTGCCGCAGGCGAGCGTCCGGCTGTTCAGGGCCGCCGTCGCCGGTGACCTGGAGGCGGCCCGGCCGCTCTACCGGGCGCTGCACCCGCTGCTGCGCTGGGATTCCAGAACCGAGTTCGTCCAGGCCATCAAGCTGTCGATGGAGATCGTGGGACGTCCCGGCGGCCCGACCCGTCCGCCCCGGCTGCCGCTTGCGCCGAAGGCCGAGGCGACGGTGCGGGCCGCGACCGAGAAAGCCGTCGCCGAGGGCCTGGACTGACCGGACGCCGATTCGAGCCAGAGGGGGTTGCATGCGCAGCCGTCATGTCTTCCACGCCGTCGACTCGCACACCGAGGGCATGCCGACCCGGGTGATCACCGGCGGGTTCGCCACCATCCCGGGCGCCACCATGGCCGAGCGCCGGCTGCACTTCCAGCGGCACCTGGACCACTTCCGGACCCTGCTGATGTACGAGCCGCGCGGCCACGCCGCGATGAGCGGGGCGATCCTGCAGCCGCCCACCCGTCCCGACGCCGACTTCGGGGTCCTCTACATCGAGGTCTCCGGGCTGCTGCCGATGTGCGGGCACGGCACCATCGGAGTGGCCACCGTGCTGGTGGAGACGGGCATGGTGCCGGTGGTGGAGCCGGTCACCACGGTCCGGCTCGACACCCCGGCCGGTCTGGTGGTGGCCGAGGTGCGGGTGCGGGACGGCGAGGCGACGGCGGTCACCATCCGCAACGTGCCGTCGTTCTCGGTCGCGCTGGACCGGAAGGCGGAGGTGCCCGGCCGCGGCACGGTGACGTACGACCTCGCGTACGGCGGCAACTTCTACGCGATCCTGCCGCTCGCCGAGTTCGGGCTGCCGTTCGAGCGGGCGCGCAAGCAGGAGATCCTGGAGGCCGGGCTGGCCCTGATGGCGGCCGTCAACGCGAGCGAGGACCGGCCGGTGCACCCCGAGGACCCGGGGATCCACGGCTGCCACCACGTCCAGCTGCTCGCGCCGGGCTCCACCGCCGAGCGGTCGCGGCACGCGATGGCCATCCACCCCGGCTGGTTCGACCGGTCGCCCTGTGGCACGGGGACCTCCGCGCGGATGGCCCAGCTGCACGCGCGTGGTGAACTACCGCTGGGGCGGGACTTCGTGAACGAGTCCTTCATCGGGACCGGCTTCACCGGGCGGCTGGTCGAGGAGACCGAGGTGGCGGGGCTGCCCGCCGTCGTGCCCACGGTCACCGGACGGGCCTGGATCACCGGGACGGCCCAGTACTTCCTCGACCCGAGTGATCCGTTCCCGGCGGGCTTCCTGCTCTGACCCACCGCCTGGCGCTCCGACCCACTGCCCGGCGAGCGCGCGAGAGGCGCGCCGGCCCTCGCGCCGCCGGGCCGGCCACTACCGAAAGGCTCTGCTGTGACTGTCAGTTCGTACAACCCCGCCGACCCGGCGGACCTGGTGGTCTCCGTCGAGATCCCCGGCGCCGCCGGGACGGCCGCCGCGGTGGACCGGGCGCGGGCCGCGCAGCGCGCGTGGTCGGCGGCCGGCGCCGCCGCGCGGTCCGCTGCCCTCACACACGCCGCCGAGGCGGTCGAGGCGCATGCCGGCGAGCTGGCCGCGCTGGCCGTACGGGAGGTGGGCAAGCCGCTGGCCGAGGCCCGCGGCGAGGTCGCCAGGACGGCCGCGATCTGGCGGTACTACGCGCAGGCTCCGTACGCGCCCTCGGGGGCCGTGCACGAACCGGCCGCCGGGGAGGGGCTGTTGCTCACCAGGCGCCGGCCGTACGGGGTCGCCGGGCTGATCACCCCGTGGAACTTCCCGCTGGCCATTCCCAGTTGGAAGGCCGCGCCGGCGCTGGCCGTCGGCAACACGGTGGTGCTCAAGCCCGCGCCGGAGGGCACGGCCTGCGCACTGCGGCTGGCCGAGCTGGCAGGCCTGCCGGAGGGCGTCCTGACGGTGGTGCCCGGCGGTGCGGCGGAGGGTGCCGCGCTGGTCGGGGCGGCCGACGTGGTCTCCTTCACCGGATCGACCGCGGTCGGGCAGGCCGTGATCGCGGCCGGCACCGCGCGCGGGGTGCCCGTTCAGGCCGAGCTGGGCGGGTTGAACGCGGCCATCGTGCTGCCCGACGCGGACTTCGGCCGAGCGGCGGCCGACCTAGCCGCCGCGATCGCCGGGTACGCGGGCCAGAAGTGCACCGCCACCAGCCGGGTGATCGCGATCGGTGACGCGTACGGGCCGCTGGTCGAGGCGCTGGTCAAGGCGCTGGCCGCCACGGTGGCCGGAGACCCGGGCGACCCGGGTACGGTCTGCGGGCCGGTGGTGAACGCCGCCGCGCTGGTCAGGCTGACCGGTGCGATCGACTCCGCGCGGGTGGCCGGGGCCGAGGTGCTCACCGGCGGCGGCCGGGTGGACCGGCCAGGATGGTTCGTCGAACCGACCCTGCTGGCCCAAGTGCCCGCGGGACACCCGCTGTTGAGCGAGGAGTTCTTCGGGCCGGTAGCCGTCGTGCTGCCCGCCGCCGACCTGGACGAGGCGGTCGCCATCGCCAACAGCACCCCGCACACCCTGGCCGCCTCGGTGCACACCGGCGACCTGGACGCCGCCCTCGCCGCCGCCGACCGACTGGACGCGGGCATGATCCGGGTCAACGCGCCGTCCACCGGGGTGGACTTCCATCTGCCGTTCGGCGGGACGAAGTCGGCCGGTCACGGGGCGCGGGAGCAGGGGCAGGCGGTGCTCGACTTCTTCACCGCGAGCCGGACGGTGACCCTCCTGCCGGCGGGGCCGGCGCGATGAGCACGCCGCACGGCCAGACGGCACCCGGGGAGCGGGAAGCAGTCGGGCGGAGCCCCGGGGGCGCGGGGCTCCGCCGGGTCGAGGCCGTCGACTACCACACGGCCGGGGAGCCGTTCCGGATCGTCGGCAGCGGGCTGCCGCCCGTGCCCGGCGACTCGGTGGCCGAGCGGCGGGCGGTGCTGATCGGGGGAGGCGGTACGACCGCGCCGCGCCCGGGCGAGCTGGAGCGGATCAGGCAGCTGCTGAGCCGGGAACCGCGCGGCCACGCCGGGATGTACGGCGGCTTCGTGGTTCCGCCCGACGACGACGGGGCCCAGCTCGGGGTGCTGTTCTGGCACAAGGACGGCTACTCGACGGCCTGCGGCCACGGGACCATCGCGCTGGGCGCCTGGGCGGTGGACTCCGGGCTGGTCCAGGCACCCGAGGACGGCACGGCCCGGGTGCGGATCGACGTCCCGTCCGGGCGGGTCGGCGCGGCAGTTCACCGCAGCGGCGGCCGGACCACCGCCGTGACCTTCCGCAACGTGCCGACCCGGATCACCGCCCGCGGCCTGCCGGTCGACACCTCACGCGGCCGGGTCGCGGTCGACCTCGCGCACTCGGGCGCCTGCTACGCCTCCGTGCGCGCCGCCGACCTCGGACTGGAGGTCGACACCGCCCGCCTGCCCGAACTCACCGCGATCGGACGGGAGATCCGGGCCGCCCTCGCCGAGGAGCCCGCCGCCCGGCACCCGGTGGACGCCAGGCTCTCGGGCGTCTACGGGGTGATCCTCCACGAGGAACTCGACGACACCCCGGCGGGCCCGAGCCAGCGCAACGTCACCGTCTTCGCCGACGGTCAGATCGACCGCTCCCCGTGCGGCTCCGGCACCTCGGCCCGGCTCGCGCTGCTCGCCGCCGAGGGACGGCTGGCACCCGGCGAGGAACTGCGCCACGAGTCCGTGATCGGCACGGTCTTCACCGGCCGCCTCGCCGGCACCCGCCCGGACGGGGTGCTCACCGAGATCACCGGTACCGCCCACCGCACCGGCGAGCACCGCTTCCTGCTGGCGCCGGACGACGAGCTCGGGACGGGATTCCTGCTGTGACCCGGCTGCTCCCCGTCGACCTGGCCCCCGCGCAGGCCGTCGCCGCCCTGGAACGCTCCCTGCTGGACGGGGTGGATCCCGAGCGCTGCCCGCCCAGGTCCCATGTCCCGGTCCCGGCAGGTGAGTTGCTGCTGATGCCCGCCGCCGATAGCAGGTACGCGGGCGTGAAGATCGCCGGTGTCGCCCCGGCCAACCCCGGGCGCGGACTGCCCCGGATCACCGGCGGCTACCTGCTGCTGGACGGATCCACGCTGCAGCCGCTGGCGTACTTCGACGGCGCCGCCCTGACCGCCCTGCGCACGCCCGCCGTCACCGCGCTGGCCATGCGGCGGCTGGCGGCACCGGACGCAGGCCACCTGGTGCTGTTCGGCGCCGGACCGCAGGCGTACGGGCACCTGGACGCGCTGCGCACCATCCGCCCGCTGACCCGACTCACCGTGGTCACCCGCAGCGCGGAGTCGGCCGGGCCGCTGGTCGGCTACGCCCGTACGCTCGGGCTGGCCGCCGAGGCGGGGACGCCCGAGGCGGTGGCCGCGGCCGATCTGGTGGTCTGCTGCACCAGTGCGCGCGGCCCGCTCTTCGCCGGAGGGCTGGTGCCCGCGCGCGCGGCCGTGGCGGCCATCGGCTCGCACCGGCCCGACGCCCGTGAGGTGGACACCGCGCTCGTCGTCCGCTCCGCACGGTACGTGGAGGCGCGGGCCGTCGCGCTGCGTGCGGCGGGGGACCTGGTGATCCCGCTCGGCGAAGGCGCCATCGCGGCCGGCGAGCCGCTTGCTAACCTGTCAGAACTGGTGCGCGGCACGGCAGTTGTGCCCCAGGGGCGGCCGAGGTTCTTCAAGAGCATCGGGATGGCCTGGCAGGACCTGGCGGTCGCGGCGGCGCAGTACGAAGCGGTGCGGGCGCGGGAGACGGTTCCGCCGTCACCGTAACGTGACATTGTACAATGGTGTCCTGTTGAACCACCGGAGGAACACCATGGCCGACCTCAAGCCCCGCACCCTCATCTCCGTCCAGGAGCGGCTGCGCGACCAGGTCGCCCATGCGCTGCGGGCCGCGCTGATCTCCGGTGAGCTGCGTCCCGGTGTGGTCTACTCGGCCCCCGCGCTGGCCGCCGACTTCGGGGTCTCGGCGACGCCGGTCCGCGAGGCGATGCTGGACCTCGCCCGCGAGGGGCTGGTCGAGGCCGTCCGCAACAAGGGCTTCCGGGTCACCGAGCTGACCGAGCGCGACCTGGACGACTTCACCGAGATCCGCGCCCTGATCGAGGTCCCCACCGTGGGCCGGGTCACCCGCACCGCCTCCGCCGAACAGCTGAAGGCCCTGCGGCCCGAGGCCGAGGCCATCGTCACGGCGGCCCGGGCGCACGACCTGATCGGCTACCTGGAGGCCGACCGCCGCTTCCACCTCGGCCTGCTCGGCCTGGCCGGCAACGCCCGGCTGGTCGAGACGGTCGGCGAGCTGCGCAAGCGCTCCCGCCTCTACGGCCTCACCCGGCTCGACCAGCGCGGCGAGCTGGTCTCCTCCGCCGAGGAGCACCTGGAACTCCTCGACCTGATGATCTCCGGCGACGCCGAGGCCGCCGAGCAGTGCATGGCCCGCCACCTCGGCCACGTCCGGTCCCTGTGGGCGTCCGGCCAGGCGGAGGCGGCCGGGGAGCGCCCGGCGCTGCGGCTCGGTGCACGGTGATCCCGATCGGGTGAACCGTCGGGAATCGGGCCGGTCGTCCGGCCGCGGCCTACGATGATTCCACTCGACACAGGCAGCCAGGAGGAATCCCATGTCCGCCGCAGCAGTGGAAGAGCCGATCGAGCAGCCGAGCCTGCTCGAAGTCGCCGACAAGATCTCCGATCAGCTGGTGGGCCACCGAGTCGAGATCATCGGGAGCGAGATCACAGTGACGCCACCGGCCGACGGACCTCACGGCGACACCCTGACCGACATCATGATCCCGTTCCTGGCGGCGGGGCTTCATGGCGAGCGAACCAGAGTGATCCAGGCCATCGGCATCTGGCTTCCGGACGGTCCGTCCGACTTCGCGATTCCGGATCTGGCGGTGGTCGACTCCGACTACGGTGACCACAAGGTCGAGTTCAACTGCTACGACCCCGCGGTCTTCCGGCTGGTGCTGGAGGTCACGTCCTCGAACCTGAGCAGCGATCTCAAGAGGAAGCCCGCGGCGTATGCGCAGGCCGGCGTACCGGTGTACGTGATCGCCGATCGTAAGAACCGCAGGGTGATGGTGCTCACCGATCCGCATGACGGCGAGTACCGAGTTCACGCGGTGCACCATCCGGGTCAGTCGTTCGAACTGCCGGAGTCGGTCGGCGCCAAGGTGACGCTGTCCGTGGACAGCGTCCTCGGCCCCGAGAAGTAGTCGCCGCTCAGCGCAGCCGCCCGTCCTGCATCTCCAGCACCCGGTCCACCCGGCCCAGCAGGTCGCGGTCGTGGGTGACCATGACGGTCGCGGTGCCGTGGGTGCGGGTGACCTCGGCCAGCAGGTCGACGATCTGGGCGCCGCGCTCGTGGTCGAGCGCGGAGGTGGGCTCGTCCACCAGCAGGACGGACGGGCTGCCGAACAGAGCACGGGCGATGTTGACGCGCTGGCGTTCGCCGCCGGAGAGCTGGTGCGGGCGGCGCTGCTGCTTGGCGCCGTCCAGGCCGACCGAGGCGAGCAGCTCCTCGGCGCGCCGGCGGGCGGTTCTCACCCGGCCGCCGCGTACCGACTCCAGGACCAGCAGCTGTTCCACCGCCGTCAGCGAGGCCAGCAGATTGGACTGCTGGAAGACGATGCCCAGCCGCTCGCGGCGCAGCGCCGTACGCGCGCCGGGGCCGAGCGCACCCGCGTCCTGGCCGTCCACCAGGACCTGCCCGCTGTCCGGGCGCAGCAGGGTCGCCGCGACCGCCAGCAGGCTGGACTTGCCCGAGCCCGAGGGCCCGGCGACGGCGGTGAACTCGCCCGGGGCGACTTCGAGGTTCACCCGGTCGAGCGCGGTCAGGCGATTCTCGCCGTCTGGGTAGGTCAGGGTCACCTCGTGCAGGGCGAGGCCGGTGCGGGTCTTGACTTCGGAGAGGGTCATTTCGGTTGGACTCCAGGGAAGTTGGGGCGGCTGGGCGTGCGGTGGGTTCGGCGCCGGCGGTTCAGCGACTGGCGCCGAGGGCGGCCAGCGGGTCGACGGCGGTGATCCGGCGGACGGCCAGGACCGCGCCGAGGAGGCCGAGCAGCACCATCACCGCCACCGGTACGGCCACGCTCAGCACGCTCACGTCGAACGGCACCGCCGAGGCCGCGAACACCCCGCCCACTGCTCCCGCGAGTCCGCCCAGCACCGCCCCGCCGAACAGGACGGCCGCCGCCTGCGCCAGCGCGTCCCGGACCAGGTAGGCGCTGCTCGCGCCGACCGCCTTGAGCACGGCGATGTCCGGCTTGCGCTGCACCGTCCAGACCGTGAAGAAGGCCCCCACCACCAGCGCGCTCACCACGAACAGAAAGCCCTGGATCATCTGCAGGCTGCCCTGCTCGGCGTCGAAGCCGTTGATCCCGGAGAGCGAGTCCGCGAGGGACACCGTCTTCGTCCCCTGGGCGGCGTCCAGTGCACCGGGCCCGGCGCCGGAGGCGGTGCTCAGGGCGAGCGCGGTCGGCTGGTTCTGACCGCTCAGCTGCTCCCAGGTGGACAGGGTGGTCCAGACCGTCGGCGCGTGCGAGAACGAGCGCTGCTCGGTGATGCCGGAGACGGTCAGCTTCTCCGGGCCGACCTGCACCTGCGCGCCGGGCGCCAGGTGGTACGCCGCCGCCGTGTCGCTGCCCACGGCCAGCTGGCCCTCAGCCGGGGCGCTGCCGGACTTCAGCGGCGGCAGCAGCGCGGCGTCCGTCCCCAGCACGCTCACCGAGGTGGCAGCCTCGCTCGCAGTCAGCCTGGTCAGCGACAGCCCGAGCGGCCTGGCCGAGGACACGCCGGGTGCGCTCGCGAACGCGGCGGCCTGGGCGGGGGAGACGGTGCTGTTGCTGAACGAGACCGTGGGTGCGGCGCCGGCCGGGGCACCGAACACGATCCGGTCGGCCCGCAGACCGGTGATGGTGGAGGACGCGGCGGAGGCGAGGCCGCCGGTCAGTCCGTAGAGGAAGACGACCAGGGTGGTTATCAGAGTGACTACCGCGCCCATCAGGGCGAAGCGGCCCTTGGCGAATCGGATGTCTCGCAGTGCGACGAACACGGGGACCTTCCCGGCTGGAGGTGAGTACTCCTCCACCTTGTCGGCGCGGCCAGCCCGTTCCATCAGGGAGAGGGACGGGAGTCAACCCCTGCGGGCGATGCATCCCGAAATACATCGAACGGTTGATGCCGCACCCCGGGGAGCACCGCATCCGGGCCCGTACCCTCGGGAGGCGTGACCAGAGAAGCACCACCACCGGCATCCCGGGAGAGCGGACATGCCGCCGTCACCCCCGCCCTGCGGCTGACGAACCTCGCCCTGCACGGGCTGTTCCTCACCCTGCTGGGTGTCCTGGCCGTCCGGGGCGTGCTGACCGGCGGCCTCGGCACCGCCGGCCTGGCCACCGCCGTCCTGCTCGCCGCCGTGTACCTGAGCGGCGGCGCCTTCGAGCGCGTCCGGCGGAGCCGGTGGTGGGCGGCTGCCTGGACGGCCGCCGTGCTGGCGCTCTGGGTGGCGCTGACCCTGCTGCATCCCGAGTTCTGCTACCTGGCGTTCCCGCTCTACTTCGTCTGTCTGCACCTGATGCCCGTGCGCTGGGGCCTGGCGGCCGTCGCCGGGCTCACCGGCATCGTGATCGGTGCCCAGGCCACCACGGAGGGCGGGCTGACCACCGCCAAGGTGCTCGGACCGCTCGCGGGCGCGGCCGTCGCGCTGCTCACCGCCTACGGGTACGCCGCGCTGTACCGGGAGAGCCGGGAGCGGCAGCGGCTGATCGACGACCTGGTCAGGGCCAGGGACGAACTCGCCGCCAGCCAGCGGGAGGCCGGGCGGCTCGCCGAGCGGCAGCGGCTGGCCCGGGAGATCCACGACACCCTGGCCCAGGGCCTGTCCAGCATCGTGCTGCTGGCCCGCTCGGCGGAGTCGGCGCTGCCACAGGATCCGGCGACGGCGGCGGAGCGGATCCGCGAGGTCGGGCAGACCGCCTCCGCCAACCTCGCCGAGGCCCGCCGGTTCGTCCAGGCACTCACCCCACCCGCGCTGGACGACGCCACCCTCACCGAGGCGCTGCGCCGGCTGGCCGGCGCCGCCGGTGCGGAACTGCGGCTCGACGGCGATCCGTACCCGCTGCCGGTCGAGGCCGAGGTGGCGCTGCTGCGGCTCACCCAGGAGGCGCTGGCGAACGCCGTCCGGCACGCCCGGGCGGGGCGGATCGCGGTGACCCTCAGCTATCTCGACGACGAGGTGACCTTGGACGTGTTCGACGACGGTGTCGGCTTCGACCCGTACGCCCGGCCGGACTCCGGACGGCCGACCTTCGGCCTGCACGGCATGCGCGAGCGGATCGCGGCGCTCGGCGGCCGCCTCACGGTGGAGTCGGCGCCCGGAGAGGGCACCGCCGTCGCGGTCTCGCTGCCGCTGCGGGCGATCGGGACGGCGGAGAGCGTGCTGACGGAGGTGGCGCGGTGATCCGGGTCCTGCTGGTGGACGACCACCCGGTGGTCCGGCGCGGGCTGCGCGCCATGGTGGACGACCTGCCCGAGGTGACCGCCGTGGGCGAGGCAGCGGAGGGCGCGGAGGCGCTGCGGCTGCTGGAGTCGCTGCCGGTCCGTCCCGACGTGGTGCTGATGGACCTGCAGATGGGCAGCGGGATGCACGGGGTCGAGGCGACCCGGCGGATCACCGCGCTGCCCGACCCGCCGGCCGTGCTGATCCTCACCACCTACAGCACCGACGCCGACATCCTCGCCGCCGTCGAGGCCGGGGCGACCGGTTATCTGCTCAAGGACGCCCCGCCCGAGGAGGTGGCCGCCGCCGTGCACGCCGCCGCCCGGGGCGAGACCGTGCTCGCCCCGCCGGTCGCGGCCCGGCTGCTGGGCCGGGTCAGGGCGGGCCGGCCGACCCTCTCCCCGCGCGAGGCGGAGATCCTGCAACTGCTCGCCGAGGGCCTGGCCAACCGCCAGATCTCCAGGCGGCTGTTCATCAGCGAGGCCACCGTCAAGACGCATCTGGTGCACATCTACGACAAGTTGGGCGTCGACAGCCGGACGGGCGCGATCGCGGCCGGACTGGCGAGCGGACTGATCCGGCCGGCGTGAGCGGGGGCGGGGCGCGCCGGTTCTTGGTTCGGGGGCAGCCCCGGTTCCGGTGAGCCGGGGCTGCCTCTCCGGCGGTGCTGCGGAAGGCCGTCGAGCCTGAGGGCGGGTGTCAGGCGCCGCTGGCGACCCTGCCGCGGTTGGTCCAGCCGCCCTTGCCGTCGCCGCCGTTCCAGAAGGCGGCGTCGACGCTGTTGTCGGGGTTGGTGTAAAGGCAGTCGGCGTGGCTGTCGCCGTTGAAGTCGGCGAACCAGACACCGGTGGTCGGCAGGGTGGTGAGGCCGCTGGTGCGGGTGCGTTGGATGGTACGGCGGATGCTGGCCGTGCCGGCGTCGAGGTCGAGGTCTTCCCAGTGCAGGCCGAGGAGTTCGCCCTTGCGTGGTTCGGTGCGGAGCGCGAGCTCGAACAGGGCCTGCACTCGGTGCCCGTTGGTGGAGGTGGGGAAGGTGCGAGCCTCGTCGGCGGTGAGGGAATTCGCCCCGCTGCTCGACCAATTCACCGAGCAGGCCGAACCATGCCGGAGTCTGACGGTTCGTCAGTCAGCTTGGACGTAGGGTGAAGCGAACCGAAATCGGGCGAGGGAGGCATGGCGGTGGCGGATGTGCTGGGGCGGCTTGCGGTTCCGGTGGTGGCCGCGCCGATGGCTGGTGGGGCGTCCACGCCCGCGCTGGTGGCTTCGGTGAACGGTGCGGGCGGTCTGGGGTTCCTGGCGTCCGGCTATCTGACGGCCCGGGCGATGACCGAACAGATCGCCCGGCTGCGGGAGTTGAGCGACCAGCCGTTCGGGCTGAACCTGTTCGTGCCCGGCGAGCCGTCCGACCAGGCGGAGGTGGCCGCCTACCGGGAGCGGCTGCGTCCGGAGGCCGAGCGGCTCGGTGTGGAGCTGCCCGAGCGGATCGCGCCGGACCGGGACGACTGGGACGCCAAGGTCGAGGCGCTGCTGGCCGACCCGGTCCCGGTGGTGTCGTACACCTTCGGGCTGCCGAGTGCGGCGGAGGTGGCGGCGCTGCGGGCGGCGGGCAGTCGGCAGATCGGGACCGTGACCTCGGTCGAGGAGGCCCGCGCGGCGGCCGGGCTGGGGCTGGACGCGCTGGCGGTGCAGGGGCCGGAGGCGGGCGCCCACCGGGGCACCCACCGGGCCCAGGACCGGCCGGGGGAGACGCCGCTGCTCGAACTGCTGGCGCAGGTGGGAAAGGAGACCTCGCTGCCGCTGATCGCGGCCGGCGGCCTGGGCGACGGTGCGGCGATCGCCGCCGCAGTGGCGGCCGGTGCGGCGGCGGTGCAGCTGGGCACGGCGTTCCTGCGCAGTGACGAGTCGGGCGCGAATGCGGCGTACCGGGCGGCGCTGGTGGACGAGCGCTTCGCCGAGACGGTGGTGACCAGGGCGTTCACCGGCCGTCCGGCACGCGGGCTGCGCAACGCCTTCATCGACCGCTACGAGTCGTACGCGCCTGCCGCCTACCCCGAGGTGCACCACCTGACCCGTCCGCTGCGGGCCGCGGCCGCGGCGCGGGGCGATGCGGACGGGATGCACCTGTGGGCCGGTACCGCCCACGCGCTGGCCCGGAGCGGCCCGGCGGCGGAGATCACCCGGCAGCTGTGGACGGAGGCGGAGGCGGCTCGGTAGGGACCGGTGACGCGGTGCAAGGGCGACGGCCGGACGGAGACGGGACAGCGGTGACTTGGTGGCCCGTCAGGAGAGCAGGGTGCCCATCCACTCCTCGATCGCGGGGACGGTGCGGGGCAGCGCTCCCGACATCAGGCGGGCGCCGTCGGCGGTGATGACGAGGTCGTCCTCGATCCGCACGCCCATGCCGCGGAGTTCCAGGGGCAGGGTCTGGTCATCCGGCTGGAGGTAGAGACCCGGCTCGACGGTGAGGACCATGCCCTCCTCCAGTACGCCGTCGAGGTAGGTCTCCCGCCGCGCTCTGGCGCAGTCGTGAACGTCCAGGCCGAGCATGTGGCCGCTGCTGCAGAGGGTGTAGCGGCGGTAGAGGCCGGAGTCCTCGTGCAGCGCCTCCTCGGCGGACATCCGCAGTACGCCCCACTCGGCCAGCCCCTCGGCGATCACGCGCATGCCCGCCCGGTGGAAGTCGCGGAAGCTCGCGCCGGGTTTCAGGGTCGCGATCGCGGCGTCCTGGGCGGCCAGCACCAGCTGGTAGACGTCCCGTTGGACGGGCGAGAAGGTGCCGCCGAGCGGGAGGGTCCGGGTGATGTCGGCGGTGTACAGGGTGTCGGTCTCCACGCCCGCGTCCAACAGCAGGAGTTGGGTGGGGTCGAGTGGGCCGTCGTTGCGGATCCAGTGCAGTACGCAGGCGTGCGCGCCGGAGGCGACGATGGTCTCGTAGCCGGTGCCGTTGCCCTCGGCGCGGGCGCGCAGGTTGAACGTTCCCTCCAGCCAGCGTTCGCCGCGCCCGTGGCGCAGTGCGGTGGGCAGGGCGCGGACCACGTCCTCGAAGCCGGTGGTGGTGTGGTCGACGGAGAGCTGGAGCTGCTCCACCTCCCAACGGTCCTTGACCAGTCGCAGTTCGGAGAGGGTGGCGGCGAGCGCGGCGTCCTCGGGTCCGGTGGGCCGGCCGAGTGCCCCGTCCATTCGCGGGTCGACCCCGGCGAGCAGCCGGGTCGGTGGCTGATGGCCGGTCAGCAGCTTCGCCAGGTCGTCCAGATGGGCGGTGCGGATGCCGGTGAGCTGCTCGGTCTCGGCCAGGTCGGGCCGGCGGCCGACCCAGAACTCGCCGTAGCGGCGGTCGCGGTAGAACTCGTCCGCGTACGGGCCCGGGCCGCCACGCGGTGAGCGCGGGCGGACATGGAGCACGGCCTCCCCGTCGGGTTCGATCACCAGGACGTGCCCGACCTGGTCCTCGCCGGTCAGCCCGGTGAGGTGGGCGTAGGCGCTGTGCGGGCGGAAGCGGTGGTCGCAGTCGTTGCTGCGGACCTTCAACTGCCCGGCCGGGACGATGAGTCGCTCGCCGGGGAAGGCAGCGGTGAGTCTGGCCCGGCGGGCCGGGGTGAACCGGTACGCCGCCGCCCGCTGGCCCGATGGCAGGGGAGTGGCGGCCCAGCCGGTGCCCATGAAGGCGCTCAGGGCGGGGCTGACGGGGAGGTCATGGCTGCCGGTGTTGAGCCCGGGGTCGGTGGTCACCTCGGAGGTCCCTTCTGAGCTGCGGCTGTTTACCTTGCGTGAAAGGCGAGTTGACGTCTTGTCAGGACACGGCTCGATAACGGGCCGGCCGCCCACTTGTCTGTGCAATTTCACATTACTATGTTACGGGTCACACCCCAGGGCGCCAGCCCCCCACAGGATCGGACCCTCCCGTCGCCGTACCGCCGCTGTGATCCCCTCTCCGACCGCGGCACGGCCCGGGGCGTGTTCGACGGCGCACCGACGAACAGCTGCACCGCTCCATCCCCCCCACCACCCCCACTCCCACAGGAGCACAGGTGTCAACTACGCACACCACGCGTCGGGTTCTGCTCGCGGCGGCCATCGCGGCGTCCCTGACGCTGCCGGCCGTCCAGACCGCGCAGGCCCTCACCCCGGCGCCAACCGCCTCCACCGCACACACCGCCGCCTCCACCGCACACACCGCCGCCTCCGCTGCACGCACCGCGGCCACCACGCCGAGGACCGTGCCGACGCCCGACCCCACCGCTTACGACGACGTGGACCACCTCGGCACCGCCGTCGCCAGGACCGGCGCCGCCGCCCCCGCGCCCGGCGGCGGTTCGCTCGGAACCGCGCGGATCCCCGGCGCGCTCCCCGCCCAGGTCGGCCGACCGGCCCCCACCGCGGCCGATCTGACTCCCGCCCCGCACCGGGTGGTTGCCCGTACGGCGGCCGGAGTGCCCTGTACCGTGGACGGCCTGACCGGCCTCGACCCGACGCAGCTGGTGGGGTTCCTCACCGACCCGGCGGTCACCGCCGACGGCTGCCTGAACGGCATCCTGTGGACCTGGGACGCCCGCTTCGCCGGCACCATGGACCAGGCGCACGTCCAGGCCGTCGCCAACCGCATCGCGCAGAGCGCCGGTTCGGACGACGGCACCGGCTCGGCCCACCTGTACGAGCTGTGGACCTTCCTGCACGCCGTGGTCTACCACGACTTCACCCACCCCGAGCTCGGCACCACCGACCCCGCCACCCTCGCCGCCATGCAGCGCGCCATCGACGCCCACACCGCCGGCCCGCACGCCTGGGACACCGCCGACGCGGCCGGCTACACCATGCGCGAACTCGGCATCGTCGCGGGCAGCAGCGGGATGCGCCAGAACAACCTCGGGCTGGTCAAGCGGATCCTCGGCAAGTTCGGCCCCGGCAGTGCGCTAGCCGACAACGCCGCCTGGAGCGGCGCCGCGCTCTCCGCGCTGAACGTCAACTACCTCGGCATCTACAACCAGGACGCGGCCTTCACGGCCGCCGTCGCCGCCGACGCCGACTACCGCGCGGCCTTCCGCTCCTTCGCGAGCGCCGGCTACCTCAAGGGAACCGCCAACGCCTGGCTGGCCCGCGACGCCGTCGCCGAGTACGGCCGGTTCGGCCAGATAGCCTCGCTCAAGGCCGCGGTGACCGCCGACATCGGCCCGCTGCTCGACCTCACCAAGTCCGCCTTCGGGGAGTTCTCCGACCCCTGGGTCAAGGTGGTCGGCTGGGCCAACACCTACGGCGTGTGCGCCCAGTTCGGCGTCTGCACCGACCAGATCGAGGCCCGGATCTTCCCGTACACCTACAAGTACGACAACGGTGCGATCGAGGTGCACACCGCACTCGACAAGGCCACCGTCGACCAGATGTACTACGCCAGCAAGCAGGTGAAGACCCAGTTCTTCCGGGTGTTGGGCACCGACCAGCCGCTCGCCGGCGACGTCAACTCCACACTGCACATCCACCTGTACGCCTCGCGCGCCGACTACGAGGTCTACCACCCGCTGCTCACCGGGATGAGCACCAACAACGGCGGCATCTACATCGAGAACGGCGCCACTTTCTACACCTACCAGCGCCGGGTGCCGCAGGACTCCACCCTCACCCTGGAGGAGCTGTTCCGGCACGAGTACACCCACTACCTCAACGGCCGGTGGGCGGTGCCCGGTTACTTCGGCGACGACCGCTGGTACCACGACGACATGACCACCGCGATGGACGAGGGGACGGCCGAGTTCTTCGACGGCTCCACCCGGGACCAGGGCATCCTGGTGCGCAAGTCGCTGGTCGCCAAGCTCGCCCAGGACGAGGCGGCCGGCATCCCCCGGATGACGGTCAAGGAGCTCATCCACGCCAAGTACAGCGACACGCCGGCGTTCCACTTCTACAACTACGCCGGGACGTTCTTCGAGTTCCTGTGGCAGAAGCACCCCTCGCTGATCCGCGAGATGTACGGCTACCAGCGGGCCGACGACCCGGCCGGCTTCGAGGGCTGGCGGGACAAGGTCTCCGACGACGCCGCGCTGAACGCCGAGTACAGCGCCTTCCTGGACGAGCAGATCAAGAACCTCGACAACCTGTACGTCCCCAGTACCAGTTACGTCGCCGACAACTCGCTGACCTTCGCGTACGCCTCCTCGGTGCAGTCCGCCTTCGCCGCCGCGACCGGTGCCACGCCGGTCTGCAAGAACAACGGCGACTGGAACAACAAGCCGATGCGCTACATCTGCACCGGCAGGATCACCGCCAACCTGTCCGACTCCGCCGACGGCGACGCGGTGTTCAAGGACATGTCGGACACGGTCGACTACTTCCTGCTCAAGCGGACGAAGGGCAGCGTCAACAACTTCGACGACATGAACTGCTACTTCGGCAAGGTCGACATCTGGCCGAACGGCAAGGCCGGCACCGCCGACTACACCTGTGAGGGCCCGCTGCGCCGTTGACCGAGCCCCGGTCGGGCCGCGGCGGCCAGCCGCTCGGCATGCCGCGCCCGACCGGTTTGCAGCCGGCCGCGGACCGGGTACGAGCCCGGCCGGCCGGCAGCGCCGGAGCCCTGGGAGATGCTCGGCGGGTACTCGCCGGGAGCCGGACTCCGGCCGGGCGGTCCGGGGGTTCAGGCGGAGGAGTCGACATTCGCGCGCAGCCGGGTCAGTTCCTCGCGGAGCCAGCGGTGGATCTCGATCAACTCGTCGCCGAACGCACTGAGTCGCTCGTTCGGTCCGATACGGGTTCCCGGGTCCGATCACCCTACCGATCGGACACGACCGAGGTGGGCGTTGGCTCCTGCTGGCCGGTGCACCCGGATGTCGGGAGTGCCGGACTCCGGAGCCGGACACGTCGTGACCGGCTGAAGACGCCGGGATGCCCCGTCGCTCACCAGGGCCGCCGCGATGTGGACAGCGGACGGCACCTGGTGAGCACCCTTGCCACCGGGCGGGGTCGGCGACCGAGGTCGCAGCAGCAGCGGGTCCGCCGCCCGGTGAGTATGGGACCGGCCGTCCCCCGTGTCGGCCGATGCGTTGACTCTAGGACGGCTGCCCGTCCGGGCGGTACCGCACCGGTGCACGGTTGACCGGGCCGCAACCGTCACCGGTGCACGGTCCGTTCCCCTGACCTGCGGTGACTCGGTGCCGCTGTCAGAGCGGACTTGACGCCGGCCCGGTGGTGGGGCCGGCGGCCGGCTCGGTGAGGTCCAGTTCGCCCCGGACGGCGAAGGCGAGCGCCGTCTCGTACAACCCACCGCCGCCGGCCAGCAGTTGGCGCTGGAGCAGTCGTTCGGCGCTGCGCAGGTGCTCCCTTACGGTCTGCGGGTGCAGCTCCAGCAGCCGGGCGGTCCGCTCGACGCCGGTGTCGACGGTCAGCCAGGTGAGCAGGGTGCCGCGCAGGTCGCGGGTGTCCTCGGTGAGGCGGCGCAGCAGGGCCTCCGCCCAGGCCTGGGCGCCCGCGCCGGCGAGGACGTTCGCCAGGGGTACCGGCCGCTCCGGATCCGGGCGGTGCGAGGAGCCGCAGAGCTGGTCCGGGCCGGCGGCCGAGGAGGCTTGCAGGGCCAGGTGCAGCACCGCCCGTCCGCGCAGCCCTGCGAGGTCCAGGCCGAGCAGGCCGGCCGCACGGTCGAGGCGGGCGCGGACGGTGTTCCGGCTGACCCCGAGGATCTTGGCGGCGCTGGTGGCCGGGAACTCCAGGCCGAGGTGCAGCGTGCCGAGCATCTGGTCCTGGCTCGCGTACGGCAGCGTGTGCAGCGGACGCAGCAGTCCGCCCGCCCAGCGGGCCGCGACCGCGGGGTCGAGGACCTGGGTGAGTCGGCTCTCCGCCGCGTACAGCGCCGAACGGCTCGGTTGCAGCCGAGCCACCGCCAGGGCGCGGGCGGCGTCGCCGTACGAGCCGGCGGTCTGCGCGAGCGGGAGCACCGCGCTGCCGCCCAGGTAGCGCCCGGGGTGCCGGGCGACGAGCGCGCGCAGCGCCGCACCGGCCTTGTCCCACCCGTCCTCGGGCTCCGGGCCGGGGGGACTCTTCAGTGGGGCGACGATGATCAGGTGCTGGTCGTAGGCCGGGCAGCGGACCACCAGTGCCCGCCCGCCGGTCGCCGCCGCGCACTCCCGTGCCAGCCGGTCACGCTCGGCGGCGGGCCCTTCCAGGACGTACACCCGGGCGGTCTCCGCGTCCAGCAGGCCCGGGGAGAGGCCCTCGGCCGTCCGCTGGGCGAGCGTCACCTCACCGCCCATCAGCAGCTGGAACACCGCGACCCGCAGGGCCGCCGCCACCTCGTCGAGGCGCTCGACGTCCGTCCTGGCCGCGCCGAGCTGAAGGATCGGTGCCAGCAGTGCGGCGGTGTGAGCGATCAGCGCGTGGCCGCGGGCGTCGAAGGGGGACGTCCGGCCGACCGCCAGCACCGGGAACGGGCGGCCGGGGCCGATCGCGGTGACTCGTATCCGCAGCTCGCCGTCGTCGATCGCGGCTGAGCCGAGCCGCCCCTGTGCCACCTCCCCGGCCAACTGCCGGGCGGCGGCCAGCACGCTGAACGCCGTGGCGGGGGCGCCGAGCCGACCGAGGCCGGCGGGGCCGCCGGTCAGGGTGACCGCGCCGCCCACCGCCTGGGCCAGCCAGCCGACCAGCCGCTGCGCGCGCCGCTCCGGGGAGCCGTGTTTCCCCGCCAGGGCGAGGAGTTGCTCCAGTTCGGCGAGCCGCTCCCGGGCCTCGCGCAGCCGCTCGTCACCGATCACCTGCGCGATCCGTGCCCAGCACACCTCGGGGGCGACCGTCAGCAGGGCCACGCCGTGCCGTGCGGCCGCCTCGGCCAGGGCGGTCGGCACCGCCTCGGGCCGCTCGGCGGGAACGGCCACCGCCGCCACCCGGGCGGCCGCGAACCGCCCGACGACCCGGGCCGCCCGCCGACCGTCCTCGGCCCAGCCACCGGGTGCGGGATCGACCCGCACCAGCCGGCCGGCGAGCTCCGTGGAGTTCGCGAAGTCCATGACGTCCGTGACCTCCGCGGAGTCCGGGGCCTCCCGCGAGGCGCTCCCGGGTGGGTGGTGGCCGTCGCCCGGCGCGAGCGCCACGCCGACCACCTCCCGCCCCGCTCCGCGCTCGGCGGCACCCGCCGCGAACTCCAGCGACAGCTCCGCCATCGTGGTCAACGAACCGACCGTGGGCACTTGTCCCTCCCTGCGCACCGCAACTGTCCGCGAGATCTGTCCGCCCGCTGCTACCCGAACGACCCGGCCCCACGGTGACCTGTGCAGATGGTACGAAGGAGTGCGGACGGTGGCGCCAGCTGACGGTCGGCTACCCACGGCTCGCCGGTCACTCACGACCGGCCGCCCACCCGCGGCTTCTTCGGCGTCAGAGTCCGCGCAGCCGGCGCAGATAGCCGCGGACCGCCTCCTCGCCGTCCGACCCGGCCGTCAGCGCGATGTGGTTGTCCGGACGGACCAGGACCAGCGCGGGGCCCTCGATCCCGTACGCGCGGCGGGCGTGCCCGTCCTTGTCGTACAGCGGGTCCTCGCCCGCGTCGACGGCGAAACCCCGCACCGGACCGTCGAGTCGCGGAGCCGGGCAGCCGAACGCGAGCAGGGTGAAGTGGCTGCCCGCGAACAGCTCGAAGAGCCGGACAATGCGGCCCTCGCCGTCCGTGAGCGGGGCGTCCGGCGCGCGGTCGCCGGCCTGGAGGACACCGTCGAGGCCGTCCGTCGCCAGGCTGCTCCAGCGGTAGCCGACGTTGAGGCCGGTGGTGTCGTCGGAGCGGACCACCTCGAGGCCGACGCCGGGTGTGCGGGAGCGCTCGGCGACGGTGGTCATCGCGGCCGTGGTGATGTCCAGGGTGCGGGCGGCGACCGGCCGGCGCTCCTCCGGGTAGCTGTCGATCAGCCCGGGACCGGCCTGGCCGGTGAGGACGTAGCCCAGCTTCCAGCCGAGGTTCCAGCCGTCCTGGATGCCGGTGTTCATGCCGAGACCGCCCGCGATCGGGTGGACATGGGCGGCGTCCCCGGCGAGCAGCACCCGGCCGACCCGGTAGCGCTCCGCCAGCCGGACGTTGACCCGCCAGGTGGAGATCCAGCTCGTGCCGACCACCCGCACGTCGGTGCGGCCGGTGTGCTGCTCGATGATGCGCTGGAAGCCCTCCGGCGAGGGCTCCACCGGCCGCCCGTCCGCGTCCCGTTCGGGGTTCGCCTGGAACTGCCAGGTCGTGGTGGACTCGAACGGGTAGAGCAGCAGGGCGCCCTTCGCGCTGAACCACTGGTGCCAGTAGCCCGGTTCGAGCCCTTCCAGCTCGACATCGCCGACCACCATCGCGGTCTCCCGGTCGCCGGACCCCTCGAAGGCGATGCCGAGCCGCTTGCGGACGGTGCTGCGCCCGCCGTCACACCCCACCAGGTAGTCGGCGAGGATCTCCTCGCCGCTCGCCAGCCGGGCGGTGACGCGCGTCTCGTCCTGGTCGAACCCGGCCAGCTCACAGCCGAGTTCGACTTCGACGCCGTACCCGGCCAGCACCTCCCGGAGCGCCTGCTCCACCCTGGTCTGCGGCAGGAACAGCCCGCGCGGGTAAGGGACGTCGGGGGTTCGGCGGATGTCCTCGTGCGGGTCGGTGTCGGTGATGAACTCGCCGTCGAAGTACTTGCGGAACACCTCGCGCTCGCGCCCGGCGCCCAGCAGCCGCTCGGTGATGCCGAAGTCGGCCAGCACCTCCAAGCTGCGCGGATTGAGCCCCTTGCCGCGCGAGCCGGTCTGGAACCCGGGCGACTTCTCGATGACCCTGACGCCCACCCCCTGCCTGGCCAGACTGCACGCCAGTGTGAGGCCGGTCGGCCCGGCCCCCACGATCAGCACGGTCGATGACATGACTGCTGCTCCCTCCCAGAAACGTCGGTGCGGTGCAGTCATCAAATCGCAACTCGGTAAGAACTGCAACCGAGTAACAAAAGTATCCGGGTTATGATTGCCATATGAGCGAACCCGGAGGTCTGCGGACCCTCAAGAAGGAACGCACCCGCAACGCGATCGCCGACGCCGCGATCAGGCTCTTCCTGGCCAACGGGTTCGATCAGGTCTCGGTGGCCGAGATCGCGGCGGCGGCCGAGGTCTCCAAGCCGACCCTGTTCCGGTACTTCGCCAGCAAGGAGGAGCTGGTCCTGCATCAGATCGCGGACCACCAGGGCGAGTTCGGCCGAGTGGTCCGTTCCCGGGCGGCGGGCGAGACTCCGTTGGCGGCCCTGCGACGGCACTACCTGGCGCGGCTGGCCGAGCGCGATCCGATCACCGGCCTGTGCACCGACCCCGAGGTGCTGGCCTTCCGCCGCCTGGTCTACGAGACGCCCAGCCTCTCCTCGCACCTGCTGGACTACATGGCCGCCGACTCCGACGCGCTGGCCCAGGCCCTGGCCGAGGCGGTCACCGAGGCCGGAGGCGCGGCGTCCGAGCTGACCGCCCGGCTGGTGGCGGCCCAGTGCCTCGGCATGCACCAGACCCTGGCGTTCACCAACTGGTCCCGCCTCGCCGCCGGTACGCCGCTGCCCGAGGCCGCCGACCGGGCGGTCGCCGACGCCGATACGGCGTTCGCCCTGCTGGGTTCGGGTGCGGAGGCGTACGGCTACTGATCCCTGCCGAGCCGTGCCCGGTCAGCGGTACTGCTCGAGCACAACGGCAAGGTAGTCCTCCAGGCGGCCCCGCAGCACCTCGGCGGTCAGATCGGTGCGGCCGAGCTCGCGCCACGGAACGGCCACCTTCTCCGCGTCCGGCGCGAAGGCCAGCGCGTCCAGCAGCCGCCAGTACCGCTGGTGCGGGCCCAGCCGCCCACCCGCGGCCAGGTACTCCCGCTCCAGGTGCAGCGCGGTGTCGACGCCGTGCAGCAGGGCGAGTGCGGTGGAGCAGTGGGCGAGGTCCAACTCGGCCGGGCCCCAGGAGGTTTCGACCCAGTCCACCACCCCGCCGATCCGCGGCGTGCCGCCGGTGCCGCCGTCGGTGAAGAGCACGTTCCCCGGGTGGAAGTCCCGGTGCAGGAAGCACCCCCGGAACGGGGGAGCCGGCTGCCGGATCGCATCGACGGCCCGCTGCCACAGCCCGGGCCGCCCGGTCGGCTCGGGTATCCGGACCGAGCCGGGGGTGACCCAGGCCTGGTACGCGCGCGGCCGGTCCGCCCCGGCGGCCGGCGTGCGGTGGATCCGCGCCAACTGGTCGGCCAGCAACGGGATCCGCGCACCCGCCGTCCCCCGGTCCAGTCGCACCGAGCCCGGCAGCAGCGTCATCAGCAGCGAGGGATGGTCGCAGTGCTCGCCGCCGGGATCCACCGCCACCAGCCGCGCCGCCGGAACCGGCCGCCCGGCGAGGCCGTCGAGCAGCCGGAGCACCCCGGACTCCCGGCGCAGCAGCCCGTCCGCGTGCCTGAGGTAGAACGGTCGGACGAACGAGCGCAGCACCAACCGCCGTTCGCCGTCCGGTCCGTGGACGTGCAGTCGGCGCATGGTCGAGGTCCATCCGCCGGCCATCCGCTCGGCCCGCACGATCTCCTCGCCGGGGGCCAGGTGCCGCCGCACCCAGGCGCGGGTCCGCTGCCAGTCTTCGGTCATGTGCGACTCTCCGGTACGGGAGGGCTGTTGGTGCTCCGTCTCCTGGACGGTACAGGGCGGCGCCCGCGGCCCGGCCCGGTCGGGGCGGTGGCGGGATCGGCGGGGACGGTGGGATCGGCACCGCACCCGGGTATGAGTACCGGGCTCGACCCGTGGAGACCGAGTACGCGAGGAGCACACGTGAATGACACATCGCCAGGTGCCGGCACGGCCGTGACCGGGTTACCGCCGCACTCCGTTCCGGGGGTCAAGGACCTGTTCAGTCTGGACCCCGCCGTCGCGCACCTCAACCACGGTTCGTACGGGGCCGTGCCGTTGCCCGTCCAGCGGGCGCAGGCGCTGCTGCGGGCCGAACTGGAGCGGGACCCGGACGGCTTCTTCGCCGACCTGCCCGAGCGGATCGGCCGTGCCCGGGTCCGGGTCGCCGCCGCGCTGGGCGGCCACCCGGACCGGCTGGCGCTGCTCACCAACGTGACCGAGGGCATCGCCGTGGTCCTCGACTCGATCCCGTTCGCCGAGGGGGACGAGATCCTGGTCACCGACCACGGCTACGGCGCGGTGGTCCGGGCGGTGGAACGCCGTGCCGCCGAGACCGGGGCCAAGGTGTGCACGGCCGCGATCCCGCTCGACACCCCGGACGCGGACGGCGTGGCCGAACGGGTGCTGGCGGCGGTCGGCGAGCGCACCAGGGCCGCCGTACTCGACCTGGTCACCTCGCCCACCGCGCGCCAGGTCGTCACCCCGGGCCTGCTCGCCGCACTGGCCGAACGCGGCGTGGTCACCGTGGTCGACGCCGCGCACGCCCCCGGGCACCTGCCGGTGGACCTCGGCGGCGCGGCGGGCGGGGCGGACTTCTGGGTGGGCAACCTGCACAAGTGGGCCTTCGCCCCGCGCGCCACGGCGGTACTCGCGGTGGGCGGCCGGTGGCTGAGGCGAGTGCGGCCGCTGATGCTCTCCTGGGAGCACGACCGGGGCTTCCCCGGCCATGTCGAGTGGCGCGGCACCTGCGACTACACCCCCTGGCTGGCCGCACCCGCCGGGTTCGACCTGCTGGAACGGCTCGGCGTCGACCGGGTGCGCGCCCACAACGAGGCCCTCGCCGCCTACGCAGGGCGGCTGCTGGCGCAGCGGGCCGGGCTGTGCGAACTGCCCGCCATGCCGGGCCTGGCCATGCGCGCGGTACGGCTGCCCGCCGGCCGAGCCGAGACCGAGCAGGACGTCCGGGAGCTGCGCGAGGAGATCCGGCGGCGGCTGGACACCCGGGTGGCGGTGACCCGTTGGCCGGGCGGCGGCGTGCTGCGGATCAGCGCCCAGGTGTACAACTCCGCCGGGGAGTACCTGCGGCTGGCGGAGGGGATCGGTGAACTGCTGCGCACCTGACGGCCGTTGCCGCCGGAGTGCCGGTGCCCGGGCTCGCACCCGCCGCGGGCGGCGCCGGCCCCGTCCGGCCGTCCAGGCCCGCCGCCCGACGGACCTCAGCGGCTGGACGGAGCCGGGGTCTCAGTCCGCCGCGCGGAGTTCGGCGAGCAGGGTGCCCTGGTCGGCGATCAGCTCGGTGAGGATCCGCCGGGCGGCCCGCAGCAGCTCGGCGACGTCCGCCCCGGCCAGGGCGTACACCACTGTGGAGCCCTCCCGGGTGGCCGTCACCAGTCCGTAGCGGCGCAGCTGGGCGAGTTGCTGGGAGAGGTTGGACGGTTCGATGTCGAGCGCTGCCAGCAGGTCGCGGACCGGGGTCGGACCGCTCTGGAGCAGTTCCAGCACCCGGATCCGGACCGGGTGGCCGAGCATCCGGAAGAACTCGGCCTTGGCTTGGTGCAGCGGTACCGGCACGCGGCGCCCCCTTCGGGTCGTGGGACCGGTCAGATCTCCAGGCCGGTCTCGATGCGCCGCAGCTGGTGCCGGGCCATCGCCAGGTTGGCCCGGCCCCGGTTGAGCGCGAGGTAGAGGAACAGGCCCTGGCTGCTCCTCGTGGTGAGCGGCCTGATCAGGTGGTACTGGCTGGAGAGGGTGATGAGGATGTCCTCGATCTCGTTGTCGAGCAGTCCGAGCAGCTCCATCGTGCGCATCTTGGCGCGGACCAGGTCGGTGTTGCCTGCGGCGGCGACGTTGATGTCGAGCTCGCTGTTGTCACCGAGCGTGCCGAGGGCCATGCCGCTGCTGTAGTCCACCAGCGCCACCCCGATCGCGCCGTCGATGCTCATCGCTTCCTTGAGCGCGGTCTCCAGATTTGACATCGCGGTTCCTCCTGTTGCGGACGAGCCCGTTCCCCATCTGCCGGGCTCGGTGGTCCGACTGTAGGTAGCAGTCCGGCGAAGCACGGCAGATGATCGAAACCGATCAAATCTGATCGAAGACCCTTGGGATCGTTATGGTGAGTTGACCGCTTGAAGACATCTGCAACTTCGAACCTGATTGATCGATGACTCTGCGAAGTGTCACGGTCGCGACAGGTAGCCCTGCGCTCCGCCGGGATCCCGCACCGGAAAACAGTGCTATCGATGTCACTTCCGACGGGTAATCTCAGGCTGAGATGCTCGACCACCACATCACCCACACCCGCTGCGCCCCACCGCCGACCCGGTCCGGCCCGGCCCCGCAGCCGCAGGCGTCGCCGTCTGCACCCCCGTCCCGCCCGTACGGGCCCCGCCGGCCCCACGGGACGACGCAGTCCCACGGGAAGAAGAGGTGACGCCGATGAACAGCGCCATGCCCCCATACCCGGAGACCCAGTCCTCCGAGACCGAGCAGCTCAGCCCCGCGGAGGCGTTCGCGGCCTCCCGCCGTCGCGCCAAGGAGCAGGCCACCGCCCTCCACGGGTTCGGGCAGCTGTACGACTTCCCGCTCGACCCCTTCCAGATCGAGGCCTGCCAGGCCCTGGAGGAAGGCACCGGCGTACTGGTCGCCGCCCCCACCGGCTCCGGCAAGACCATCGTCGGCGAGTTCGCCGTCCACCTGGCCCTGCAGGCCGGGCGCAAGTGCTTCTACACCACGCCGATCAAGGCCCTTTCGAACCAGAAGTTCACCGACCTGGTCAAGCGCTACGGCGCCGCCAAGGTCGGCCTGCTCACCGGGGACAACACCGTCAACGGCGACGCACCGATCGTGGTGATGACCACCGAGGTGCTGCGCAACATGCTCTACGCGGGCTCGCAGACCCTCGACGGTCTCGGCTACGTGGTCATGGACGAGGTGCACTACCTCGCCGACCGCTTCCGCGGCGCCGTCTGGGAAGAGGTGATCATCCACCTCCCCGAGTCCGTCACCCTGGTCTCCCTCTCGGCGACCGTCTCCAACGCCGAGGAGTTCGGCGACTGGCTGGACACCGTACGCGGCGGCACCAAGGTCATCGTCTCCGAGCACCGGCCGGTGCCGCTCTGGCAGCACGTGATGGCCGGCAACAGGATGTACGACCTGTTCGCCAGCCCCGACCGCGACGGCCGCCCCAAGGAGCACCTGCGCAACCCCGGCAAGGCCGTCAACCCCGAACTCGTCCGCCTCGCCCGCTCCGAACTGGACCGCAGCCCCCGCGACCGGTTCGGCAAAGGCCGTGGCCGCTCCATGCCGAACGGCCGCCCCGGCCGGGTCTGGACCCCGGGCCGGGTGGACGTCATCGACCGCCTGGACGCCGAGGGCCTGCTGCCCGCGATCACCTTCATCTTCAGCCGGGCCGGCTGCGAGGCAGCCGTCAGCCAGTGCCTCGCCTCCGGGCTGCGCCTCAACCGCGACAGCGAGCGGGCCCAGGTCCGCGAGATCGTCGAGGAGCGCTGCGCCGACATCCCGGACGAGGACCTGCACGTCCTCGGCTACTTCGAGTGGCTGGACGGCCTGGAGCGCGGCATCGCCGCCCACCACGCCGGCATGCTGCCGAGGTTCAAGGAGGTCGTCGAGGAGCTCTTCGTCAAGGGCCTGGTCAAGGCGGTCTTCGCCACCGAGACGCTGGCACTGGGCATCAACATGCCCGCCCGCTCGGTGGTCATGGAGAAGCTGGTCAAGTGGAACGGCGAGACCCACGCCGACATCACCCCCGGCGAGTACACCCAGCTCACCGGCCGGGCCGGCCGCCGCGGCATCGACGTCGAGGGCCACGCCGTCGTGCTCTGGCAGCGCGGCCTCGACCCGGAGGCGCTCGCGGGCCTCGCGGGCACCCGCACCTACCCGCTGAAGTCCTCCTTCCGCCCCTCCTACAACATGGCCGTCAACCTGGTCGGCCAGTTCGGGCGGCACCGCTCGCGGGAACTCCTGGAGACCTCCTTCGCCCAGTTCCAGGCGGACCGCTCGGTGGTCGGCATCGCCCGCCAGGTCCAGCGCAACGAGGAGGGCCTGGACGGCTACCGCGAGGCGATGACCTGCCACCTCGGCGACTTCGAGGAGTACATGGGGCTGCGCCGCGCCCTCAAGGACCGGGAGAACGAACTCGCCCGCGAGGGCACCACCCAGCGCCGCGCCGCCGCCATCGAGGCGATCGAGCAGCTCAGGCCGGGCGACGTCATCCACGTGCCCACCGGCAAGTTCGCCGGGCTCGCCCTGGTCCTCGACCCCGGCCTGCCCCCGGTCAGCCGCTCGGCCCGGGTCAGCCGGCACCCCGACTACCAGGACGGCCCCCGGCCGGTGGTGCTCACCGCCGAACGCCAGGTGAAGCGGCTCGCGATGATCGACTTCCCGTACCCGGTGACCCCCGTCGAGCGGATGCGGATCCCCAAGTCGTTCAACCCGCGCAGCCCGCAGTCCCGCCGCGACCTCGCCTCCGCGCTGCGCACCAAGGCCGGCCACCTGGAGCCCGAGCGCCACCGCAGGGGCCGCGCCGCGGCCGCCGACGACCCCGAGATCACCCGGCTGCGGGCGGAGCTGCGCCGGCACCCCTGCCACGGCTGCGACGAGCGCGAGGACCACGCCCGCTGGTCCGAGCGCTACCACCGGCTGCACCGCGACACCGAGGTCCTGGAGCGCAAGATGCGCTCCCGCACCCACACCATCGCCCGCACCTTCGACCGGGTCTGCGGTCTGCTCACCGACCTCGGCTATCTGCACGGCGACACCGTCACCGAGGACGGCAAGCGCCTCGGCCGGCTCTACGGCGAACTCGACCTGCTCGCTTCCGAGTGCATCCGCGAGGGCGTCTGGAAGGACCTGGGCGCCGCCGAACTCGCCGCCTGCGCCTCGGCGTTGGTCTACGAGGCCCGGCAGTCCGACGACGCCATGGCCCCCCGGGTGCCCGAGGGCAGCACCAAGGAGGCGCTCGGCCGGATGGTCCGCATCTGGGGCCACCTGGACGCGCTGGAGGAGCAGCACCGGATCGACACCGCCGAGGGCGTCGGCCAGCGCGAACCCGACCTGGGCTTCGCCTGGGTCGCCTACCGCTGGGCACTCGGGCACGGCCTGGACTCGGTACTCCGCGACGCTGACATGCCGGCCGGCGACTTCGTCCGCTGGACTAAGCAGCTGATCGACGTGCTCAGCCAGATCCAGGACGCGGCGGGCGAGGACGTCGAGCTGCGGTCCACCGCCCGCAAGGCGGTGGACGGGCTGCGCCGCGGCATCATCGCCTACTCGTCGGTGGGGTAACGGCCGGAGCAGAAAAGCGACTTCAGTGGTGCGGGGAACCGCACCCCTGAAGTCGCCTTCACCGAGGGCGTTCTCGCTGAGGTCGCCGCGCGGTACTGACCCCCGGTCGGTTCGTCAGTTCAGCTGGAAGGTGGCCTCGACCGGGTAGTGGTCGCTCGGTGCGTTGGTGTCCAGCTGGCCGGCGCTCCAGCCGGCCTGCGGGTCGAAGTCCACCCGGACGTTCGGCAGGGCGAGCGGGGCCGGGCGGCCGGGCGCGTTCAGGTAGCCGAGGTAGTCCAGGTCGTCCCGGTAGTCCTTCGGGAAGGTCTCCACGCCCGCCATGTACTGGCACCAGGCGGAGACCGAGCAGTCCATGGTGGTCCAGGTCTGGTCGGGGTCGGTGGCCGGGGTGCCGAGGACGCCGTTCACCGCGTTCTGGGCGTTCGCGAAGTCCCCGCGCGACTGGCCGTGGTAGTACTCGACGTTGAGGTCCCCGCCGATCAGCACGGGCGCGGAGCTGCCCGCGATGCCGTCCGCCCAGGCCCGGATCTCGGCGAGCTGGCCGAGCCGGGTGGACTGCGTGGTGTCGGTGGAGACGTCCGACTCGTCCGCCTGCAGGTGGGTGCCGACCACCCAGCTCTTGGTCCCGCCCTTGTCGATCTGGACCAGCGCCGCGCCCTTGTCGGCGTGGTAGTCCCAAGTGCCGTGGGTGGAGTTGCTGAAGACGTGCGCGTACTGGGCGGTGATCGGGTACTTGGACAGGATCATCGTCCCGCCGTTGATCACGAACCAGGAGCTGGAGCAGTTCCCGCTGATCCCGTTCCAACCGCCGCCCGAACAGGTCTGGCCGACCACCGGGGTGCGGTACGGGTAGAGGTCGGCCAGCTTGCTGTTGATGTCGGCGGTCGAGGTGTTGTTGAAGTTCTCGTCCAGGATCACCACGTCGGCGTTGTGCTGGCGGATGATCGACTCGATCACCGGAGTCCGCTTGGCCGCCTGCTCGTTCTGCGTGCTGTCGACGACCGCGGTGCCGAGGTCGACGTTCCAGGCGAAGACCGACAGGGTGGTGCCGGTGGCGGCGGCCGCCGACGGGGCGGCGGCGGTGCTGCCGAACAGCGTGGCCGCTGCCGCGACGGAGGTGAGGGCGGCAGCCGAACGACGCGAGATCATGCGTTCTCCTGAGCGTGGGAAGACCCCGGGCCCGCGGCCGCCGAAGCAGCCGGGGCATGACAGGGGGAGACCCTAGCTACCCGCCGGTACGCCTTTCAGTACCTTCGGGGGAACGCCAACGGATCATTCTGTGGCGGAAACGTGTATGACCAACTTCCGTTGTCCCGTGGCGAGGCCGGGCGTTCGCGGGAACGGGGCGGCCCGTCCTGGGCCGGCCCAACCCTCCCGCGCGCCACGGCTGCGCGGCCGGCCTACGCGCCGGCGAGCACGCCGAGCAGCCGCTCCAGCGAGCCGCCCAGCCCCCAGCGGGCCGAGAGCTCCTCCAGCGTCATCGGGTCCAGCGGCTCGCGCGGCAGTGTGGCGTCCACCGCGGGCAGCGGTACGTCGACGGCCACCCGGACCACCTTCGGTGCGACGTCGAGATAGGCCGAGCCCTCCAGCAGGTTCTTCCGCCGGGCCGGGGTGAGCCGCGAGGCCGGGTCCAGCGCCGACGCGCGGACGGCGGCCAAGTCGCCGTACTCCCGCAGCAGTTGCGAAGCCGTCTTCTCGCCGACCCCCTTCACCCCCGGCAGCCCGTCGCTCGGGTCCCCCCGCAGCGCGGCCAGATCGGCGTACGAGGCGCCGGTGACGCCGTACTTCTCCAGCAGTACCGCGTCGTCGGTGCGCTGCGCGGAGCCGACCCCCTTCAACGGGTAGAGGACGGTGATCTCCCTTGCGTCGTCCACCAGTTGGAAGAGGTCGCGGTCGCCGGTGACGATCTCCACCGGGCCGGTGGCACGGGCGGTGAGGGAGCCGATCACGTCGTCGGCCTCGTAACCGGGGACGCCGATCCGGGCGATGCCGAGGGCGTCGAGCACCTGCTCGATCACCGGTACCTGGGGTGCGAGGGTGTCCGGGATCTCCTCCTCGCCCTCGGTGGACTCCTCCGCCACCCGGTGGGTCTTGTAGGACGGGATGAGGTCCACCCGCCACTGCGGCCGCCAGTCGGCGTCCATGCAGGCGACCAACTGGTCGGGGCGGTGGTCCTGGACCAGGCGGGCGATGAAGTCGAGTAGCCCGCGAACGGCGTTCACGGGCTGCCCGTCCGGGGACTTCACCGACTCCGGCACGCCGAAGTAGGCACGGAAGTAGAGGCTCGCCGTGTCGAGCAGCATCAGTCGCGGTGCGGTCACCCTCCAGATGATGCCGTACCGCCGCGGCTGCGACTCGCCCGCTCGCCTCCGGGCGCTCCGACCCGGCGGACCGACCGCTCAGTGCTCGTGCGGACCGCTGCGGTGGACCGGGCCGTGCGAGTCGGCGCAGTGGTCGGCCGGGTCGGCACCGGGGGCCTGGGAGATCTGCAGCAGCTCCTGCGAGGCGTCCTCGCCGACGTGGTCGACCTGCAGGGTGGCGTGGGTGATCCGGTAGTCCTCGCGCAGCCGCCGCTGGAGCTCACGGCGCACGGCGTGGCAGTCGCCGCCCGGGGTGACCAGGATGTGCGCGGAGAGGGCTGGCTGTCCGGAGGTGATCTCCCAGATGTGCAGGTCGTGGATCTCCTCGACCTGGGGGGAGGCCACCAGCTGGTCGGCGATCGCATCCGGGTCGATGCCGGCGGGCGCGGCCTCCAGGAAGATCCGGCCGGAGTCGCGGACCAGGCCCACTCCCGCCTTAAGCATCAGCGCGACCACGATCAGCGAGGCGATGGCGTCCGCCTGGTGGAAGCCGGTGGCCAGCACCACGGCACCGGAGATCGCGGTGGCGATGAACGCGTAGAGGTCGGTGAGCACGTGCTGGAAGGCGCCCTCGACGTTCAGCGAGGAGCGGTTGGCCTTCGACATGCACCAGGCCGCCGCGATGTTGACCACGATTCCGACCAGGGCGGTGACCAGCACCAGCGAGCCGGTCACCTCCGGTGGCGAGATCAGCCGCCGGATCGCCTCGTACCCGAGCCAGGCCGACAGCAGTAGCAGGGTGATGCCGTTGGCCTGGGCTGAGAGGATCTCGGCGCGCTTGAGCCCGTAGGTGAACCCGCCCCGGGCCGGGCGCGCGGCGAGCCGCATGGCGACCAGGGCCAGCACGATCGATGCCGCGTCGGTCAGCATGTGGGCGGCGTCCGAGATCAGCGCCAGCGACCTGGCGGCGAAGCCGACCACCACCTCGCCCGCCATGAAGACGACGATCAGGGTCAGCGCGCTGACCAGCCAGCGGCGGTCGGCGTCCGCGGCCACCCCGTGCGAGTGGCCGCCGTGGCCCCCGTGCGAGTGGCCGTGGCCGTCATGCGCGTGGTCGTGATCGTGGGCGTGCGCGGCCATCGATAGTCCTCTCCCGAGCGCTGAAGCACCAAGGGCCGCCGGTCGGCCCGCACACGAAGTGAACCCCAGATCGTAGGAAGATCCAAAGGCTGCACTGGTGACCGTTGTCGTTCCCGTTGGCGCCGCCGTCTGTGCAGGTCAGCGGCTTGATGAGGATCGGCGGCCGAGATCACTCCAGGACCGGCAGCAGCCCGGCGGGCCGCCCCTGGGCCCGAGCCACCACCGCGGCGCCGACCAGTGCCTGCAGCACCCGCAGGTCCTCGCCCTGCTCGGGGTGCCACTGCACCCCGAGGGTGAACCCGCCGCCCTCGACGGCCTCGACGGTGCCGTCCTCGGCGTACGCGGAGACGGTCAGCCCGGTGCCGAGCCGGTCCACCGCCTGGTGGTGGTAGGTCGGGACGGACACCTCGGTCTCCGGCAGCAGCCCGGCCAGCAGCGTCCCCGGTACCGGTCGGACGGTGTGCCGTCCGTACCCCTTGGGAGAGCCAAGGTGTGCCTCGCCGTGCTCCAGGTGCTGGATCAGCGTGCCGCCGAGGACCACGTTCAGCAGCTGCATGCCCCGGCAGATGCCCAGGAGCGGCAGTCCGGCGGCCAGGGCCGCGCGCAGCAGGGCGAGCTCCCAGGCGTCACGCTCCGGGGTGACCGCGCGGGTCCTCGGGTGCGGCTCGGCGTCGTAGTAGGCGGGGTGGAGATCCGGTCCGCCGGAGACCACCAGTGCGTCCAGGCGGGTCAGCGCCTCGGGGGCGCGCTGCGGCGAGTCGGGTGGGAGGAGGAAGGCGATTCCGCCGGTGGCCTGGACCATAGCGGGGTAGCGGGCGGAGAGCAGGACGGCGCGCTGCCGGTCCCAGCTGTCCCAGATCGCCTCGGTGAGGTGGGTGCTGATGCCGATCACGGGTCTGGTCGTCATGTCCGGATTCTCCCGTTCCGGATGCTGACCCGCAGTCAATATGCGGCTGTCCGGGCGCGCCTGGCGGTAGGGTCCGGATTAGCCGTTCGTGGCGATCCGTCGATTTCTCATCGGAATCTCATCGGAAAAGCGCGGAATGGCCGTCCTGCTGATATCGCACTTATCCGGAACCGTTTAGATTCTTGAGGGTGAGCGAGCAGATCCCCGCCGGGTGGTACCCGGACCCGCAGGACACCACCAGTGAGCCCCGCCCCGAGCGGTGGTGGGACGGGAGGGGTTGGACGGCCACCACCCGCCCGGGGCCCGCCACCCAGCCGGGGCCGCGGCCCGAGTCCACGGCGGATCAGCAGGTGCTGGTCGGCGAGGTGCTGTCCGGTGGTCCGACGGTCCGCTATCCCGAGCTGCCGGTGGCCGACGCCGGGACCGGGTACGGACCGGGCGTCCCGCACACCCGCAGGAAGCCGCCGAAGACGGTGGCGATCGCCGCCACCGTGGCCGCGCTCGCCGGTCTGGCCGTCGGCTCGGGCGTCACCTACCTGGCCATGGACCACAAGTCGAACCCGACCGCGGCGGCGCACCCCGCCCGGGCCAAGCGCGGCAACGGCTTCGGCGGCCCCGGGCTCAACGGTGGCGGTCCCGGGCTCAACGGCGGAGGCTCCAACGGTGGCGGTCCCGGGCTCAACGGTGGCGGCTCCTCCAACGGTGGCGGTCCCGGGCTCAACGGCGGAGGCTCGAACGGCGGGAGCCCCGGCCTCGGCGGCGGTCCCGGTGGTGGCGGCGGCTCCAATGGCGGCGGCCTCGGCGGCGGTCCCGGTGGGGGCGGCGGCCTCGGTGGCGGTTCGACCGGCAAGGTCGCCGTGGACATCGTCAACGGAATCAGCCTCCCGGTCCCGTCCGGCTGGAAGGGCGGCACCACCGACAACGGCTTCGCCGGGCTCATCATCGGCTCGTACACCTGCGCCGACGGCCAGAACACCTGCACCCTCGGTGGGGTGACGACCGGCCGGCTGGACGGCACCGACCCCAAGGCGGCCGCCGAGCAGGACATCGCCGCCGCCGCCAAGGAGTCGTACGGCACGATCAAGGGGCACCAGGAACTGAAGTCCGAGGCCGTCACGGTGAACGGGAGCAGCGGCTACCTGGTCCGCTGGAAGGTCTCCGCGCAGCAGGGCAACGACGGCTACGTGGAGACCGTGGTCTTCCCCGGCGGCAACGGCAAGTCCCTGGCCTCGGTCCACCTCGGCTTCGACATTGCCGACAAGGCTCCGTCCGTGGACCAGATGGACTCCATCGTCAACGGCATCACCGCCTACACCGGCGGCCGCGGCAACGGCGGACCGGCCACCGGAACCAGCGCCTGATCCGGGCCGGCGGCCAAGCGGTTCCGCAAAGGCGGGGCCACCCGGCCGCCGGGGCGCGCTTCCGGATGCTGAGACCGGCCGGCCATAGGGCCCGCGGCGTCGCGTGCCGATAGCCCGCCCTCCCCTGCCCTCCATCGGCAGGGGGAACCTACAGGTCGGAGGCCGGGGGTGAGGGGCCCCCGGACGCGCATCCGCCGTCGCGCAGCGCCGCTGCGCTCTCCTCACGATGCTCTGGCGTTGCTGGCGCGCCACCTCGGCCGGGTCCTGGTCGGACAGCACCGCCACCGCCTGCCCCTCGCCGAACTCGCCGAGGGGCAGGCGGCGTTGGCCGCTCTCCGGAACGGCGGCCGAGTGGTGCGGCGGGGGGCGCTGCTCAGAGGAAGTTCTGCCCCTCACCGCGGTAGGTCGGTACGGTGCGCACCACCCGGTCGTCCTCGACCAGGTGCAACTGGTCGAAGCGTTCGCACAGTTCGCCGGCCTTGGCGTGCCGGAACCAGACCCGGTCGCCGATCAGCAGATCGTCCGCCGCCGGACCCAGCAGCGGGGTCTGCACCTCGCCTGCGCCCTCCTGCGGGTCGTACCTGAGCCCCTCGGGCAGGTAGGGGACGGGGGAGCGGTCCGCCCCCGCCGGGCCGGAGGCCGGGTAGCCGCCGCCGAGCACCGTCACCACGCCGACCCCGGGTCGGCGGACCACCGGCTGGGCGAACAGCGCGGCCGGACGGCCTTGGAAGCAACGGTAGTTGTCGAAGAGTCGAGGAAGGTACAGCCCGGACCCGGCGGCCACCTCGGTGACCGCCCGTTCAACCGTCGTGGACTCCACGCTGCCGGTGCCGCCGCCGTTGACGAACTCCAGCTCCGCGACCCGGCGCAGCGCGCGCACCGTCGCGGCCCGACGCTCGGCCAGCTCGGTCCTGGCCTTCGCCTGCACCAGCTGAACGGCCCTGGAACGTACCGGCCGGCCCGGGATCAGGTCGCCGACGCCCGCGACATGCCCCTCGTACGCCATCAGCCCCACCACCCGGAATCCCGGGCGGCGCTGGACCAGTTCGGCGAACGCACCCAGGGCCTCCGGGGTGCGCAGCGGGGAGCGCCGGGCGCCGATCCGGATCCGGCCACCCAGCAGGTGCAGCGAGGTGTCCAACTCCAGGCAGACCCGCACCTCCTCGCTGCCCTCGCGGGCGGCGTCCACCAGATCCAGCTGCGCGGGATCGTCGACGACCACGGTCACGGCGGAGGCCAACTTGGGATCGCTGGTCAGCAGGCCGAAGTTGGCGCGGTCCGCCGACGGGTACGCGAGCAGGACGTCGGCGAAACCGGAGCGGGCCAGCCAGATCGACTCGGCCAGCGTGTAGCTCATGATCCCGGCGAAGCCCTGCACGGCCAGCACCCGTTCCAGCAGGGCCCGGCAGCGCACGGACTTGCTCGCCACCCGGATCGGCTTCCCGGCTGCGCGGCGCACCAGGTCGGCGGCGTTGGCGTCGAAGGCGGCCAGATCGACGATGGCCAGCGGTGCGTCGAGGTGCGCGGTGGCCCGGTCGTAACGGGCCCGGTCAGAGGCCGTCCCGGCGGCGGGCCCGGCGGCGAGGAGGGTGACCATGCGCGGCAGCGTCCCACACCGCCCCCGCCACTGGGTAGAGGTCGGTCGCGTTCCGGGTGGCCGTTCAAGGTCCGGGCAGCCGTTCGAGCTCCGGGCGGGCCGTGGCCGGGCGAGGCGGGTCCATAAGGTGGCATAGGCTCGGCGGGTGGACCGCAAGAACATCCCGAACCCCGGATTCGCCGCCGACGACGGCACCGCCGACCCCCGCCTCAGTGCGGCGCTGGCCGCTTGGGCCGAGGACCGGGCCGCCGAACCCGGCCTGCTCGAAGCCCTGACGCAGAGTCGGCTGATGGTCCCGATCGTCGCGCTGCTCGGCGAGGTGGAGACCGACGCCAACGGGCTCAAGCACGAGAAGACCAGCGACATGGCGGTACCGGTGATCGAGGCCGCCGACGGCCGCCGCGCCCTGCCCGCCTTCACGTCGCTGGAGACCATGGCCCGCTGGCGCGCGGACGCCCGCCCGGCTCCGGTCGCCGCCCCGCAGGCCGCGATGGTGGCGTTCTCCGAGCACGCCGACACCCTCTTGATCGACCCGGCGGGGCCGGTCAGCTACCCGCTCAGCGGCGCCCGGCTGCGGGCCGTCGCGGAGAACCGTCCCTACCTGCCGCCCGCGCAGGACCCGGAGGTCCAGCAGGCGGTCCGGGCACTGCTCGCCGCCGAGCCGGCCGTCCTGCGGGCCGAGCTGCGCGGCTCGGGCCCGTCCGCCGGGACCGACGCGGTGCTGGCGCTCGCCCTCGAACCGGACGCGCCGGTGCAGGAGCTGGCCCAGCGGCTGGCCGCCGCCCTGGTCGGTGACGCGCTGCTCCGGGTCAGGCTCGACCACGGGCTCGACCTGGCGCTCCTCCCGCCCACCGGCGCCCCCGCCGGGGAGTCGCTGTACGAGCGCGAGTGATCCGGCGGGCGTGAGCCGGCCGGCACCCCGTGTCCCGGGACGCCGGCCGGCCCGAGCGGGTTCCGTCAGCTGTAGACGGGCCCGGTGAACTTCTCGCCGGGGCCGGCGCCCGGGGCGTCCGGGACCAGGGAGGCCTCGCGGAAGGCCAGCTGCAGCGAGCGCAGTCCGTCGCGCAGCGGCGCGGCGTGGAAGTTGCTGATCTCGGGAGCCCCGGCGGTGACCAGGCCGGCCAGCGCGGTGATCAGCTTGCGCGCCTCGTCCAGGTCCTTGTCCTTCTCGCCACCCTCGGCGAGGCCGCACTTGACGGCGGCCGCACTCATCAGGTGCACCGCGACGGTGGTGATCACCTCGACGGCCGGGACCTCAGCGATGTCGCGGGTGAGGTCGTCGAAGCCGATGGTCTCGTCATCGTGCTCGTGGGGCTGGCTGCTCAAGGGGATTCACTCCGTGGTGGGAAAGGCCGTGCGGTGACCGGTCGGGGCACTCGGGGGTACACAGGGAGCGTACAAGGGGTCGCGGAGGCGCTGACCAGCGCAATGGACTCGGCCCTTGACCGGGCCCGGAATACCTGCCGGGCCCTGAACGCTGGTATGCTTCGAGACTGACCGGCCAGGCAGCCCTACGGATTGCCCGGCCAGCAAGTGGAGGCTCCACTTCAGGAGGCCCGAGAGGGCAACCGCGAAAGTCTCCCACCTGTCCGACTCAAGGGTCGGAGGGTCCGGTCCGCGACATCGGCCGCAAGGTTCGATGCTCGCCGCAGTGCCCGTCCAGAAGACGGACACCGCCCCCGGTTGTGTGGAGCCCCGCCTGTGTACCGAGCGGGGCTTTTTTCGTGCCGCGGTGCCTGCACCACAGAGCAGCGCAGCACGAATGAAGCCCCGCCCAGTGGTCGAGTCCACTACGTGCGACCGCCGTCCGACGGCCGCATCGGAGAAGGTGCAACCGAGGAGGCCCCATCAGCACCGAGCCCCGCATCAACGACCGGATTCGCGTCCCCGAGGTGCGACTCGTCGGTCCCAGCGGCGAGCAGGTCGGCATCGTGCCGCTTGCCAAGGCGCTGGAGCTTGCGCAGGAGTACGACCTTGACCTGGTCGAGGTCGCGGCGACCGCTCGGCCGCCGGTGTGCAAGCTCATGGACTACGGCAAGTTCAAGTACGAGTCGGCCATGAAGGCCCGTGAGGCGCGCAAGAACCAGGCGCACACGGTCATCAAGGAGATGAAGCTCCGGCCGAAGATCGACCCGCACGACTACGACACCAAGAAGGGTCACGTCGTCCGGTTCCTCAAGCAGGGCGACAAGGTCAAGATCACGATCATGTTCCGCGGTCGTGAGCAGTCCCGCCCCGAGCTGGGCTTCCGACTGCTGCAGCGGCTCGCGAACGACGTCCAGGACCTGGGATTCGTCGAGTCCTCGGCCAAGCAGGACGGTCGTAACATGATCATGGTTCTTGGCCCGCACAAGAAGAAGACCGAGGCGATGGCCGAGGCCCGTGCCGCAGCGGACGCCCGCAAGGCCGAGCGTCAGGGCCGGAACATCGGTCCCAACGACGCCGACGCGGCTGACGACGTTGACGCCGACGCGGCTGACGACGTTGTGGTCGAGGCCGAGGACGCCGCCGCCGAGGTCGAGCAGCCGGCCGAGGCCGCCAAGGACGCCTGAGCCCCCTCCAGGGCTGTACGGCGGTCCGGGCGGACCGGCCACCGGGGTACCGGGGCAGCCTGCCCTGCGTACCAGTGATCCATCCAGTTCACCGCCCGCGTTCCCCGGAGCGCGGGCGGTGGGCGGACCGACGAGGAGATACGGCGACATGCCGAAGCAAAAGACCCACAGCGGCGCCAGCAAGCGCTTCAAGATCAGCGGCTCCGGCAAGGTGCTGCGCGAGCGTGCCGGCCGTCGCCACCTGCTCGAGCACAAGCCCTCGACGCTGACCCGCAAGCTGGCCGGCACGGTCGAGATGGCCCCGGCCGACGCCAAGAAGATCAAGAAGCTTCTGGGCAAGTGATCGCCCTCCTGCCGGGCCGCGACCGCGGACCGGTGGGGCCAGCTGATCCTTCCCGACCCATTCGAATGACGGACCACGTGAAGTAGTCCGTGGTCCAACCCAAGGAGTAATGAAGTGGCACGCGTCAAGCGGGCAGTCAACGCCCACAAGAAGCGCCGGGTCATCCTGGAGCGCGCCAGCGGCTACCGCGGCCAGCGCTCGCGCCTGTACCGCAAGGCCAAGGAGCAGGTCACCCACTCGCTGGTCTACAACTTCAACGACCGTAAGAAGCGCAAGGGCGACTTCCGTCAGCTGTGGATCCAGCGCATCAACGCTGCGGCCCGTGCCAACGGCATCACCTACAACCGCTTCGTCCAGGGTCTGAAGGCCGCCGGCGTCGAGATCGACCGCAAGATGCTGGCCGAGCTGGCCGTCAACGACCAGGTCGCGTTCGTCGCGCTGGTCGAGGTCGCCAAGAAGGCGCTGCCGGAGGACGTCAACGCCCCCAAGGTCGCCGCCTGATCAAGGCCGGAGCTTCGGCACCGTAGCTGATCCGCTCAGACCCGCAGGCCCGCCGCCTGCGGGTCTGAGTGCTTCCCAGGGTTCCCCGCAGAGCCGCACCGGCCGCGCCAGCCCGCGGCTGCCCACAGAGAACGAGAGCATGCAGAGCACCGACATCCCCCTGCTCACCTCCCTGCGCTCCCCGCGCGTCGTCGCCGCCCGCAAGCTGGCCCGGCGCAACCAGCGCAGCAAGGAGCGCCGCTTCCTGGCCGAGGGCCCGCAGGCGGTCCGGGAGGCCGTCGCGTACGGGCGGCTGGCGGGCTCGGACGAGCACGCCGTGGTCGAGATCTACCTCACGCCGCAGGCCCTGGAACGGCACGCCGACATCGTCGCCGCGGCCCGGGAGGCCGGTCTGCCGGTGCTCACCGCCACCGACGAGGTGATCGCGGAGATCTGCGACACGGTCACCCCGCAGGGCATCGTCGCGCTCTGCCGCTTCATCGACACCCCGTTCGAGGAGGTGCTCAGGGCCCGCCCGCAGCTGGTCGCCGTGCTGGCGCACGTGCGCGACCCCGGGAACGCGGGCACCGTGCTGCGCACCGCCGACGCCGCCGGGGCCGACGCGGTGATCCTCACCGACGCCTCGGTGGACCCGTACAACCCGAAGGCCGTCCGGGCCTCGGTGGGCAGCCTGTTCCACCTGCCGGTGGCCACCGGCGTGCCGATCGAGGAGGCCGTCGAGCGGCTGCGCGAGGCGGGCGTACGGGTGCTGGCTGCGGACGGGGCGGGGGAGCGCGACCTCGACCAGGAACTGGACGAGGGCACCCTGGGCGCACCCGGTGCCTGGGTGTTCGGCAATGAGGCCTGGGGTCTGCCGGAGGAGACCCGCGCACTCGCCGACGAGGTGGTGCGCGTGCCCATTCACGGGCACGCCGAGAGCCTCAACCTCGCCACCGCCGCCGCCGTGTGCCTCTATGCCTCCGCTCGTGCGCAGCGCTCGCCCGGAGGGTGTCGCGCACAGGGGTAGTGGCGCTAGGGTCTGGCCGTGGGGGAACGGACACGGTGGGTAGTGCCACCGACACCAGCACACGGTGGGCCGGGCAGTCGGGCAGGGGCCGGGCACGCGACGGCGGCCATCGGCGCAGGAGGCTCTGAGCGGGGAGGACACCCATGGACGGCAGCGGGTCCCAGGTGAACCCGGACGACCTGCCGGACGGACTGGTGATCGCCGACGCGGCGGGCGAGGTGGTCTGCTTCAACCGTGCCGCCGTCCGGCTCACCGGGATCCGGGCCGCCGTCGGCACCCCGTTGGAGCAAGCGCTCCCGCTGGAGGACCTGGACGGCCGCCGCTGGTGGCAGCTGACCGACCCGTACGGGGGGCTGGCCATCCGCACCGGCCAGCCCGAGCGGAACCTGCTGCTGCCCGGCGGCCGAGAGGTGCTGGTCTCCGCCCGCTATGTGCGCGAGCGGCCCCGCGGCCCGGTCCGGCGGGTGGTGGTGGCGCTGCGCGGCACCGAGGCGCGCCGCCGTACCGAGCGCAGCCACGCCGAGCTGATCGCCACCGTGGCGCACGAGCTGCGCTCCCCGCTCACCAGCGTCAAGGGCTTCACCGCCACGCTGCTGGCCAAGTGGGAGCGGTTCACCGACGGGCAGAAGCGGGTGATGCTGGAGACCGTCGACGCCGACGCGGACCGGGTCACCCGCCTGATCGCCGAACTCCTGGACATCTCCCGGATCGACGCCGGCCGGCTGGAGATCCACAAACAGGTGGTGGACCTGGCGGCGGCGGTGCGGCGGCACGTGGACGGCAAGGTGGCTGCCGGGATCCCGGCCGACCGCTTCGACATCAGGGTCACCGAGCCGCTCACCCAGCTCTGGGCCGATCCCGACAAGATCGACCAGGTGCTGGCCAACCTGCTGGAAAATGCGGTGCGGCACGGCGAGGGAACTGTCACGATCGAGGTGGCGCCCGCCAAGGAACTGGTCGAGGCGACAGGCCGGGAGCGTCCCGGCACCCCGCCCAGGGCCCCCGAGGGCCGAGTCATCGAAGGGACCGCGGTCACCGTGAGCGACGAGGGCACCGGCATTCCGGAGGAGTCCATGCCGCGCGTCTTCACCCGCTTCTGGCGCGGCTCCAAGCGCGGCGGCACCGGCCTCGGCCTCTACATCGTCAAGGGCATCGTCGAGGCCCACGGCGGCACCATCAGGATCAGCCGCGCGCCCGGCGGTGGCGCCCGGTTCCGATTTATCCTGCCCGCCGGAGTGCCGGACTTCATGCTCTGAAGTCCCGCCCGGCGGGCGGCGAAGGCAGGCGGGCGTGCCCATCGGGGCGGTGCGCGAGCGGCCGAGCACCTTCCGACCGGTCTCCCGGACGGTTCCCCGCGCCCACCGATCGGTGCCGGTGCGCGGGTGTCCGGGACCCGCGCGATGGTGCCCGGCGCCTCCCGCGCCCCTGGGGCGCTACGCGCTGCGACTACACTCGACCTTTGGCGTTGTGGGACGCCCTGCGCGGCCGCGCCGCGGACACCCTTCCTGACAGTGGCGGGAGCGGCTGCCCGTGCCCCGGCCACGCCGGGCGTAGCGCAAGGGCGAGACGGACCCCTTCACTTCACGAGCAGGAGCACGGGAAAGATAGCGATGTCGGCACCCAACAAGTCGTACGACCCGGTAGAGGTCGAGGCATTGAAGCCCGAGGTGGTGGAGCAGGCCAGGGACGGGGCGATCGCCGCGTTCGCCGCGGCCGGCGACCTGGCGCAGCTCAAGGAGGCGAAGGTCGCGCACACCGGCGACCGCTCGCCGCTCTCGCTCGCCAACCGTGAGATCGGCGCGCTGCCGCCGCACGCCAAGGCCGCGGCGGGCAAGCTGATCGGCCAGGCCCGTGGCGCCGTCAACCAGGCCCTGGCCAAGCGCCAGGCCGAGCTGGAGGCGGAGCGCGACGCCCGGGTGCTGGTCGAGGAGGCGGTGGACGTCACCCTGCCGTACGCCCGTAACCCGCGCGGCGCCCGCCACCCGCTGACCACCATGGCCGAGCGGATCGAGGACACCTTCGTGGCCATGGGCTACGAGGTCGCCTCCGGCCCCGAGGTCGAGGCCGAGTGGCTCAACTTCGACGCCCTCAACCTGCACGAGGACCACCCGGCCCGCTCGATGCAGGACACCTTCTTCGTCCAGGCCCCGGACGGCTCGGCGGACTCCGGTGTGGTCCTGCGCACCCAGACCTCCCCGGTGCAGATCCGCACCATGCTCGACCGCGAGCTCCCGCTGTACGCGATCAGCCCCGGCCGCGTCTACCGCACCGACGAGCTGGACGCCACCCACACCCCGGTCTTCCGCCAGGTCGAGGGTCTCGCGGTGGACGAGGGCATCACCTTCGCCGACCTGAAGGGCACCATCGAGCACCTGGTCGCGACGCTGATCGGCGGCGACCTCGAGCTGCGCTGGCGGCCGTCGTACTTCCCGTTCACCGAGCCGAGCGCCGAGGTGGACCTGCAGTGCTTCGTCTGCCTGGGTGCCAGCGTCGGCAACCCGGAGCGCCCCTGCCGCACCTGCTCCTCCGAGGGCTGGATCGAGCTCGGCGGCTGCGGCGTGGTCAACCCGCGCGTCCTGGTCGCCTGCGGTGTCGACCCGGACCGCTACAGCGGGTTCGCCTTCGGCCTGGGCCTGGAGCGAATCCTGATGAATCGTCACAACGTCGCCGACATGCGCGACATGGTCGAGGGTGACGTCCGCTTCACCCTCCCGTTCGGGATGGAGATCTGATGCGCGTCCCGCTTTCCTGGCTGCGCGAGTACGTCGACCTTCCGGCGGGTGAGACCGGCCGCGACGTCGCGGCCCGACTGGTCCGCGCCGGCCTCGAGGTCGAGACCGTCGAACAGCTCGGCGCCGACCTCAAGGGTCCGATCGTGGTCGGCGAGGTGCTCTCGATCGAGGAGCTGGCCGGCTTCAAGAAGCCGATCCGGCACTGCTTCGTCAACGTCGGCGACGCCAACGGCACCGGCGAGCCGCAGGAGATCGTCTGCGGTGCGACCAACTTCGCCGTCGGCGACAAGGTCGTGGTCGTGCTCCCGGGCGCGGTGCTGCCCGGCCCCTTCCCGATCGCCGCGCGGCAGACCTACGGCCACACCTCGGCCGGCATGATCTGCTCCACCCGCGAACTCGGCATGGGCGACGACCACGGCGGCATCCTGGTACTGGAGTCGCACCTCGAGCCCGGCACCGACGCCATCGAGCTGCTCCAGCTGGTCGACGAGGTGCTGGACATCGCCGTCACCCCGGACCGCGGCTACTGCCTGTCCATGCGCGGTGTGGCCCGCGAGGCCGCCGCCGCGTACGGGCTGCCGCTGGCCGATCCGGCGCTGCTGGACGTGCCCCCGGCCAACGCCGACGGCTACCCGGTCAAGGTCGCCGACCCGGCCGGCTGCGACCGCTTCGTCGCCCGCACCGTCGCCGGCGTCGACCCGAGCGCGCAGTCGCCGATCTGGCTGCAGCGCCGGCTGCAGAAGTCGGGCATCCGCCCGATCTCGCTGACCGTCGACATCACCAACTACGTGATGCTGGAGGTCGGCCAGCCGCTGCACGCCTACGACCGCGAGCGGGTGAACGGGCCGATCCTGGTCCGCCGCGCGGAAGAGGGCGAGAAGCTCACCACGCTGGACGGCGTCGAGCGCAAGCTGTCCGTCGAGGACGTGCTGATCTGCGACAACTCCGGGCCGATCGGCCTGGCCGGGGTCATGGGCGGCGCTTCCACCGAGATCCTCGACCCGGCCGCGGGCCCGGGCACCACCGAGGTGATCATCGAGGCGGCGCACTTCGACCCGATCTCGGTCGCCCGTACCGCCAAGCGGCACAAGCTGCCCTCCGAGGCGTCCAAGCGCTTCGAGCGCGGTGTCGACCCGGACGCCGCCCGCGCCGCCGCCCAGCGCGCGGTGGACCTGCTGGTCCTGATCGCCGGCGGCACCGCCGAGGCCGGTGTCACCGACATCGCCGCCCCGCACCCGCTGCGCACCATCCAGATCGCCGCCGACCTGCCGGACCGGGTCGCGGGCACCGAGTACGGCCGCGAGACCGTCACCCGGCGCCTGCAGGAGATCGGCTGCACCGTGATCGGCGCGGACGTCCTCGAGGTCACCCCGCCGACCTGGCGCCCCGACCTCACCGACCCGTACGACCTCGCGGAGGAGGTCATCCGGCTCGAGGGCTACGACAACGTGCCCGCCCGGATGCCCACCGTCCCGCCGGGCCGCGGGCTGACCGAGGTGCAGCGCTTCCACCGCCGCACCGGCGTGGCGCTGGCCGGGGCCGGCTACGTCGAGGTGATCAACTACCCGTTCATCGGCGAGAGCCTGCTGGACGCGCTCGGCCTGGAGGCGGACGACGAGCGCCGCCGCACGGTCAAGCTGGTCAACCCGCTCAACGACGAGGAGCCGTCGCTGCGGACCTCGCTGGTGCCGGGCCTGCTCGGCGCGCTGCGCCGCAACGTCGGCCGGGGCAACACCGACCTGGCGCTGTTCGAGACGGGAACGGTCTTCCTGCCCAAGGCGGAGCAGAAGATCGCCCCGCGCCTGCCGGTCGACCGCCGTCCGGTCGAGGAGGAGCTGGCGGCGCTGGACGCCGCGCTGCCGAACCAGCCGCGCCGGGTCGCGGTCGCCCTCGCGGGCGAGCGGCTGCCGTCCGGCTGGTGGGGCAAGGGCGGTGCCTCCTGCTGGGCGGACGCGATCGAGGCCGCTCGCACGGTGGCCCGCGCGGCCAACGTCGAGTTGACGGTCCGTCAGTCCCAGCTCGCCCCCTGGCACCCGGGCCGCTGCGCCGAACTCGCGGTCGGCGACCGGGTGGTGGGCTACGCGGGTGAGCTGCACCCGCGGGTCATCAAGGCGCTGAACCTGCCCGAGCGCACCAGCGTGATGGAGCTCGACCTGGACCTGCTGTTCGCCGACGGCGCGCAGCGGGTGAGCGGCCCCACCGTGTCCTCGTACCCGGTGGCCACCCAGGACGTCGCCCTGATCGTGGACTCCGCCGTCCCGGCCGCCGAGGTGGAGGCCGCGCTGCGCGAGGGTGCGGGTGAACTGCTGGAGTCCATCCGGCTGTTCGACGTCTTCACCGGCGAGCAGGCGGGCGAGGGCAAGAAGTCGTTGGCGTACTCGCTGCGCTTCCGTGCCACCGACCGCACGCTGACCGCCGACGAGGCCTCGGCCGCACGCGAGTCCGCCGTGGCGGCCGCCGCGGCCCGCACCGGCGCGGTGCTGCGCGGCGCGTGACGTACTGACGGTGCCCCGAAGGGCCCCCGGAGCTCCGGCTCCGGGGGCCCTTCGGCGTTCCCGGGGCGGCTCGGGTGTACCTGGGGTGGCCAGGGCTTCTCCGGATGACTCGGCTGTCCCGGGCCGGCCCGACCGGCGACCCGGCCGAAGCGGGTGTGGCCTGCGAACTCCTCGTGCGGCGTCGGCAGTTGGGGCGGGCTTCGGGTGGCGGCAGGTCCGAATCGGATGCGTCGGGCCTCTTGTGGTGTCCATGTCGGTCTGCGTTAATCGTCTGCGTCAGGATCGTTAGGAAAGTTTCCTGACCGCCCACTCCTCGGGCATCCCTGTGCCCGGCGACAGAAGACGGAGCGTCATATGCACTCGCAGCACCGGGTCGGCCGCATCGCCCTCGCAGTCGCGCTTGCCGTGATACCCGCATCGCTCGCCACCGCCGGAGTCGGACACGCGGCCACCCCCGCGGCCACCTCCGCCGTGAAGGCCGGGGCCGGCCTGGACGACCCGCACAAGAAGGACATCGCCATGCAGCTGGTGTCCAGTGCCGAGAACTCCTCGCTGGACTGGAAGGCCCAGTACAAGTACATCGAGGACATCCACGACGGCCGCGGCTACACCGCGGGGATCATCGGCTTCTGCTCCGGGACCGGTGACATGCTCGAACTGGTCCAGCACTACACGGACCTGAAGCACGACAACGTCCTCGCCAAGTACCTGCCCGCGCTGAAGAAGGTCAACGGCTCGGAGTCGCACGCCGGCCTCGGCACCCCGTTCACCAAGGACTGGGCCACCGCCGCCAAGGACCCGGTCTTCCAGCAGGCGCAGAACGACGAGCGCGACCGGGTCTACTTCAACCCCGCGGTCAACCAGGCCAAGTCGGACGGGCTGCGCGCGCTCGGCCAGTTCGTCTACTACGACGCCATCGTGATGCACGGTCCCGGCACCGACTCGGACAGCTTCGGCGGCATCCGCGCCGCCGCCATGAAGAAGGCCAGGACGCCCGCCCAGGGTGGTGACGAGGCCACCTACCTCAACGCCTTCCTGGACGTCCGCAAGGCCGTCATGAAGAAGGAGGAGGCGCACAGCGACACCAGTCGGGTCGACACCGAGCAGCGGGTCTTCCTGAACGCCAGGAACTTCGACCTCAACCCGCCGCTGAAGTGGAAGGTCTACGGCGACCCGTACAGCATCAACAGCTGAGCGGGACCGGGTGAAGAGGCGTACAAGTCGGGTGGGCTGATGATGATTCATCGGCCCACCCGGGTTCTGTCTGAGTCGGGGCAGTGTTCAACGCATCAGCGCGCAGCCGGAGCAATGACCGTCGTTCTGCCCCTCCTCGTGTCCTCCGATCCGGAGGAGAGAGAGCGAGACCGGTCATGGATCAGCCGGTCTGCGGCCTGCCCGCCTAGTACGGCGTGCCGTTGGCGAAGTCGGTCGCGAAGGTCTTCTCGATGCCGTCGAGCACGGCCGGGGCGTTGACGATCAGGCCGAGTTCGCGGTTGCTGTTGAGCGAGTTGTCGGAGAAGTTCTCCGAACCGGCGAAGACCTCGGCGGTGTCGGTGCCGTAGTCCGCGACGATGGCCTTGGCGTGGATGTACAGACCGGTGGTGGAGGAGTACGTGACCACCGAGCCGCCGGCGGCCGTCACCTGGTCGAAGTTGCTCCCGTAGCTGCTCGGGTCCATGCCGACCACCCGTACGGTCACCCCGCGCTGCTCGGCCGCCACGATCGCGTTCACCAGGTCGGCGTCGCCGAACTCCAGCTCCTCGACGTCCAGGGAGTGCTGGGCGCCGTTGATCAGGTCGAGCAGCCGGCTCTCCGAGTCGGTGGGGGACCAGACCAGGTCGTCACCGTCGGCCGGGGTGACGGAGGTCTTGGCGTAGTCCGCGTTGAAGACCTGCTCGATCGCCGCGACATCGGCCGAGTCGCTGTCGAAGACGCCGTAGTCACGGCTGGAGGAGTAGTAGGTGGCGTCCAGATTCCCGGTCAGGATCAGGGACTTGCTGCCGTCCACCGTGACCGTCTTCTGGTGCGTGTAGACGTACGCCGAGGAGGAGTACGTCACGCCGACGCCCGCCGCCTTGAGCGCGGAGTAGGCCGAGCCGTTCACCGAGGTGTGCTTGGCGTCCAGGATCACCCGGACCTTCACCCCGGCCTTCTTCCGGTTCACCAGCGCGGTCACCGCGGTGGTGTCGCGCAGCTCGTACATGGTCACGTCGACCGAGGTGGTGGCCGAGTTGATGAAGCTGTAGACCGCGCTGTGGTCCTGGTCCGGGAAGGTGAGCAGCGAGTACGTGCCCGTCGCGGCGGGTGCCTGGCCGGCGCCCGTGAGCAGGGCTATCGCGGACAGCAGTGCGGTACCGGCGACGGCGCAGGACCGACGGGCGAGACCGAGTCTGGACATGGTGAACTCCGGCTCCGGGAAAGGGGGATGGACCCCTGGCGGTGGGGGTGGGCCTTTGATGGTGCTCAGCCAATGGTGGGGGCGCCGGAGTTTACGCGGGTAGATGCGGGAGGTTAATTTCTGACGGCACGACAGGTTCGCGCTTTTGGGGATTCCTTTAGCAAGGCGGCCGGGCGGAGTCTCGACCCATCGGTTCCCCAAAGTCGCCGACGGCCGCCCGAGTTGGCTCCGGGCGGCCGTCAGGAAGCTTGAGGTTCAGGTTACTTGCGCAGCAGAAGGACGACCGAAGCGGTGACCAGACCGAGCACCACGGCCGCGGCGCCGTACGCCAGCCGGTGCGAGCGGACCACCGGCAGGAACCGGTCGAGGGCGATCCGACCGGGGCCGGTCAGGGCTATTCCGGCAGCGGCGGCCGTCAGCAGCAGCTCGTACTCGACGCCCTTCGGCGCGAAGAACCCGCCGCCCCAGATGACCGCGAGCGCGTTGACCATCGTGCCCACCAGCGCCGCGCCGGCGAGCGGGGTGAGCAGACCCGCGGCCAGGCCGAGTCCGCCGAGGGTCTCGGTGAGGCCGGCCACCACCGCCATCACCTTGCCGGCCGGGTAGCCGCTCGCCGTGAAGAAGGCGGCAGTGCCGTCGATACCGCCGCCGCCGAACCAGCCGAGCAGCTTCTGGCTGCCGTGCGCCGCCATGGTCAGGCCCAGGGCGAGCCGGATCAGCAGCAGTCCGATGTCGTGTGCGTGCGGGGAGGTGGACGACCTCCAGTCGGTCTCCCGGTCGGTGCGGGCGGCGGAAGCGGGGGCAGTCGGGTTCGGCATGCGTGTCTCCATCGCTCGGGGAGTGATTCAAATTTGAACCGAGGGGAGGTTCGACCGTATCCGATGATTCAAATTCGAACAAATCCCTTGTGGTGCGGGCTCGGAGGTGGCGGTCAGTCAGATCATCTGTCGCGCAAGATCTTTATCTGTCTCCTACGCCCGGGGTGGGGGTTGAAGTGCCGCTGCCCCGGGCCGGGATCACCGCCGCCCGGCGCCGAGAGCACTGCCGCCCGGACCGGGGGGCCGGGCCGGGCGGCAGGTGGGGTGTGCTGGAGGGAAGTGGTCGGGTGCTCGCGGTGCAGTCGTGGCGGCCGCGGTCGGACCTGCGGTCGAATGGATCCGCGTCCACCGTTCGAGACGGCGCCGGGGAGCGGCGTGCGGCGGCTCCTCGTCCTCCCGAGACGATCGCGGGGGAGGACTCGTTCCGCTGCTCAGCGTGCGGTATCGCCGCTAGAAGCTCGCTTCCGGTCGCGTGGCGGACGCGGCTGCAACGGCCGTAGCCAGCGGGTCGCGGGCCGGGCGGCCAAGAAGGCCTGCGAGGTCGGGGGCGGTGCCGTCCAGGAAGCCGTGTCGGATGCCGGTGGCAATCGAGGCGAGCATGGGCGGCTGGAACGGCAGGAGCCCCGGCGTCTCGTCGAGGAGCCTGCGCCGGTACTCGCCCAGGCCAATGGTGCGGTGCGGGACCCCGAGCCGGTCGGCCACCTGACCCGCCGTGATCGGCGTGCCGACGAGGTCGTAGACGCGCCCGCCGTGCCCTGCCGGATCCGCCGCGACGATCGCCGCGGAATCGGCGAGATCCTCCCGCGCGACCGCCGCCAGGGCGCCATCTCCGAACGCGGACTCCACGCCGTCCTCGGCCCACATCAGCAGGCCGCCGAAGAGTTCGGCGTACAGGCCGTTGCGCAGGATCGTCCAGGGCAATCCGCTCGCCCGCACGAGGCGTTCAGTGGCACGGTGCGCGAGCGCGAAACCGAGATGGTCGCCGGCTGTGGTCAGGCTCGTGTAGACGACGTGGCGGACGCCATCGCGGACGGCGGCGTCCAGGACCGCCGCGTGCCGCCCGACGACCTGGTCGTCCTCGGCATAGCCGGCGGAGATCAGTACCAGGGTCGACACCTCGGAGAGATCGAGGCTCACGTGGTCATCGAAGTCGAGACGCCGCATCCCCTCGCGGGGCGTGCGGCTGCCGCCCGTCGCGGCGGCACCGCGGGTGCGCAGCGCCGCAAGGGTGGCAGAGCCGAGGTTCCCGCTTGCTCCGGTCACCAAGATCATGTCAATCGCAGTCTTCCGTCGTGGTTCTCATCGGTAACTACGCTTGATCCTCGATCGCACGCCCACCGGCCACAAGAAGGCAGTTCGATGTCACTCACGCACACCGGGGTAACCGCCCCCGCCGACCTCGACCCCTGCGGACGCGAGGACCACCCCGACTGCGGCATCCGCGACGTCCTGGACCGCATCGGGGACAAGTGGTCGGTGCTGGTGATCGTTGAACTCGCGAGCGGCCCACGTCGGTTCCGTGAACTGCAACGCGCCATCGACGGCATCTCACAGCGCATGCTCACCCTCACCGTGCGCAGGCTCGAACGCGACGGCCTAGTGCTGCGCACCGTGTACCCGACCGTCCCGGCCCAAGTCGACTACCGCCTGACCGAGACCGGAGCCGGCCTGACCCACCTGGTCAAGGCGCTCGCCGACTGGTCGCTCGCCCACCGCGCCGTCATCGCGGAGGCGCGGCGCGCATACGACCAGACCCACCCCGACCATGACATCCGCTGAGGAGGCACTGTCCTTTGGATCACGGCTTCAGCCAGACAACGAGACGACGTGCGGGCCGCCTCTCAACCGCTCCACCGGTCGTCAGGCTCAATGCGCTATGGACATGAGTGCGAGACACATGACGAACACAGCGACTACGACCGCAGCGACCAGTGCGAGGCCGATCAACCCAGTCACCCCAGCGATCGCGATCCAGCCGAACCGCGTCGCGCGTGCGGCACGCTGAACGGCGTCTTCGCACTCACTGTCGTCGTACCAGCCACGATCAGTCATGGCACCCCCTCTTGGGAGCCTACAGCGCAGGCACTCTGCCGTCGGACCAAGGTGCACCACTCGTCGTGGACCGCCGCAACCGTGATCGCCAGGACAGCGTCCAGCTAGGAGACATGGCGACGGATGACGTTCCGGGGCTCGTCCAGCCAGACGGACTGGGCGCCGTCCGCCGCGATGGTGACGCCGTAGCGGGTCAGCTCGGGTCCGCCCTCTTCCTGCCAGTGGAGCCGGGCAATGGTGATCTCGTCCCAGAGGCGACGGTTGCCCGCCTGCTGCACCGCGCCGTCGCCGCCCCAGTCGTGGTAGCGGACCGAGGCACACGAGCCGTGGCCGTCGGAGAGCCGCATCCGGTAGGTGCCCGCCGGGTCCGCCTCGTCCCAGGTGTGGACGTAGCGCACCAGAGGCGCTCGCAGGCCGATCGCGAACGCCGCGTGGACACGCTCGAGGGCGAGGTCCGGATCGATCCCGGAGGCGCCGTGGGAGGTGGGAGCCGCCTGCGGACCGGTCATCTCAGGCGGTCGTTGGGCCCGCATCCACATGAAGCTGACGTTCTCCACGAACCGGCCGTGCGCCGCCTGGCCGCGCTCCCCGACGTCCAGCCGCAGCAGTGCGGCATTCGCGTACGGGGTGCCCCACGGCGTCACGATGACGCCGCCCGGCTTGGTCTGCTCGACCCATACCCGGGGCACGCGCTGCACGGCGGCGGTCGAGTGGATCCGGTCGTACGGTGCGCCGAAGGGCCAACCCAACAGGGCGTCGCCGTGGTGCTGGTGGACCGGCAGGAGTCCGGCGGCGGCGAGGCTCTTCGCCGCCTGCAGGTACACGTCGCGGTCCACCTCGACCGTGGTCACGGCCTGGCTGCCGAGGCGGGCGCAGAGCAGGCCGGCTGTCCAGCCCGTTCCGGTGCCGATGTCCAGCACGGTGCAGCCGTCGCGCACGTCCAGGTGCTGGAGCATGGACGCCACCAGGGACGGCATGGACGCGGACGAGGTGGGCACCCCGGGCCCATCCTCGGCCCCGTCGTCCAACTGGGTCACCACGACGTCGTCGGCGTTCACCAACGACCACCAGCGCCGTTGGGGGCGCCGCCGTCGGGGGCCCACACGGCGTTCGGGGTCGACCTTGCGGACCATGCTGAGCGACACCGCCGAACGGTCCGTCAGTTCGCGCTGGGTGAGGCGGCGGGCCGAGCGAACCGTGGCAATCCGCATGCCGAGGTTGACTGCTGGTCCAGGCATACCGGTGACAGTACCCGTGCTGTCACAACTCGGCTGGCAGAACCGCCCGGTGGCGACATCGGGCGGTTCTGCATCAGGTGGCCGCTACCAGAAGCTCGGCAAGTTCTGCGATTGAACCGATGCTCCAGTCGGCTCCGGCGGAGTCCTGTTGCAGTAGGCCGATCGGCCCACGGCGGATGTGTGCGACCCGGAGGCCAACGGCTCGTGCGGGAGTGATGTCGTTGGCCGGATGATCTCCGACGTAGAGGATCTCGCGGGGCTCGCCCGGCGCCCACTCGCAGACGCGGTCGAAGAATGCGGTGTTTGGCTTGGCAACTCCCCATTCGGCCGAGGTGGCGACCGCATCGACGGGAAGCTTTAGTCCGCGCAGGAGTTCACCCGCACGTACATTCTGATTCCCGGCCACGCCGATCCAGAGTCCAGCGTCCTTGAGCTGCTGCAGGCCGTCACGAACGTCGGGGTACAGATCGGTCTCGTCCAGGTACTCGTCGCGGCCGGAAGCCTGGCGAGCAGCCCATTCGGCGGGAACGTCGCAACCGGGCCGGATCAGCCGGATCGCGTCCGCATTGTCCTTGCCCTGCGCAACGACAGCGCCGACCAGGGCGGACATCGTGTGATTCGGGACGCCGAGCCATGTTGCCCAGTCGGCCCAATAGCGGGTGTCGCTGGTCAGGGTCTCGCCGATGTCGAACACGACTGAACGAATCATGGCCGCAGCCTAGCGGGGCAAGGAAGCGCTGTCGGTGGTCTTGTGCTCAGGCGCCTGCGACTTGCGCGGCAATGGATTTGACGACGTGTCGGCAAATCGCCAGTCGCCGGTCGGCCGGTCCAACAGTCGGCCGACCGGCGAACTCCCAGGTCAGGCGCTCGCGGTGTAGTCGTAGAAGCCACGGCCGGACTTGCGGCCGAGCAGGCCGGCGTCGACCATCCGGGACAGCAGCGGGGGAGCGGCGTACAGCGGCTCCTTGTACTCGTCGTACATCGACTCGGCGATCGAGACGATGGTGTCCAGGCCGATCAGGTCGCACAGGCGCAGCGGGCCCATCGGGTGGGCGCAGCCGGCCTCCATGCCCTTGTCGATGTCGGAGGCGGTGGCCACCCCGGACTCGAACATCCGGACCGCCGACAGCAGGTACGGGACCAGCAGTGCGTTGACCACGAAACCGGCCCGGTCGCGGGCCCGGATCGGCTCCTTGCCGAGCGCCTGTACGGCGAAGGACTCGACCCGCGAGGTGGTCTCGGCGGAGGTGGTGAGGGTCGGGATGACCTCGACCAGCTTCTGCACCGGGGCCGGGTTGAAGAAGTGCAGGCCGATCACCTGCTCCGGACGGGAGGTCGCGGCGGCGAGCTTGACGATCGGGATCGAGGAGGTGTTGGAGGCCAGGATGGCGTCCTGGCGCTCGATGACCCGGTCCAGGGTCTGGAAGATCTGGATCTTGATGTCCTCGCGCTCGGCGACCGCCTCGACCACCAGGTCGCGGTCGGCGAAGTCGGTGAGGTCGATGGTGAAGGAGAGCCGGGCGAGTGCCTCGTCGCGCTGCTCCTCGGTCAGCTTGCCACGCCGGACGGCGGTCTCCAGGGAGTTGGTCAGCCGGGTGCGGCCCAGTTCCAGGGCTTCGCCGTTGGCCTCGGAGACCAGGACGTCCAGGCCCGAGCGGGCGAAGACCTCAGCGATGCCCGACCCCATGAGGCCGCAGCCGATCACTCCGACGCGCGCGATGTCACTCACTCACTTGCCCTTCAAGGTGACGCTGGGGGTGACCCAGCGAGGTGCTGTGTCTCAGCCGGCGACACACCCGGCCTGGTGGGCCGACCGCATCGCCGTGACGACGGTACTACCTGTGCTAACGCCCGTTCGCATCCGGTCGGTGCCGACGGACGCTGCCCGGTCCTGAGGGCTGCTGCGCCGATCGGGTGAGTTGCGTCACGTTCACCGGCGCGCTGCCGCCGGGCCGAGCCGCCCGGCCGTCGTCCGGCCGCCAGAATCCAGGGGTCGGACCAGCCGGGGCGAGAGCGGGGAGCAGGGATGTCGACGGGATCGCTCACAGGACAGGTCGGCCTGATCACCGGGGCGGGGCGCGGGATCGGCCAGGAGGTCGCGATCGGCCTGGCCGCCGAGGGGATGGCGGTGGGCCTGATCGGCCGCACCCACGAGACCCTGATCGACACGCTCAAGGAGTGCGTGCGCCACGGCGCGCGCGGCATCGCGGTGACCGCCGACGTGTGCCACCTGGGCGCCGTCCGCGAAGCCGTCCGGACGGTGCAGCGGGACCTCGGACCGGTCGACTTCCTGGTCAACAACGCCGGCCAGGTGGACCAGGCCGAGGTCCCGCTGTGGGAGGCGGACGGCAACCAGTGGTGGCAGGTGGTGGAGACCAACCTGCGCGGCCCGTTCAACCTGATGCGGTGCGTGCTCCCCGACATGGTCGAGCGCCGCCAAGGCCGGGTGCTCAACCTCAACTCCGGGTTCGCGCTGCGCCCGGACGGCCGCTACACCGCGTACGCCACCTCCAAGGGCGCCCTGCTCCAGCTCTCCGACAACATCGCCGACTCGCTCGCCGCCCACCAGGTCGTGATCCTCGACATCAGCCCCGGCGCGGTGGCCACCGACATGACCGCCGGGATGCCGATGTTCGCCGACACGACCGAGTGGGGCAGCATCCCGTACGTGGTCGCCATCGCGGTGGACGTCGCCCGGGGGCGCTTCGACCCGCTGCACGGCCGGTTCATCCACGCGGGGCGGGACAACCTGGAGGAACTGCTCTCCAGGGCCGAGGCGATCCGGGAGGCGGACGCCCGCACGCTGCGGCTGCGCCCGTACGGGCCGGGGGATCCGATGGCCTGAGGACGGGCTGGGCGGCGAGGAGGCGGCGCGGGCAGCTGAGCGCGCCGGACGCGGTGGACCCGGGTCGGGGGCAGCCGTGCGTGAGACCTGCCGCGGACGGGTGTGGCCTCCCGCACGGCTGCCCGCGTCGGGGAAGGTCAGCAGAGCGCGGCGAATTCCTCCGGGGTGAGGCTGCCGGCCGGACGGCCGGTACGGGCGAACTCCCCGGCGAGGCGCTGCAGGGCCTCGTTGACCGGGGTCGGCACGCCGTGCAGGCGGCCGAGGAGCACCACCTCGCCGTTCAGGTAGTCCGTCTCGATGCTGCCGGTGCCCCGGACCAGGCTCTGGGCAGAGGAGCCGCCGATCCGCTCCTCGCCCTCCAACGGCTGCAGTTCGACCCGGTCGCCGCGGTCCGCCGCCTGCTCCTCGGCGGTCGCGTAGGGGATGCCGGCGGCGTGCAGCACCGCCTCGTACTCCTGCTGCGCCCGCCGCAGCACCGCCAGGAGCGGCTCCTGGCGGATCGGACCGGCGACCGCCTCCAGCGCGTTGGCGACGTTGCCGAGGAGCTTGCCGTACTTCCAGCGCATCACCTCATCGCTGACCGGCGCGGCGAAGAGCGACTTCTCCAGGTCGGCCGAGACCTGCCGGGCCGTGTCGTCGCTGCCCGACGGGTAGCGGCCGAGGCGCAGGATCCCGCTGAGCGGGGCGCCGGAGGCGGAGACCCGGCCCGGCTCCAGGTGGGAGGTGGGCATCCATAGGCACATCCCGTACACACGGCGGAAGTGGCGCAGGGCGAGGCGTTCGTTCTCCACGCCGTTCTGGGCACAGACGATGGGGAGCACCTCACCCGCCGTGCGGGGGCCGCCCGCGGTGCCGGTGACCGGGCGGGGCGCCCACTCGGCCAGGACTCCCTCGGTGTGCTGGGACTTCACCGCCAGGACCAGGACGTCACCGGACCTCAGCTCGATCTCGGCCGGGCCCGGGACCGTGGGGATGGGCAGCGCCCGTACGCCCTCCGGGGTGGAGAACCGCAGCCCGCCCGTGCGCAGTGCGGCGCCGTGCGCGCCCCGCGCGACCAGCACCACCTCGAACCCGCCCTCGTACAGTCGTCCGCCGATCGTGCCGCCGATGGCCCCGGCGCCGATGATGATGTAGCGCATGGCCAGCAGCCAAGCACAGATGCCCAGTTGGGGACAGGAGCTACGCGCGGAGAGGTTTGCTGTTACGCGCACAGCTGACTTGCGGTGACGGCGGTCAGACCGGCTTCGGCGAGGCCGTCGAGGATCCCCGGCATGGCCTCCACGGTGCCCCGGTGGCCCATGTGCAGGGCGATCACCGAGCCGCCGATGGCGGCCTTGAGCACCCGGCGCCGCACCACCTCGGCACCCGGGTCGGTGTAGTCGCGCGGGTCCACGTCGAAGGAGAGGCAGTGCTCGTACCCCACCAGCCTGGCCTGTTCGCGGACCATCGGGGTGGCGTACTGGGCGGCGGATGGCCGGAACCAGCGACCGATCGAGCCGGTGAGCCGCAGCAGCCGGTCGGCGCACTCCTGTACTTCGGCCAGGGCCTGGGCGACCGGCATCCGGGAGATGTCCCGGTGGTTCTGGGTGTGGTTGCCGAGCTCGTGGCCGCCGTCCAGGATCCGGCGGGCCATCTGCGGCTGCTGGTCCAGCCAACTGCCGACGACCAGGACGGTGAGCCGGGCGCCGTGCTGCTCGGCGGCGGTGAGCAGTGCCAGTGCGAGGGCCGGGTCGCCCTGGCCGTGGAAGGTGAGCGCGACCTGGCGCCGGTCGCGCGGGCCGTTGACCACCTCGAGCGGGGTGTTGGGCGCGAGCGGCGGCAGCTGCGGCGGGCTGGGGCTGGTGGCGGCCGGAAGGGAGGGGCTGCTCGCGGGGGTGGCCGGTGCGGTACTCGCGGCGGGCGACGGCTTCACACTCGGCTCGGCCCGCGCCGCCGGGTCACCGCCGTCGCCACACGCGGCGGTGACCCCGGTGGCGGCGGTCAGAGCGGCCAGCCGGGCCGTGGAACGCAGCACAGTGCGGCGGTCGACAGTCATCGCGGGCCAGCCTAAGCACAGCCGAATGGCTCTGCGACTGTGACGCGCTGGGGCTGCGGGTGGATTCCCGGTGGGTGAGGTTGACCAAGACACCCTCGGCGAATGGGAGTTGGACGGATCGGTCGGCACCGCATGTCGCGCTGTGGGACGTGCGGGCCGCCGGAGCCGCGGCCGGTGGCCCGCCAGGCGGACCGTGCGGGCGAGGAGCCGGCCGTGACACCTGCGGGGCGGGGCCGCCCGGACGTCCCGCTGCGTGCCCGCGCCCGCGCCCGCGCCCGCGTCAGGACTCCGCGGCGACCACGGCCCGGGCCAGGGCGTCCGGGTTGTCGAGCATGATGTTGTGTCCGCTGTCAGGCACCGCGACGACCGAGACCCCGGCCTCGGCGAGCTCGGCGGAGCCGGGCAGCCGCCCGTCGTCGGCCGGGTACAGGAAGGTGCGCGGGATCCTCAGACCGAGCAGCTGACGGCGCATCATCGGCTCACTGCCCCGGCACAGCTGCACCGAGCTGCGGTGCAGCGCCTCGCGCCCGGCCAGCCGCATTGTCGACCACCAGTGCGGGCCGACCACCCGCTCCGTCTCCGCCCAGCCGGAAGCCAGGAACTCCTCCTCGGAGTACCAGGCGATCCGTCCGCTGCCCATCCACTGCGGGCCCGGCGCGACGGCGTCCAGGTTGGCGTCCAGCAGGACCAGACTGCGCACCAGGTGCGGGTGGCGCGTGGCCAGCACGATCGCCACCGAACCGCCCATGCTGTGCGCGACCAGCTGGGCCCGCTCGACCCCGGCCGCCTCGATCGCCGCCGCCAGGGCATCGGCGTGCGCCTCGAGCGAGTAGTCGAAGTCGGTCGGCCGGTCGCTGATCCCGAAGCCGAGCAGGTCGACCAGCAGCGAGCGGCGCCCGGCCAGCAGCGGGTGCAGCGCGGCCCCGGTGAAGTAGGGGAGCGAGCTGGCACCCAGCCCGTGGACGTACACCCGGGCCGGCTCGGCACCGGGCAGCTCGACCCAGCGGATCAGGTCTCCGCCGGGGGTGACGGGGGCACTACGCATGCTCGGCCGTCCTCTCCTTCCAGATCTGGTGGACCGCGAGGACCTGCTGCCAGAGCGCCTCGCGCTCGGCGGGGCCCAGCTCGGTCAGGGGCATACCGAAGCGGTCGGCCAGTGTGGCGTACCACTCGCCGGGGTCGGTTATCTCGTGGCGGTGCCGGCCGGCGGCGTCGACCCGGACCAGCATGCAGCCGCGCAGCGCGTCCGTGCCCTCGGCGTCCCGGCGGATGGCGCAGGCCGCCCGGGCGAACGGGGACTCGGGTGAGGTCGAGAGCCACCGGTGCCTGGCCTCGAAGTCGGCCTGCCGGGCGGGCTCGGCGAGGAAGTCCATCCCGAGCAGCGAGCCCTGCGGGTCGTGTTCGAAGCGCCAGTCGCCGACCTCGGCCTTCGAGGCCGTCAGCCGGTAGGTGAACGGGCCCTGCCGGTACTCGCCCTCGCGCAGCGGCAGCGGCTCGTACAGTCCGTCGCCGAGGCCGACGTCGACCATCCAGCGCTCGCCCTCGCAGTCCACCGTCAGCACCAGGTGGTCCCCGGTGGCCCCGGCCTCGGCCTCGGGGGAGCGGTCCTGCACGCCGCCGACATGCCACCGCGTCCGGAAGCCGAGCGCCGCCAGCAACGTGCCGAAGGCGCCGTTCAGGTGGAAGCAGTACCCGCCCCGGCCGCGGAGGATCCGGGCTATGGAATCCGCCGGGTCGATCGTGGTCGGGCGGCCCAACTGGATGTCCAGCGTTTCGTACGGCACCCGCTCCACATGGGCGCGGTGCAGTGCGAAGAGCGCCCCGACCGACGGCTCGGCGGGCTCGGGCAGGCCGAGATGGCCCAGGTACTCGTCGATCACCGCACGGTTCAGCATGCGGCCACCCTAGACCCGGCCACTGACAGCGCATTGACCGGCGGTCAGTTCGCCGCCGCCGACGCGGTATCGGCACCGGACCCGACAGTGGCGGGCAGGACGCCGGGCCGGTGGCGTACCGGCGGCCTGGGACGGCCGATCCGGTTCAGGGAGCGGGCGGCCCCGCCAGCAGGGCCGGTCCGGCGGGGCGGTGGTCGCCCTCGCGGAGGGGGCCGCCGGCGCGTTCCAGGACGGCGGCCACCGCGTCCGAGAACGGCGCGCGCGGCCCGCCGGTCAGCGCTGTCCGGCAACCCGTCAGCAGCGCCTCGGCGAGGACCGGGTCGGCCGCCCGGAGCCAGCGCGTTGGTGATCATGTTGGATCGTCCGCCTGCCCGCAGCCGGTCCCCACCGCCCGCGCCGGAGCTCAGCGGCAGAGCACGTCCTGTTCCGGCCGGCGGCCGTCGGCCAGGAAGCCGGTCACCACCGCGTCGCCGCAGGCGTTCCCGTTCGCCAGGTAGGCGTCGTGGCCGCCCGAGTCCACGGCCACCATCCGGGCCCGGGCGCCGAAGGCCTCCCGTAGCTTGCGGGCGCCGCTGTACGGGGTCTGGGGATCGCGCAGGTTCTGCACCAGGAGGACGTTCGACGGGCCGACGGGAGTCACCCGGGTCGGTGCCTCGGCGGGCCGGTAGGGCCAGAACGCGCACGGCATCACGTTGACCGGCATTCCGGCCGTGAGCGGGTGCGCGGCCCGGTCGGCGGCGACCGCGCCCCGGTAGTCGGCCGCCGGGCCGGGCCAGGCGACGTCGTTGCAGAGCGTCCCGACGGAGACCGCGATGGTGTTCTGCTGCGCCTCGTCCGGCGGGGTACTGGGCACGGGCAGCGCGGTGCCGTGCAGGGCGGCCAGCACCAGGGTCGCCAGCCGGGGGAACGCGGCATCCGAGTGGAGGCTCTCCAGCATCGTCTCCCGCAGCACGTTGCCGGTCAGCTGTTCCGGGTTGGCGTTCGGCCAGGGGATCGGCTCGCGGTCGAGGCGGTCCGCGAGGTCGAGGAAGACCTGCCGGACCTGCTCGGGGGTGTCCGCGATGCGGTACCGGCTGCCGGGTGCGGAGGCGAAACGCGCGAAGTCGGGGAAGCGGTCCTCCGCACCGACCGCGTAGTTGGCCAGCCAGCCGCGCTCGACCCGGCTCGGGTCGGGGTCGTCGTTGCTGTCCAGCACCACCCGGTCGGTGTGCTGCGGGAACATCGTCGTGTACACCGCGCCCGCGTAGGTCCCGTACGAGGTGCCCCAGGCGGACAGCTTCCGCTCGCCGAGGGCCTGCCGGATCCGGTCGATGTCGCGGGCCTCGTTGCGGGTGGTGATGCTGCGCAGCACGGGTCCGCCGTTGGCGGCGCAAGTGGTGGCGATCCGGCGGGCGGTGTCCAGGTTGCGGGCGACGCCGCCGTCCGGGTCGGCCCAGGGGCGGAGGTTGACCATCGCCAGGTCACCGTGCGCCAGTCGGCAGCTGACCGGGGTCGAGCGGCCCACCCCGCGCGGGTCGAAGCCGACGATGTCGTAGGCGTCCCTGACCGCCTGCGGCAACCGCTTCACGGCGCTCGACGGACTGTTGAGGCCCGAACCGCCGGGACCGCCCGGGACGATCAGCAGGACGCCCCGGCGCAGTTCGGGATGCTCGCTCGGAATCCGGGAGACCGCGACGGTGAGCTGCTCGCCCTGCGGGTGGTCGTAGTCCAGCGGTACCTGGACGGTGGCGCAGCGCTGGCGCGGGTCCAGGCCGTCGTCCTGGCAGTTGCCCCAGGAGAGGTGGTGGCCCCCGGCCTGCGCGGCGGGTGCGGTGAGCGACAGGAGGGCTGCGGCGGCCAGCGCGGCCGCCGTGCGGTTGATGATCGGCATACCGTGGAGTCTGCTGCGCCGGGCCGCCCCGCCCCATCCGGCCAGCAGGCCGGTGCGGAGTGGGGATATCCCTACTGCGCGACGAGCGACGCGTCCTGATTGTCAGTCAGATCAGCGTGGTGCATTGGATCGGTGTGGCGCGTCGGCTCCGCGTGGCGCTGCGGGAGGGACAACCCGAGGCAGACGCCGAGGCCGACCAGGACGGCCCCGGACAGCTCGCCCGCGTGCAGCGCCCCGGTGCCGAGCAACGCACCCGACAGGGCCGCCGTCACCGGGATCAACCCCGCGAACAGGCCGGCCCGTTCGGCCCCGAGCCGGGACAGGGCGGCGTACCAGAGCAGGAACGCGACGCAGGTCAGCAGCACCGCGAGGTACAGCAGCGCGGCCAACTCCGCCTCCGTGGGGCGGCGCAGCAGCGCGGTGCCGTCCACCAGCAGGCCGGCTAGCGCGAACATCGGCACGGCGAGCACGGTGGCGTACGCCGAGACCCGGACGGGCCCGAGGCGCGGCAGCAGCGGCACGGCGAGCAGCGAGAACGCCGCCTCGCAGCCGAGCGTCCCCAGCGCGTACAGGAACCCGACCGGGCCGCCGGTGCTGAACCCCTGGGTGATCGCGGCGCCGACGACCACCACTCCCGCCGCCGCGACCAGCCGCAGGCGCGGACGCCGCCGTTCGAGCATCGGCGCGAGCACGGCCAGTACCAGCGGTGCGCAGCCGACCACGCTGCCCACCGTCGCCGGGTCGGAGTGCCGAAGCGCCTGCACCATCAGCACGTTGAACCCGAACAGACCGGTCCCCGCCAGTGCCGTGAGCCGCCACAGCTCGCCGGTGCTCAGCCGCGGCCCCCGGTGGCCGGGGAGGGAGCCGGAACGGGACCGCGCGGCGATGGGCAGCAGGATCACGGCGGCCAGCAGATAGCGCACGGCCTGGCCGCCGAAGAGCGGATAGCGGGAAAAGGCGGCGGTGACCCCGGTCGAGCAGCCGAGCACGGCCATGGCGGTCGCGGCGCGCAGGGCGCCGCCGGGGGCGGGAGAGGCGGTCATGCCTGTCAGGCTAGGAGCGGAGGTGGTCCGGCGGCCAGGTCCGCCCAAGGGCCTGATCGCAGGACCAGTTCTGCCGGAGCCTCGGAAGCGTGGCCGAGCTGGAGAGGACGACTACGACGCCGAGTTCCGCTACGACCGCGAGCCGGTCGGCTGCCTGCAGGGGCTGGCCCCGGACCGGGTCGTACACCTCGGCTCGCCGAGCAAGTCCCTGGCCCCCGGACTGCGGCTCGGCTGGGCGGTCGTCCCGGCCGGGCTCGCGGCGGACTTCCGCACGGCCAAGCGGTACGCCGACCTGGGAACCGGAGTGTTCGACCAGCTCGCCTTCGCAGGCCTGCTCGCCACCGGGGCCTACGACCGCCACCTGCGCGCACTGCGGCCCCGCTACCGCAGCCGCCGCGACGCGCTGGCGGGCGCACTGCACCGGGTGCTCCCCGGGGCGCGGGTGCGCGGCGTCGCAGCCGGCCTCCACCTCTACCTGGACCTGCCGGACGACGTCGCGGAGGACGCGGTGGTCGCGGGCGCGGCCGCGCGCGGAGTACGGGTCGAGCCGGTCACCGGGATGCGTCTGCGACCGGGCGGGCCCGCACTGGCCCTCTTCTACGCAGGCCTCAGCGAGGGGCGGCTGACCGCCGCCGCCGAACTCCTGGCCGAGGCCGTCACCGCGCGGTAGCAGCCGTGGGGCTCGGGGAACCACGCGGTAGTGCCGGGCCCGTCCACCGCGATGACCTGCCGCGATTGCCGGGCGCGCGGGGGACTCGGATAGCCTGAGGGCACGATGAACTGCTTCACGACGCCATGGGGTGAGTTCGAGCTCACCCGCTTCCCCGAGGACCCCCGCGAGCGGCTGCGAGCCTGGGATGCCGCCGACGAGTACCTGTTGCGGCACCTCAAGGGGATCGATGGCGAACCCGTCGAGCTGGCGGGCACGGTCGTCGCGGTCGGCGACCGCTGGGGCGCGCTGGTCACCGCGCTCGCCGCGCACCGGCCGGTGCAGATCACCGACTCCTACCTCGGCCAGCGGGCGACCTCGGCCAACCTCGCCCGCAACGGGATCGAGGCGGATGCCGTACGCCTGCTGTCGACCAGGGACACCCCGCCGGACCGGATCGACGTGCTGCTGGTCCGCGTCCCCAAGAGCCTCGCTCTCCTGGAGGACCAGCTGCACCGCCTCGCCCCGGGCATCCACCCGGGCACGATCGTGGTGGGCACCGGCATGGTGACCGAGATCCACACCTCCACCCTCAAACTGTTCGAGCGGATCATCGGTCCGACCCGCACCTCGCTCGCGGTGAAGAAGGCGCGCCTCATCTTCTGCACGCCGGACCCCGCTCTCGCCCCCTCCGCCAGCCCCTGGCCGACCAGTTACGCACTGCCCGGCGACCTCGGCGCGGCCTCCGGGCTGACCGTCACCAACCACGCGGGCATCTTCTGCGCCGAGCGCCTCGACATCGGAACCAGGTTCTTCCTGCGCAACCTGCCGCGGCGCCACGGCCGGGAGCACGTCGTGGACCTCGGCTGCGGCAACGGCGTGGTCGGTACGGCGGCCGCGCTGGCCAACCCGCAGGCCGAACTCACCTTCATCGACGAGTCGTTCCAGGCCGTGGCCTCGGCCGAGGCCACCTTCGGGGCCAATGTCCACGGTGACACCAAGGCCGAGTTCCTGGCCGGCGACGCCCTCTCGGCGGTTCCGGCGGGCACGGTCGACCTGGTGCTGAACAACCCGCCCTTCCACTCCCACCAGGCGACCACGGACGCCACCGCCTGGCGGATGTTCACCGGTTCGCACCGGGCGCTCCGCCCCGGCGGCGAACTCTGGGTCATCGGCAACCGCCACCTCGGGTACCACGTCAAGCTCCGCCGGCTGTTCGGCAACTGCCGGACCGTCACCAGCGATCCGAAGTTCGTCATCCTGCGCGCGGTCAGGAACTGACCGCGGCCAGTCGCCGTCCGGGAGTCGGCCCGGACCGGTGGAACACCGGTCCAGGCCGGCCCGTTCCGGTCAGGGCACGCGGGTGAACACCAGCGAGGCGTTGTGGCCGCCGAAGCCGAAGGAGTTCGTCAGCGCGGCCGTCAGCTCGCCTTGCCGGGGCTCGCCGGTGACCACGTCCAGCTTCACCCGCGGGTCGAGGGAGTCGAGGTTCAGCGTCGCGGGGATGACGCCGTCGCGGAGCGAGAGGATCGCGGAGAGCGCCCCCATGGCTCCGGCCGCGCCGAAGAGGTGACCGGTCATCGACTTGGTGGCGGTCACGGCCGGGTGGGTGCCGATGGCCTCGGTGATCGACTCGGCCTCGGTGAGGTCGCCCTTGGGGGTGGAGGTGGCGTGGGCGTGGATGTGGTCGACCGCCAGCGGGGACAGGCCCGCCGAGGCCAGCGCCAGCCGCATGGCGCGGATCTGGCCCTCGGGATGCGCGGCGGTGATGTGGTGGGCGTCCGAGGTCACGCCGGCACCGGCGAGCGCCGCGTGGGCACGGGCGCTACGCGCGGCGGCGAAGGAGGCGCGCTCCAGGACGACCACCACGGCACCCTCGCCGATGACGAAGCCGTCGCGGTCGACGTCGAACGGACGGGACGCCTGCTGCGGCGCGTCGTTCCGGGTCGAATGGGCCTTGGCCTGGGCGAAGCCGGCCAGCGGCAGCGGGCAGATGCAGGCTTCGGTACCACCCGCCACCACCACGTCCGCCCGTCCGAGCCGGATCAGGTCCAGGCCCAGCGCGATCGCCTCCGCGCCCGACGCGCAGGCGCTGACCGGGGTGTGCGCGCCGCCGCGGGCGCCGAGCTCGATGCTGACCCAGGCCGCGGGCCCGTTCGCCATCAACATCGGGACGGTGTGCGGGGACACCCGCCGCACCCCGGAGGACTCCAGGACGTCGTCCTGGCCGAGCATGGTCAGCGCGCCCCCGGTGCCGGTACCGATCACCACGGCCAGCCGCTCAGGATCGACCCCGGGCGAACCGGCGTCCGCCCAGGCCTCGCGGGCGGCGATCAGCGCGATCTGCTCGCAGCGGTCCATCCGACGGGCCTGCACCCGGTCCAGCACCTCGCCCGGCTCGACCTTGAGCCGCCCGGCGATCCGCACCGGCAGGTCCGCCGCCCACTCCTCCTCGATCGCGCTGATCCCCGAGTGCCCGGCCAGCAGCGCGGACCAGGTCGAGGCGACGTCCCCGCCGAGCGGCGTGGTGGCCCCGAGGCCGGTGACCACCACGTCGAGGTTGTTGATATCGGTACTCACTGGTGAACCCCCTTTGTATAAGAGATACAACTCCCCGGGCGGATGGCTTTGCGGGGAGTCCGACTCGAATGCCACTCTGTCAGGGGGTTGACGGGCGATCAGGTGCAGGGATCCACGGAGTCTGGCACTCAGGATTTGTAGGGTTTGGTTGTTTGCCACCGTCCTTGGCTAGCTGCTGGCTGCCTCTGCGGTGCCGGTGCCCGCCGCGCCGTTGCGGGACTCAGGCCGGTGCGGCCTCGTCACGCAGCACGCTGTAGCGCACGACGTCCCGCCACCGCCCGTCCCGGAAGGCGTAGCCGCGCAGCACGCCCTCGCGGGTGAAGCCGGCCTTCTCCAGTGCTCGTTGCTCGGCGATGTTCTCCGTCTCGGTGCCCGCCTCGATCCTGACCGCCAGGGTGTGTGCGAACAGGTGGTGGACCAGCAACTGCTGTGCCCGGGTGCCGATTCCGCGTCCCCGGGCCTGCGGCAGCAGCTGGGCCCCGATGTTCCAGCAGTACGAGCTCCGCGTGGTCGCCACCTTCTGCCAGGCCACGAAGCCGTGCGCGGCGGTGCCGCTCGCCGTCATCAGCAGCCCGCCGTCGTCCCCCAGCAGCCCGTTCTCCCTCCACTGGCGCCGCCAGCGCCCGGGATCCGTCCAGCCGTGCCACTGGAACGGCCCGGTCGCCTCCGGGGCCAGCAGGAACTGTTCGAGTATCGGCAGGTCATCCTCGCGCACCGGACGCAGGATCACGCGGTCATCGCTCATTTGAGTCACCGTAGTTGTCAACTCTCCTGCTGGTAACTGATTTTGGCGACTCGTGCGGTCACTCGCCCGGTGTCCGCATCGATCCATCGAAGCCAGTAGACAGTGTCTACCGAAGCCTGGTAGACACTGTCTATGTCCATCGAACGTGAGAACTCCCTCCGGGAACGGCTGGTCGACGTCGGTGTCGAGCTGGTGCTGACCGAAGGCGTCGCCTCCCTCGGCCTGCGCGAGATCGCCCGTCGGGCGGGGGTGTCGCACGGCGCCCCGCGCCGCTACTTCCCCACCCATCACGCCCTGCTCTCCGCCATCGCCCACCGCGGATTCGCGGACCTCGGGGCCCGGTTCGCCGCGGCCGTCGCCGGCGCGGTCTCGCCGCGCGACCAACTGCGGGCACTCGGGCGGGCGTACGTCGGCTACGCGCTGGAGCACCGCGGCATGTTCGAGCTGATGTTCCGGCACGACCTGCTCGACAGCGAGCGGCAGGGACAAGAGCAGCAGGGGGCGGAGCGCGCGACGGAGCAGCCGCGCCTGCGGGAGTCGACGCTCCCGCTGTTCGAACGGATCGTGGACCTCGTCGCCCGGCAACGGCGCTACGGGCCGGGAGGGCAGCCGCCGGCCGTGACGGCCGCCGCCCTCTGGGCCAACCTGCACGGCATCGCCCAGCTGTGGAGCTGGGGAAGCCTGGGGCTCGCCCTCGGCGCCGCCTCGCCGGAGCAGCAGCTCGACCGGCTCGTCGATGCGGCCCTGGACGCCCACCTCGGCCCGGCGGACGCGGCCTCGTGACGACTCCCGCACACCGCCGCCTCGCCCTCGTGGTCAGCGTGGCCGGCGCGATGATCGTCGCGCTGGACGGCACGGTGCTGACCGTGGCCCAGCCCAGCCTCGGCCGCGACCTCGGCGCGAGCACCGCCCAGGTCCAGTGGACCAGTACCGCCTACCTGCTCGCGGTGGCCGCGCTGCTGGTCGTCGCCGGACGCCTCGGCGACCGGTACGGCCACCGCAGGATGCTGTTCACCGGACTGCTCGGCTTCGCCGGCGCCTCGGCCGGTATCGCGCTCGCGCCCGGCGTCGGCTGGGTGATCGCCCTGCGGGCCGTCCAGGGCGTGTTCGGCGCGCTGCTGCAGCCCGCGACGCTCGCGCTGCTGCGGCTCACCCACCCGGCGGACCGGCTCGGCACGCCCGTCGCCATCCGCACCAGCGCGATCGGCGTGGCCGCGGGGGCCGGTCCGGTCCTCGGGGGCGTCCTCGTCGCACACCTGGGCTGGCGGGCCGTGTTCATGGTCAACGTCCCGGCCGCGCTGGTGATCGCGGCACTCGCCCTCGCCGTCCGGGTGCCCGCCCCGCCGCGTACCGGAGCCGGCCGGCTCGACCTTTCGGGCGCGGCGCTGCTGGCCGGTGCGCTCGCGGTCCTGGTGCACACCCTGGCCGGGGTGCCGGCGAACGGATGGAGCTCCGCACCGACGCTGCTCGGCCTCGCCGCGGCCGCCGGCGCCGCGGCGGCACTCATCGTCCACGAACGCCGCACCGCGGACCCGATCGTGCCCTCGGCCGTGGCCCGGTCCGTACCGGTGGTGGCGTCGATGGCGCTCCTGCTGGTCACCTCCGGGGGCATGTCCGGCGCACTGTTCACGGCCACCTTCCTGCTCCAGGACGTCCTCGGGCTCGATCCGCTCGCCGCCGGCCTGCGGGTGCTGCCGCTGACGGTGCTGATGGTCCTGGGCGCACCCGTGGCCGGCGCCGCGCTGCGCCGGCACGGCCCGCGCCGCACCGCGCTCACGGGCACGCTCCTCGTCGCCCTCGGCATCGCGGGCCTCTCCCGGCTCGGCCAGGGCTCCTGGGCGGAGCTCGGTGCGGCCTTCGCCGCACTGGGCGCAGGGTTCGCCACCGTGATGGTCACCGCCACCGGGACCATCGTCGGTGACGCGCCGCCCGGGTACGCCGGGGTCATCGGCGGTCTCAAGCAGACCGCCGTGAACGTCGGCCCGACCCTCGGCGTGGCCGTCGCCGCCGGTACGGCGCTGCCGACCGGTCCGGGGACGGGGGCCGGCCTGCTGGTACCGGCCTGCCTCGCGGCGACCGGTCTGCTGCCGGCCGCGCTGCTGCCGCGAGTCAGGACCGCCGCACCCGTCGAGTCCGGGACGGCCGCTCCGGCTGCCTGACGGTCGCGGCTTCGACTGCGAGTCGGACGCCCGCCTACTGGGTGTCGCCTCGGCCCCCGATCTCCCGCAGGTCCGGGAACGGCTTGCCCGGCTGCGGGACGACCCGATGGAGGAGTCCGAGGTCAGGTCCGCCGCGGCGGTGCGGCCCGCGTCGGCCGCCGGTCCCCGTCGGCTCGGCGGCGACGCCCTCGGACGGTGAACGGCCGGCCGGCGCCTGGAAGGACAGCGCCCGCGCTACGACCGGCGGCGAGGCTTGCCGTGCTTGGCGCCCTTGGACGAGCCGGACCCGCGCTGCGCGCTCCGGCCGACCGACTTGCCGGCCGCCGGCTTCCGGGGCGCACCGCGTCCGTCGGGGCGCTTCGCCTTCGGCTGCGCCGCGGCCTTCGGCTGTGAGGCGGTCTTCTGCAGTGCGGCGGCGGAGAGTCCTCGCGAGCTGTTGACGGTCCGCCCGCGGACGATCCCGATGAACTCCTCCACCAGGTCGGTGGTCTGCTCCTCGGGCCACGACAGCGCGACCCGGGACTGGGGAGCGTCGGTGACCGGCCGGTAGGTGAGGTCCCGGCGGTGGTGCAGGCGGGCGAGCGACTGCGGGACGAAGAGCACTCCCACTCCGGCCGCCACCAGCTCGATCGCGTCCGCCGTCGTGGCGGGGCGCTCGATCGCGGGCTGCCCAGGAGGGGTCTCCCAGCCGAGGGTGTCGTCCAGGGGGTGGAAGACGACGTCGTCGGCCAGGTCCCCGCAGGTCACCTCGTCGACCGCCGCCACGATGTGGTCCTTCGGGACCACGACCACCGTGGTCTCGGTGTAGAGCGGGATCGCGCTGAGTTCCGTCCGGTCGACAGGCAACCGTACGAGACCCGCGTCGACGTCGCCGCGGCGCAGCGCGTCCGGTGCCTCGCCGGCGGTCACCTGGACGAGTTCCAGCGGGATGCCGGGCAGCCGCTCCTGCCAGATCCGCACCCACTTGGTGGGTGTCACGCCCGGGACATACGCGAGCCTGAACGAACGGGGTACTTCCGAGCCTGTCACCTGGCCAGGTTACCGGGCGTGGTCAGAGTCGGCGCACACGCTCGATATCCTTGACGCCATGAAGTCGCAGCAGAACTCCCAGACCATGAAGCCCGCGACCGCGGCGAAGAAGCTGGGCGTGTACCTCGAGGCCACTCCCGCCGAGTTCCGGGAGGGCGTCGTCTCGCGCGACGAACTCAACGCGCTCCAGGCCGACCCGCCCCGGTGGCTGCAGGACCTGCGCCGCAACGGCCCGCACCCCCGGCCGGTGGTCGCGGCGAAGCTGGGCGTCTCCATCTCGGGCCTCGCGCGCGGCGGAGTGACCGAGCCGCTCACCACGGAGCAGATCGACGCGCTCAAGCAGGAGTGCCCCGACTGGCTGCGCAAGGAGCGCGCCACCCAGGCCGAGGTGCGCAAGGAAGCGGAGCGCGTCAAGGAGAAGAACCAGGAGAAGCAGGCGGCGAAGGGGGAGTAGTTCCGCCACCCGCACGCCTGACCTCCCCGCCCGATCCGCGTCGGCGGCGAGCTCAGCCGAATCGACCCGAACGCCCGGTCACAGCTGCTGTGACCGGGCGTTCTGCGCTGGCCGGCGCGGTCGGACGGAGGGCCACCGTCCGGCCCGGCTACGCAACCGCCTCGAGCGACAGTCGGCCGGCGGTTGAGGGGCCTGCCCGGCCGCACCGGATCCGGTGGACCCCGGGATCACAGGTCTCAGGTCGCGTCGGGGCGCGAGCGCCCCTCATCGGTCGCCTTCCGCCGCTCGTGTCCCGCGCCGGCGCTCTCATCGTCTCGGCCGAACAGCCCGTCCAGGTACCGGTCGACGGCGGTGAGCACCTCCCGGGGCCCGACCACGTCGAGTTCGAGGAGCGTGGTGAAGCCGGTGAGGGCGAGGAGCAGATTGGTCTCGGCCACCGGGTCGCGGTCGGGGCTGATGTAGCCGTCGGCGATCGCCTGGCGGACCAACTGCTCGACGAGGACGCGTCCTTGGAGCATTCCGCCGCGCACCTTGGCGTGGAAGTTCTCGTTGTGCAGCGCCTCCAGGACGAAGGCGGCGCTCATCCGGCTGGTCGCGCGGGCATCGGTGTGCAGCGGGAGCATCTCCGTGATCATCACGCGGAGCACGTCGCGGGGGTGCGGCCGGTCGCCGAGCTCTTCCAGACCACGGCCGACGCGCAGCGCGGCCTGCTCGGACGCGAAGTCCATGGCGAAGGAGAGCAGCGCCTCGCGTGAGGTGAAGTAGTGCTGCAGCTGCCCCAGGGAGATTCCCGCCTCCTGAGCGACTTCGCGCATGCTCAGATGCGCCACGCCGCGCTGCTCCACCACCCGCCACAGCGCCCGGGCGATCGTTTCGCGGCGTTCGCGGTGGTCCACCTGTTTCGGCATCGTCGGATTCTCCGTGCTTCTCTTTCCAATACGGTTGACATAATACACATGACCTATAAACCTGGAGGCCCACGGAGGAGGAGAGTGACATGACTGGACAGCCAGTGGTGCGTACCGCGGAGGGCGTGCTGGAGGGGCGCTGGCGGCAGGGGCACGCGGTGTTCCGCGGCATCCCCTACGCGCAGCCGCCGGTGGGGGCGCTCCGCTTCGCCGCACCGGCCACGGTCCGGCGCTGGGACGGGACGCGAGGGGCGGTGGAGTTCGGGCCCGTGGTGCCGCAGTCCGGCCCGGTGGCCCGGGGGAGTTTTGCGGCGGACGCGGACTGGCTGACGCTCAACGTCTGCACCCCGGATCCGGGCGCGGCGGGGCTGCCGGTGCTGGTGTGGATCCCCGGGGGCGGTTACATGGCGGCGGACTCGAGCGACCCGATGTACGACCCGGCGGCGTTGGCCGGGGCGGGGCTCGTCGTGGTGAGCATCAACTACCGGGTGGGCGCCGAGGGTTTCGCGCTCCTCGAAGGTGCGCCGGCCAACCGCGGGTTCCTCGACCAGATCGCGGCACTGCACTGGGTGCGACGGAACATCGCCGCCTTCGGCGGCGACCCCGGCCAGGTCACCGTGGCCGGCCAGTCCGCCGGGGCGGGGTCGATCGCCGCCATGCTGGCGATGAAGCCGGTGCGCGGCCTGTTCCGGCGGGCCGTCACCCACTCGGTGCCGGGCCTCCACTCCACCCGCGCACTGGCCAAGCAGGTCGCAGCCGTGCTCGCGGACCGGTTCGGTACGCGGCCGACCGCCGAAGGCCTCTCCGGCGTCGACCCCTGGCGGCTGGCCGAGGAGGTCACCTCGCTCAGCGCCGGCCTGAACGGCTACCGCGAGCGGTGGGGGCGGCTCTCGCACGCGGGTGTCGCCCTGTGCCCCGTCGTCGACGGCGAGGTCCTCCCCGAAACGCCCTGGCCGGCACTGAACGGGGGCCGCGCGGCCGGAACGGAACTCCTGGTCGGCCACACCCGCGACGAGTTCCGGCTGTTCAGTGTCATGATGGGACGGCTGGGCCGGTTCACCGAAGAGGACGCCCGGACCGCCCTGGACCTCTTCGCCCCGGAGCCGGACGGAGCGGCCGCCTACCGTACCTCCCACCCGCAGGCCACCCCGGAGGAACTGGTGGAGTCGGTGTACTCCGATGCCGTCTTCCGGATGCCGTCACTGCACCTGGCACAGGCGAACGCCGCGGCCGGAGGCACCTCGTACCTGTTCGAGTTGCGACTGGCCTCTCCGGGCCTCGGCGGGATCCTGGGAGCCTGCCACAGCCTTGACGTCCCGCTGGCGTTCGGCACACTGGACAGCCCCACCGGTAAAAGCCTCCTCGGCGACCCGTCCGGCCCCGCGGCCGTCGCGGTGTCCCGGGAACTCCAGCGGGCGTGGGTCCGGTTCGCCACCACCGGTGACCCCGGATGGCCCGCCTACTGCCCCGACCGGCAGCTCACCCGCGTCCTGGATGCCGAGTCGCAGACCGTGCGCTACCCCGGACAGGCCTCCAGCCAGATCTGGGAGGGGCGCACCCCGGCTCCCTTCGACCTCGGCTAGCGCGGTCCGCTGTGACTTGGACCGACCGGCAGTAGGGCACGCGACGCCGCGGGGCCTACTGCCGGTCGGTCTTGGCGCTCCAGTTGGCGAGTTGGGTGTTGTGGTCGGCGAGCGAGCTGATCTCGCCTCCGACCCGCAAGCTCTCGCCGCCCGATCGACCGCGGCTGATCCTTCGCGGCGTTTCTACCGCGACACAAGGAAGTGGACCTCGCGGGGCCTGACCTCCAGGTCGCTCAGGCCGTCGGGCGTCGCGCCCATCTCGCGGGCGAGGTCGGCCGTCGCCCGGAAGGCATCCTCGGACTCGAACGCGCCGGTGGTGACGACGGCGTCACCGTCCGCGGTGACCCAGACCCCGACGGACAGGAAGCCCGGCTGCTGCCGCATCGCCTCGGCGACCTGGTGGCACTCGGCGACGAAGTCTTCGACGTGCTCGGGGGCCGGGTAGTGGAAGGCAACGAAACCGAATGACATGACGGTGTCCTCTCTCTGGTTATACGATGCCGTACAACGCGAGGCTAGACCTGTTGTGCGACTCCGTACAACAGGTCTGACAGAGTGAGGTGGGCCACAGATGGGCGCGTTGCGCACACCGCGGGAGAAGTGGGTCGAGGAGGGACTGCGGGCGCTGGCCGCAGGCGGTGTGGAGGCCGTGAGGGTCGAGGCGCTCGCCAAGGCGCTGGGGGTGACCAAGGGCGGCTTCTACGGGTACTTCGCCGACCGCGACGCACTGATGGCCGAGATGCTGGACACCTGGGAGCGCGAGAGTGTCGACGATGTGATCGACCAGGTCGAGCGGGAGGGCGGCGACGCGCGGGACAAGGTCCGCCTGGCCGGGCAGCTCACCTTCTCCAGCGACCGCCTGCTGCCCATCGACCTGGCCATCCGCGACTGGGCTCGCCGCGACCCCACCGTCGCCGAACGCCTGCGCCGCGTGGACAACCAGCGCATTCAGTTGGCGCGCGACGCAATCGGCACCTTCTGCGACAACCCCGACGAGGTCGAGGCTCGCGCCATGCTCGCCTTCTGTGCGGCCATTGGCAGCCACTTCCTCGCCGCCGACCACCCCGGCACCACCCGCGCCGCGGTCATCGCCCGCGCCGCCGACATCATCCTCGACCTCCCGCATGGCAACCCCGGCGGATGACCGCCTCCCCGGGAGGTGCGCCGCCGATCCTCGCTGTCCGGCCCGGTCGAGGGCTTGGACTCCGAGAAGGATCCGGGTCCGGTACTCCATCGCGTACCCGTCGCCCAGTCACTACGCCGGCGTCCTCGAAGAACTGGCCCGTCGGGCCGTCGTCGGGCAGGGTCGCGAGTTTGATGGCGATGGCCGCGCCCTGTTCGGGGGTGCGCACGCCCCGGAAGCCGTTGAGGTCGGTCGCGACGTAGCCGGGGCAGCCGGCGTTGATCAGGATGTTCGTGCCGCTCAGCTCCCGGGCGTACTGGAGGGTGACGGCATTCAGGAGCGTCTTCGACGGCGAGTACGCCACGGCCACTGGACCTGTGGTCAGCTCACCAGCCGTCCCTGACTGCCGGGTGAGGGAGCCGACACTGCTGGACATGTTCACGATCCGCGGTGAGGCGGAGCGGCGCAGCAGCGGCATCATCGCGTTGGTGACGCGGATGACGCCGATGACGTTGGTCTCCACGACCGTGCGGATGGTGGCGGGGTCGACGCGGGTGGGCTCCTGGGGCGTGCCGCCTGTGATGGCGGCGTTGTTGAC
>NZ_JBSFJU010000029.1:0-100240 GCF_053598215.1 Kitasatospora sp. NPDC001175 | reverse complement strand
TTAGCGGGCCCGGTGGCGGGCTCCAAGGGGTCGGAAACGGCCGGTCTACGACGCGGTGTCGTAGGAGCGTCGCCCGTCGGGGTTCCCGGGGCGCGGCTTTGTACCCGCCGCGGTGGGGCTGAAACCTGGCCTTCGGGCCCGTTTTCGAGTTCCGTGATCACGGCTCTGAGCTGGGCTGATGTGGGACCGGCCGGTCGATGGCGGCCCCGGCGGCCCCGGGGTGGCCGCGATGGTGGCCGAATGGCCGCGGGCCCGGTGGGGGTGGTCCACTATGCGGGGTAGTGGAGTGTCTGCCGCATGTGGCCACCGTCACGGGCGACTTAAACCTATTTGCCCGATTTTCTCCTTTTAGGGCGGCTTTAGGGCTCCGAATGCCCCCGCCGGAATGTGGCCCGGGCCACAGGAAAAGGAGCGGCCCGAGTCACGGAATGCGCCGGATCGCCGAACGCAATGCGTCCCGGGCCACAGGCGGAGGGATGGAACGGGGCGACGGGTCAGGAGCGCCGGTCGCGCCCGGCGGCCTCGATGGCGAGGCACTCCTCGTAGTGCGGCAGCAGACCGGCGGCCAGCGCCTCCCGGAGCGTCGGGGCCTTGCGGTCGCGGTCCGAGAGCAGCGGGTCGAGGCCGGTCGGGATCGGCAGGCCGAGCTCGGGGTCCAGGACGGACAGCGCGAGTTCGTGCTCCGCGACATACGGGCTGGAGAGCAGATAGGAGGCGACGGAGTGGTCCTCGAGTGCGACGAAGGCGTGCCCGACGCCCACGGGGAAGTAGACCGAGCGGAAGTCCTCCGGGTCGAGGCGGACGGAGTCCCACTTGCCGAAGGTGGGGGAGCCGACCCGGATGTCCACGACGATGTCGATGATCGCGCCGCGGGCGCAGTGGACGTACTTGGCTGTGCCGGGTGGTGTGGTGGTGAAGTGCACGCCGCGCACCACGCCGCGCCGGGAGCGGCTGTGGTTGGTCTGGGCGACCGGGAACAGCGGCCGGCCGGTGGCTTCGACGAAGGCAGCCTCCTGGAAGGGGGAGACGAACAGTCCGCGGTCGTCGGGGAACACCCGGGGGATGAACTCGAATGCGCCGTCGACGGCGAGTGGGCGTGCCTGCACTGGGTCCTCCTGGGCCGGGTCGGGTCGTGCGGCCGGGTTGGGTACTGACGCCGGGTTCGGTGCTGACGGGGGGCTCAGACCTTCAGCAGGGCGTCACGGAGCGCCTCGATCACCCGGTCCTGCTGGTCGGCCGGCAGTGAGGGGTACACGGGCAGTGAGAAGATCTCCTCGGCCAGCGCCTCGGTGACCGGCAGCGAGCCCCGGGCGACGCCCAGGTGGGCGAAGCCGCTCATGGTGTGGACCGGCCAGGGGTAGCTGATGTTGAGCGCGATGTCCTGTTCCCTGAGCGCTTCGAGGATCGCGTCCCGCTGGGGGTGGCGGACCACGTAGACGTAGTGGACGTGGGTGTTGCCCTCGGCCGTGACCGGCAGTACCAGTTCGGTGTCGGCCAGTGCCTCGACGTAGCGCCGGGCGACGGCCTGGCGGGCGGCCACGTAGCCGTCCAGGCGGCGGAGCTTGCGCCGCAGGATCTCGGCGTGCACCTCGTCCAGGCGGGAGTTGTGCCCCGGCGTCTGGACCACGTAGTAGCGGTCCGCCATGCCGTAGTAGCGCAGCCTGCGCAGTCGGGCGGCGACCTCGTCGTCACGCGTGAGTACGGCGCCGCCGTCGCCGTACGCTCCGAGCACCTTGGTCGGGTAGAAGGAGAACGCCGCGGCGTCTCCGGTGGAACCCGCCACCCGGCCGTGGTGGCGGGCGCCGTGGGCCTGGGCGCAGTCCTCGAGCAGGGCAAGCCCGTGCCGGGCGGCGATCGGCTCCAGTGCGGTCAGGTCGGCGCACTGGCCGTAGAGGTGGACCGGGAGCAGCGCCCTGGTGCGGTCGGTGACGGCGGCGGCGACCTGCTCGGTGTCCATCAGGTAGGTGTCGGGGTGGACGTCGACGAAGACCGCAGTGGCGCCCACCGCGTCGATGGCGACCACGGTCGGCGCCGCCGTGTTGGACACGGTGATCACCTCGTCGCCGGGGCCGATCCCGAGGGCCTGCAGCGCGAGCTTGATCGCGTTGGTGCCGTTGTCGACGCCGATGCCGTGGCGGACGCCGTGGTAGGCGGCGAACTCCTCCTCGAAGGCGCGCATGCTGGCGCCGAACACCAGTTGCCCGGAGCGGAAGACGGAGTCGACGGCGTCGAGGATGTCGTCCCGCTCGTTCTCGTACTCCAGCAGGTAGTCCCACACTCGGATGGTCATGGCTCTCCGTTCGGTCGGGGCGGGCTCCGGGCGTGGATCGGGCCCGGGGCCGGGGAGTTCAGGACCGCGCGGCTCGGTCGGCCAGAGCGGCGACGGTGTGCCGCAGCGCCTCCTCCAGCGGCACCTCGGGCGCCCAGCCGGTGGCGGCGCGGAACGCGGACGAGTCGATGGTCACGCCGGCGAAGTCGGTGAGCGGTGCGTGCGCGGGCGGTTCGACCGAGCAGACCGGCACCGGAGGTCGGCCGGTGTGTTCGGCAGCGAGCCGGGCGAGCGTGCGGAAGACCTCCCCGAGCGGGGTGCCCTGGCCGGAGCCGAGCAGCCAGTGGCCGCCGACCAGGCGGCCGGGGTGGTCGTAGGCCGCCAGGAAGGCCCGCGCGATGTCGTGGACGTGCACCAGGTCGCGGCGGACCGTCCCGTCGTGCCAGAGCGTCAGCGGTTCGCCGGCCAGCGCGCGCCGGGCCATGAAGGAGACCACGCCCCGGTCTTCGGCCCCCGGCGCGGTGGCGGGGCCGAAGACGGTGGGCAGGCGCAGGCTGACGCCCTGGAGCAGGCCGGCCGCGGTGGCGTCCAGCAGGAGGCTCTCGGCGGCGAGCTTCTGCCGGTCGTACTCGGTCGCGGGGTGGTCCGGCTCGCTGCCGTCGATCGGCTCCGCGGGCGGGACGCCGACCTGGGAGGCCGCGCCCGAGTACAGCACCAGGGGCGGGCGTTCGGCACTCCGCAGCACCTGGACCAGCTCGCGCATCACACCGACGTTGACCGCCTCGGGCCCGTCGTCCACAGCCGCGCGCCAGCCGCCGGAGTGCATCACCAGACAGAGCACCGCGTCCGAGCCGTCCACTGCCTCTGCGAGGTCCTGATTGTTCGTCAGATCGGCGGTGACCGACTCGACTTGCGCCGATCCGGCCGGCACCGTGCTGGGTCGGCGGGCCACCGCGCGCAGCCGTACCGGGCGGTCGGCGAAGGCGGCGGTGACCGCGGAGCCGACGAAGCCGGAGGCGCCGAGCACCGTCACCAGGGGCGGTGCGGCGGCGCCGGGCCGCCGGGTCATGTCAGCGCTCCGGCGGGCCGGAGGCGGCGGCCCACCCGGGCGGTCACCGGGCGCTCGACAGCCTCGTACAGCACCCAGGCGAGAGCGAGCGATACGGCCAGCGCGAGCAGCGCCACCAGTAGTTCGACCGGTACCGGAGCCGTCCACTGCTCGCCCAGTGCCCGGCGCAGCTCGGTCAGGACCAGGTAGTGCACCATGTAGAAGGCGAAGGACAGTTCACCGAGCCTGCGCCAGACCCGCCCGCGCAGGGCGGATGGGCTGCCGAGCCGGTCGGCCGTCGCCGCCTCGGCGATCAGCGGTGCGACCCAGAGCGTGGCCAGGCCGCCCACGCCCAGCAGGTAGGCGGACTCGGAGGAGACCGCGTACCCCACGAGGGCGAGGGCGGCGGCGGGCAGCATGCCGATCCGGACCCACCGGCCGGTCAGCACCAGCCGGGCGAGAAGGATGCCGAGCACGAACTCCAGCAGCCGGCTGGGCGGGAAGTAGTAGACCACCCATACCTGATCGAACGACATGGACTCGAAACCCGGGTAGGGCAGCGGGGGTTGGTCGGTGACGAGGTAGCGGGCGGCGAGCGCGAGGACCGCGCAGAGCCCGGCCACCACGGCGGTCGCGGTCCACAGCAGGCGCGGCGGAATCCGGTTGATCAGCGGCAGCAGCAGCGGGAAGCAGAGGTAGAAGAAGAGTTCGCAGGAGAGCGACCAGCTCACCGGGTTGCCTGCGGAGGTCACCACCGGGTCCGCCCACCAGGACTGGAGCAGTCCCAGGCTGGGCAACCAGTCGGTGGTGGTCAGCGCCGCCGAGCCGGTGGCGGCGAGCGCCAGTGCGGCGATGAGGGTGACCAGGTGGTTGGGGAAGATCTTGCCGAGCCGTCGGCGCAGGAACAGTCCGCTCGGTGTGCCGGGCCGGAAGCTCCAGGTCAGCACGTAGCCGCTGAGCACGAAGAAGAAGCCCACCCCGTAGCTGCCGCCCCGGTCCACCATCGAGGCCAGCCAGCTGCCGGTGCCGCCCGTGACGAGGTGCTGCTCGCGGAAGGAGTGGTAGAGGAAGACCAGCAGCGCGGCGACGAACCGGAGGCCGGTGAGGGTGTCGAGTCTGTCCGGTCGGGCGTTCTCGATCGGGAGGGAAGCCCGACGCTCTCTCATGTTCCGGTCCGTTTCCATGACGCCGTCACCAGACGGAGGGGGCGCAGGCGAGCAGCGTGCGCGCCTGGATGTTGACGTGCTGTCCGAGTCGGGTCATCCGGGCCAGTTGATCGAGCGTCATCCAGCGGTACTCCTCCGGCTGGTCCACCGGGAAGCCGTCCTCGGCCTCCACGATCAGGTTGCGGGTCCGCGCGAGGTGGAAGCGGCCGCCCTCCTCGGACTGTGCCACGTCGAAATGCACCCGGTCGGGCGGCGCCTGGAGCACCTGGTCGAGGTAGCGGGCCGTCCCGCCGGGCGGGCACTGGACGGTGGGCGCCAGCTCGGGGCCGTTCAGTGAGCCGCGCTCCGCGCTCGCCCGCACCAGGACGTGCAGCATCCCGTCGAGGCGCCTGGCGATGAAGGCGTGCACCGCGGGGCCGGTCAGTTCCACCAACGGCTGTGTCCAGGACGGGACTTCGCGGTTGTCCGCCTCGGCCCGCACCGCGATCACGGCGAAGTCGGCGCCGCCCCGGCGGGTGATCGAGCCGGGCCCGCGGATCCATCCGTCCGCCTCGGTGGCGGTCAGCGGGACCCGGCGCACCGAACCGTCCGCCCCGGCCCGGGCCGAGGTGAGCCAGCCGGTCAGTTCGGCGTCCGAGTGCCGGGGGGCGGCCTGCGGGCCGAGCGAGTGCAGCACCGCGTCCGGGAAGCCGGCGCCGTCCGGTCCGGCGGCCGGCTCCAGCGGTATGCACGACAGGACGGTTCGGGCGTCCATGTTGACCACGTGCTCCTGCCGGAGCAGCCGGCTGATCTGGCCGAGCGTCAGCCAGTGGAAGTCCTCGTGCTCGGGTACGTCGGCGGTGGTCTCGACCATCATGTGCCGGTTGCGCTTGTGCAGGAAGTACGAGCCGTGCTCCGACTGGAGCAGGTCCACCAGGACCTCGGGGTGCCCCGGGCGGGTGAAGTGCTCCAGGTAGCGCACCCGCGAACCGCCGTGCGCCCGCCGGTAGTTGCTGCGGGTGGCCTGGACGGTGGGGGACAGTTGGACGGAGCCGATGTTGCCGGGTTCCATCTTTGCCTGCATCAGGCAGTGCAGGATGCCGTCGAACTCCTTGACCAGGATGCCCAGGGTGCCGATCTCCGGCTGGACGATGATCGGCCTGGCCGGGTCGGGGCCACTGCGGTCGCCGTCCTCCAGTCGCAGTCCCTCGATCGAGAAGAACCGCCCGGTACGGTGGCGCAGGTTGCCGCCGTCCGCCTCGAAGTACCACTGGTCCAGCTCGGCGAAGGGGATGCGGGAGACCGTGAAGGCGCGCTTTCGCCGCTCGGCGAACCAGCGCCGGAAGCCACTGGTGGGGAACCTCGGGCTGTCCGCGGCCTGGAGCGAGAGCATGAAGCGCCGGCCGATCGACGGCTGGGTGGTGTCGGGCAGCGCGCGGGCGCCCACCAGGGCCGGTTGGCGATGGTCCATCAATTCTCCGCAGAATCGGGGCCGTTGCACGGCGACAGGGCGAGGTCAGTGGCTCCGGGCCGCGCCGGCGGGCTCGGCCGTCGCCTCGGACGGGTCGTCCGGGGCGGCGCCCGGCGCGCGGCCGGCGTGGCCGAGCAGTCTGAGGACCGGCACCGGGAGCACCGTGGTGACCAGGGTGACCAGGGTGAGGATCGTGAACATCCGCGCGTCGATGATGCCCGCCTGGCGGCCGATCCCCAGGACCACCAGCTCGGTCAGGCCGCGGGCGTTCAGCAGGACGCCGAGGCCGATCGAGTCCCGCCAGGACATGCCGGTCAGCCGGGCGCACAGGCCGGGCCCGAGCAGCTTGGTGGCCACCGCGACCAGCAGCAGGACGGCGCCGGTCCACAGCGTTCCCGCGGTGAGCGGCAGCGCGCCGAGGTCGACCGAGAGACCGAAGCCCAGGAAGAAGAACGGCAGCAGCAGGCCGGCCGACAGGCCGGTCAGCCGGTCGGCAGCCGCCCCGAGCCGCTCAGAGCCGCCCGGGAACACCACCCCCGCCAGGAACGCGCCGATCGCGGCGTGCAGGCCGATCGCCGCGGTGAGCGCGGCGGAGATGCCGGTGAGGCAGACCGGCAGGACAACGGGCAGGGCGGCGCCGCCACTCGCGGGCCGGGCCGCCCAGCGGGCCGCGAGCAGGGCGAGGAGGCGGCGCAGCGGCCCGAGGTAGAGCACTGCCGTCACCAGGCCCGCCGACAGCGTGAAGCCGGTGCCGACCGCACCCGGGCCCTGGACCAGTGCGACCGCCGCGGCCAGTGCCAGCCACGCCCCGGCGTCGCCGACGGCGGCCGCCAGCAGGCTCAGCCGCCCGACCCGGCTGCGGGTCAGCCCCAGCTCGTCGAGGATCCGGGCGAGCACCGGGAAGGCCGTGATGCTCAGCGCGCAGCCCAGGAAGACGCCGAAGGCGAGCCGGTTGCCGGCCGGGCCGAGATACCCGGTGCCCAGGCCCAGCGCGACCACCGTGCCCGCCGCGAACGGGACGGCCAGCGAGGACTGGGTGACCAGCAGGGCGCGGCTGCCGGCCTCCCGCAGCCGGACCGTGGAAAGCTCCCGGCCGACCCCGAACATGAAGAGTGCCAGGCCGAGTTGGGCCAGCGCGTTGAGCATCGGCAGGACGGCCGGCGGGAACAGCCGCTCGGCCAGCTCCGGGGAGAGCCGGCCGAGCAGTGAGGGCCCGAGCGCGATGCCGGCGCAGATCTCGCCGACCACCGGAGGCTGGCCGACCAGCACCACGAGCCGGCCGGCCAGCCGTGCCGTGCCGAGCACCACGGCGACGGCGACCAGGAACCGCGCGGTCAGGTCCGGCTGGTGCGCGGCGGCCGTCCAGTCCGCGCCCGGACCGGTCGCTCGGAGCCTGCCGAGCGCGAAGGCACTGATCGCGAGCGGTACCACGAGCAGCCCGACGGACACCCAGAGCAAGGGATGTCGGCGGCGATCCGTAGGGGGTTCGGGGGAGGGTGCGGGCATCTGTCCGTCTCTTCGTCACGGGGCCGGGTACGTGAGTTCGATCGAGAACCTAGGAGCGGCCGGGCGGGCGGCGATAGGCACAATTGCGCATTCCGGCACGGGGATTCGGACGTTGTCGGCGCGGCCGGGTCGGCTACGCTGCGGCGGTGGGCCGTCGCGAGGACAGGGGTGGGCCGTGCACAAGGAGAAGCTGACCGACCGCGCGCTCAACCGGGCACTGCTGGCCCGGCAGGGACTGCTGGAACGGATGGCGTCACCGCTGCCGGAGGCCGTCGAGGCGATCGGGGCCGTCCAGGCCCAGTACGGCCCGGCCCTGCCGGTGGCGCTGTGGTCCCGGGTCGAGGGCGTCGGCGCGCGCACGGTGCACGAGGCGCTGGACCGCGGCGAACTGGTGGTCGGCACACTGCTGCGCCGTACGCTCCACCTGGTCACCGCGCGCGAGCACGCGGCCTACGCCGCCGCGGTGGTGGCCGTCGGGGACGACACCTGGCGGCGGACCGGCGGCGAGCCGACCGCCGAGGCCGAGCGCCGGCGGGCCGAGCTGGCGGAGTTCGCCGCTCAGGTCGCCCGGTCGCCCGAGGAGATCGCCGACTGGTTGGAGGAGTGGGTGGCGGCGCGGCCGGACGCCGTCGACCCGGCCGAGCTGGAGTTCCAACGCCGTTACAAGTGGCGCCCGTTCCGCTCGACCACGGCCCTGGTCCGGACCCCGGCGCAGGGCGGCTGGAGCACCAAGGTCCCCGAGGCGCTGCGGGCCGCGCCGCGCCCGGCCGGCGGCCCGCCCGAGCCCGCCCAGGCGCTGCGCGAGGTGGTCCGGCGGCATCTGCGGGCGTTCGGCCCGGCCGGTGCCGACGACGTCGCCCAGTGGATCGGCGGGAAGGTCACCCAGGTCAAGGCGGTCCTGAAGGAACTGGCGCCGGAACTGGCGGAGTTCACCGACGAGGGCGGCCGGGTGCTGTACGACCTGCCGCAGGCGCCTCGCCCCCACGAGGGCCAGCCGGCTCCGGTCCGGCTGCTGCCCTGGTTCGACAGCACCCTGCTGGCGTACGCGCCCAAGCGCCGCGCGCGCATCCTCCCGGAGGAGTACAAGGACGCGGTGTATGCCAAGGCCAATCTGCAGCTCCGCCCCACCTTCCTGGTGGACGGGCTGGTGGCCGGGGTGTGGTCGCTGGACGTCAAACGCCGTCAGGCGGTGCTCACCCTCACCCCGCTGGCCAAGCTGTCCGCCCCCGTCCGCCGGCAACTCGTCGCGGAGGCCGAGCGGTTGCTGCCGGTCTGCGCGCCGGAGGCGGCCGGCCACCAGGTCGCCTTCGTCGACTGACCGCCCGGTACTGGCCACAACTGAGCAGCGGCGGGCGGTTCGTGGGCGTTAGACAACTCCCAACCGACTGTTGAGGAGCCCATCGATGCGTGTGCTGTTCACCGCGACACCGGCCCCAGGACACTTTCACCCGCTGGTACCGCTCGCCGCCGCCGCACGTACGGCCGGCCACGAGGTGGCCTTCGCCAGCGGGGCCTCGCTGCTGCCCGCGATCGAGGCCATGGGCTTCCGTGGCTTCGCCGCCGGCCTCGGCCGCTCCGGCGACGGCGACGAGGAGTTCCTGAAGATCAAGGAGCAGGCCCGCGGCCTGCCGCCGCACGGCGTGGAGATGGACCGGATCGCCATCGCCCGTATCATGTACGGCGTACGCGCCCGCCGGATGGCACCCGACCTGGTACGGCTGGCGGACGGCTGGCGGCCGGACGTGATCGTGCGCGACAGCTACGAGGTGGGCGGCGCGCTCGCCGCCGAGGTGCTCGGGGTGCCGCACGCGGCGCTGGACACCACCCCGCTGTACGACCTGGGCCCGCTCGCGGAGGACATCCGGGCAGAGCTCGAACAGGCCCGGCGGGAGGCCGGGTTGGCGCCCGACCCGGAGCAGCTGATGCTGCACCGCCACCTCTACCTGTGCTGCGCCCCGCCCGGTTACCTGGATCCCGCCGGCACCAGGCCGGCCACCCTGCGGGCGCTGCGGCCGATGCCGTTCGACCGTTTCGAGGGGGAGGAACTGCCCGAGTGGTTCGCCGGGCTGCCGGACCGGCCGATCGTCTACGTCACCTTCGGCACCATCACCAACCGCTGGGTGCCCGGTGCCTTCCCGCAGCTGTTCCGGAAGGTGCTGGCCGCCTTCGAGGACGAGCCGGTCAACGTCGTCGCCACCGTGGACCGGGACAGCGACCCGGCCGAACTCGGGCCGCTGCCACCGCACATCCGGGTGGAACGCTACATCCCGCAGAGTCTGCTGCTGCCGCACTGCGCCGTTGCGGTCACCCACGGCGGCTTCAACACCGTGGTGGGCGCGCTGGACGCCGGGATCCCGCACGTGGTGGTGCCGTTCCTCGGCGACCACCCGGACAACGCGCGCCGCTGCGCCGAACTGCGGATCGGCCGGACGGTCGACCCGTGGACGCTCACCCCGGAGGCGGTGCGGGAGGCGGTGTCCGAGGTGCTGACCGATCCTGACTACCGGGCCAACGTCCAGCGGCTGCGGGCCGAGCTGCACGCCCTGCCGGGACCCGCCGAGGCGGTCGGGCTGCTGGAACGCCTGGCGGCGGGCCGGTCCGTGGCCGACTGACCGCGGCGGCCGGTCGGCAGCCGGTCGACGGCCCCGGGGCCCGCGCACCGCGCCGAGCGGTCGCGGGCCCCCGGCCCTGGTGTCGTCGAGTGGCGCCGGCTCCGCTCAGCCGGTGGCGTCGGCCGGGGCCGGTGCCGCCGTCTGCTGGAGCACGGGCTCGACATGACGCTTGCGCAGCAGCGCGACGAACAGCACCGCGCCGAGCGCCAGGATCACCGCACCTCCGGCGAACGCCGAGCGGAACCCGGCGACCTGGGCCGCCGCGGCCGCGCCGCCATGCTCGAGATCATCGGCGGCCCTGCGCGCCGCCAGGGTGGAGAGCACCGCGAGACCGAGCGCGCCGCCGATCTGCTGAACGGTCTGATACAGGCCGGACGCCAGCCCGGCGTCCCGCTGGGGCACTCCCGAGGTGGCCAGCAGGGTGATCGGCACGAACGCGACACCCAGGCCGACCGAGAGCGTCAGCAGGCCGGGCAGCAGGTCGCCGGCGTAGCTGCCGGCGCTGGGCAGCCGGGAGAGCAGCACCATGCCCACCGCGCCCAGGCCGAGGCCGGTCGTGCCGACCGGGACCGGACCCAGCTTGCCCATCACCGGCTGCGCCAGGCCCGCGCCGGCCATCACGCCGACCGCGGCCGGGAGGAAGGCCAGGCCGGCCCGCAGCGGGCTGTAGTCGAGGACGTGCTGGAGGTAGAGCGCGGAGAAGAAGAACATCGAGAAGATGCCCGAGGTGAGCATCAGGAGCACCAGGTCGGCGACGGCCAGCGAGCGGATCCGGAAGATGCCGAACGGCACGATGGGCGCGCGGCCGCGCAGCGAGGAGACCGCGAACGCCGCCAGCAGTACCGCGGCCGCGCCGGCGACGCCCAGGGTGCGCGCCGAACTCCAGCCCCAGGAGTCGCCGTTGCTCAGCATGAGGACCAGCAGCAGCAGCCCGCCGGTCACCGTGGTGGCGCCGAACACGTCCACCGACCGGTCGCCCGCCTCGGTCCGGGAGTCAGGGATGAGCCGTGAGCCGAGCAGTACCGCCACGCCGATCGGGATGTTGACGAAGAAGATCCAGTGCCAGGACAGCGTGGTGGTGAGCAGACCGCCGAGCAGCAGGCCGAGCGCGCCGCCGGCGGCGGCGATGCTGCTCCAGGCGGCGAGCGCCTTGGTCCGCATCGAGGTGTCCTGGAAGGAGGTGTTGATGATGGAGAGTCCGGCCGGGGCGATCATCGCACCGCCCAGGCCCTGGAGCCCGCGGCCCACGATCAGCACCCAGGCGTCGGTGGCCAGTCCGTTGAGCACCGACGCGGCGGTGAACACGACCACGCCGGCGAGCAGCAGGCGCTTGCGGCCGAAGACGTCGCCGAGCCGGCCGTTGAGGATGAGGAAGCCGCCGAACAGCAGGGCGTAGACGTTCACCACCCACTGGAGGCTGTTCTGGGACATCCCGAGCCCGCTCTCCATCGAGGGGAGGGCGACGTTGACGATGGTGGCGTCCAGCACCACCATCAGGTCGGCGAGGCAGAGGAACAGGAGAACCAGTGCGGGCCGGCCCGGTCCGGTTCCCGGCTCGGCCGGGGCCGTTGGGCCGGCGTTGGTGGATGAGTGGGTCACAGGCACTCCTGACGGGAGGACGGGCCCGGCGAGCTCGCTCGCGCGGGCGGTGGCGTCCCGGCCGGACTTCCGTCCGGCCGGTGGTGGGCGGGCCTAACCCCCGCTGGCGAGGGACTCGGCGGCCCGCCGGTAGTCGGTGCGGGTCGGGGCCGGGCCGGCGGGCGGTCGGCCCTGGCCGGCGCGCAGCCCGTCGAAGACCAGGTCGAGGTAGCGCTGCCAGAGGTCGGGCCGGGCCGGGTGCAGCGGCGCGGCGGCCTGCCGGACGCCGCCGAGCAGCAGCAGGACGTCCACCGTGGTGACGTCCTCGCGCACCGAACCCTGCCGCTGGGCGCGGTGGACCAGCCGGTCCACCGCGTCGATCAGCCGCTCCTCCGAAGCGCGCACCTCGGGGTGGGCGCGCGGCGGCAGCGAGAGCGCCTCGAAGAAGCCCCGGTCGTCGGCGTAGCGCGCCGCGGCGGCGCGCAGGAAGGCGTACAGGGCGGCGCCGGCGTCCTCCTCCGCGGCCAACTCGACTGCCCGGGTGGTGAGTTCGTCCAAGCGCTCGCGGACGATCTCCGCCACCAGGTGGTCCTTGGACGGGAAGCAGCGGAAGGCGGTGCCCTTGCCGAGTCCGGCGTCCCGGACGATCTGCGAGACCGGGATGCCCAGGCCGCTCTTGGCGAAGGCACGAGCCGCCGCCGCGACCAGCAACTGCTGGTTGCGGACGGCGTCGGCGCGGGAGCGGGGGGCCGGCGGGGTGGTGGTCACGGTGCGGGAATCCTCCGGGAGGGGACGGCGGCCGGCGGACCGGCCGGGGCACTGGCAGTGGCCCGGCATCATGGTGCCGCACCCGGAGTACCGGGCTCCGCCGCTGATGTGACGGCCGACCGGACAGGTCGGCCGGGCCAGGCCCCGGTCGGTCTTAGCCTCGGGCGGCCGGCGCCAGCAGGATCGGCACGCCGTCGACCACGGGGTAGGCGTGGCCGCACTCACCGCAGGTCAGGGTGGCCGCGGCCGGGTCGTTCCGGAGGCCGGCGTCCGGGTGCTCGGGGCAGCCGAGGACGTCGAGCAGGTCGGGTTCGAGGGACATCGGGCTACTCCTTGGCGTGGTTCGGTCGGTGGTCCGCGGATCAGGACCGGGAGGCGTCAACGGCGCCGAACCGCTGGCGCAGTTCGCGTTTGAGCACCTTGCCCAGGAAGCTGCGCGGCAGGGTGTCGGCGACCACGTAGCGGGCCGGCCGCTCGGCGGCGGGCAGCCGTTCCTCGGCGAAGGCCCGCACGTCCGCGAGCCGCTCCGGGGAGGTCAGCACGACCACGGCGGTGACCACCTGACCCGGCGCCCGGTCAGGGGTGCCGATCACGGCCACCTCGCGGACGGCGGGGTGCTCGTAGAGCTCGGCCTCCACCGCGATGCTGGACACCAGGGTGGTGCCGGTGCGGACCGCGTCCGCGGAGCGGTCGAAGAAGGTCAGTTCGCCGTCCTCGCTGAGCCGGCCGAGGTCGGTCATCCTGGTCCACTCGCCGACGTTGAACTTCTTGTCGAGGTCGGTGTCGAGGTAGCGGCGTTTGGGAGCGGCGCTGCGCAGCCAGATCTCGCCGACCTCGCCGGCCGGCAGCGGGCGGTCCAGGTCGTCGGTTATCCGGACCTCGGTCCCGTGGGCGGGCCGGCCGACCGAGAGGGGCCTGGCCGGGTCGAAGACGTTGAGGGTGACGGCCGGGGCGGCCTCCAGGGAGGTGTACGCCATGGCCAGGGTGGCCCCGGGCAGCATGGCGAGCAGGTCCCGGGCGACGGCCGGGGGGAACGCGGAGGACGCGGTGGTGACGGTGTGCAGGCTGCCGAGGTCGTGGCGCTCGTGGACCCTGGCCCGGACCAGGGCGAGCGCGGTGGCCGGGGTGATCATCATCGAGCCGACCTCGTAGCGGACGACCAACTCGGCTATCCGCTCGGCCGCGTCGGGCGGGGCGACCAGCAGCGTGCTGCGCGAGAGCAGCGGGAACGAGGCGGTGCCCTGGCTGGACGAGGTGCCCAGCGGCATCGCGGCGAGCAGGTGGTCGGAGACGCCCAGGGTGTCGATGGTCGGCTTGGCGCGCCCGAACATCATGTTGGCGTGGGTGACGGTGATGGCCTTCGCCCGGCCCGTGGTGCCCGAGGTGTAGAGGATGTCGGCCACCGCGTCCGGCCGAACCGGCCGCACCAGGGGCCGGTGCAGGCCGCCTTCGAGCTCACCGAGCGGGGCCGTCCAGCCGCTGAAGTCGACCGGCGGGGTGAGCCCGTTGCCGTGCACGATGCCGTTGACCCCGCACTCGGCCAGCCGGTACGCGACCTCCTCGGCCGGCATGGTGTCGTTGAGGTGCAGGGTGGTGGCGCCGACCCGCTGGGCGGCGTGGTACGCCACGGCGTAGCCGACCCAGTCGAGCCCGCCGAAGTACAGGGCGATCCGCCGCAGCCGGCCCTCGCCGAAGGCCAGCAGGCCGTGCGCGGCCGCGTCGGCACGGTCGTTCCACTCCTCGAAGGTGAGCGGGGCGAGGCCGTCCACGGTGATCGCGGCGGCGTCCGGTTCGCTCGCCGCGCGTTCGCGCAGCAGCTCGGTCAGCGAGGTCGCCGGCTCGACCGGCCTGGTGTCCGTGGTTGACTCCATGTGATCCCCCTTGTCCGGTAGGTCAGTTCTTGACCAGTACGGTGAGCGGCACCCGCCACACCTGGTGCCGCTCGCGGTCCGGCTCTGGCAGCGCGCGCAGGGCGGCGACGACCGGCACGACCAGCCGCTGCCAGTCCGGGTCGTCGACGTTCTTGAGGTAGGACCAGACCCGGTTCGCGATGCTGTCGGCGTACTGGTTGGGCGTCAGATCGATCTCGTACGGATTGACCGATGCCTCCTCGACCACCCGCAGCCCCGCCTTGGCGGCGGCCGCGGCCAGCCGCTCGGGGGTGTCGGGCACCTCGGGCTTGAGCACCGCCAGCGGGGACTCGGCCGCCACCAGGTCGTCCGGCTCGGCCATCGGGACACCGTGCACGGTGACCAACCGTCCGCCGCTCGCGAGCACCCGGCCGACCTCGTCGAGCACCCCGGCCATGTCGTCCACCACGTGCAGCACGTGCACCATCACCACGTTGGGCAGCGAGCCGCTCGCGAACGGCAGCGCGTGCGCGTCGCCGATCACCACCCGACCGCCGAGCCGGCGGTGGGCGCGGCCGACCATCCCCGGGGCCAGGTCGACCCCGAGCACGCGGTGGCCCAGTTCGGCCAGGCCCACGTCGACCAGGCCGGTGCCCAGGCCGATGTCCAGCACCGCGCCGGGGAGCAGATGGGACGAGAGGTCCGCGGCGGCCTTGCGGCCGCGTTCCAGACCGCCGTGGTACGCGTCGTAGTCGTCCGCCGCCTGGTCGAACCGGAGGGACTCGGGGGTCACGCGGGGCATCGGGAGCTCTCCAATCGTGAGGCGGCCGGGGCGTGTTGGTGCTTCCCCGGCCACAAGTGGACCATGTGGTCCGCTTCCCTGTCGAGGGTAGTCCCCGGCCCCTCGGGGGGCGTTGCCCAACATTGAGCAGAGGCCGCTTTCCGCCCCCGGTTAGCGTGGCCGCACCGCGGACCGGCGTGCACCGCCGCCGATGGAATCCGCGGAACGTGGCAGGAAGGGAATTCCCGACATGGCGTGGTCGTTCATTCCGCCGGCGGGGGAACAGGTCGACGTGTCCCCCGACGAGTTGATGCACTCCGCGAATTCCGGTCTCATCATCCACCGGGTCGGACAGCTCGCATACGAACTCCGTGCCGAGGGCCGGTCGTTCGCCAGGGATCTGCAGTTCTTCACCAACAAGGGACTCCATCCCTACGCCACCACCCTGGTGTACGAGGAGCTGTTCGGCGTCCAGGACCGGATGCACTGGCTGATCCACATGCGGGCGCCCAACGACTACGCCCGGTTGCTGGAGATGGTGGACCACGACGAGGAGTTCCAGGAGGTCTCCACCTCTGACCGGCTCACCGAGAAGGGCGGCGGCAACTGGGAGAAGATGTTCGTCCAGGGCTCCTTCCAGGAGCGGGTGATCGTCCCCCAGCACGGGCTCACCCACGCCGACGAGGAGGACCTGGGCGACCTGTTCGCAGCGCCGGCCCGCTGCCAGACCAGGCAGTCGCCCGAGCAGATGCTGCACAGTGCCAACGCCGGCGTGATCATCCATCGGTCGGGCCAGGTGAGGTTCGAATTCCGCAAGGAAGCGCGCAAGTTCGCGCTCGCCTGGCTCAGCCGGATCAACGAGGCGCTGGCCGGGTACGCCACCGTCCTCCTCTACGAGGAGCAGTGGGGCGTCCAGGACCGGGTGCACTGGCTGATCCACCTGAAGACCCTCGACGACTACCGCCGGATCGTCGAACTGGAGGCGGGGGACGCCGAGTTGCGCGAACTGCTGACCGGCGAGCGCGTCCCGGCACACCGCGGCGGCGGCACCTGGGGGCGGATGTTCCTGGACGGCAGCCTGCGCGAGACCGTACTGGTGCCGCACCACCCCGGCGCGGGCGGCAGCTGAATGGACGTCGGCATCGAGGCGGTCAACGCCTATGTCGGCAGAGCCTCGCTGGACGTCCGGACCCTCTTCGAGGCGCGCGGTCTGGACGTCCGCAGGTTCGACAACCTGATGATGCGCCACAAGTCCGTCAACCTGCCCTGCGAGGACGCCGTCACCAACGCCGTCAACGCCGCCAGGCCGCTCGTCGAGGCGCTCACCCCCGCCGAGCGCGAGCGGATCGAACTGGTCGTCGTCGGCAGCGAGTCCGGCGTGGACTTCGGCAAGCCGCTGAGCACCTACGTGCACGAGGCGCTCGGACTGGGCCGGCGCTGCCGGTCCTTCGAGACCAAGCACGCCTGCTACGGCGGCACCGCGGCGCTGCGCAGTGCCGCCGGCATCCTCGCGGCCGGGGCCGACCCGGACGCCAAGGCACTGGTGATCGCAGCCGACGCGTCCGGCGCCGCGGCGCGGGGCACCTACTGGGAACCGTCCCAGGGGGCCGGGGCGGTCGCGATGATCGTCGGAGCGCAGCCGCGCATCCTGGCGCTGGACGCCGGAGCCAGCGGCTTCCACAGCTACCAGGTGATGGACACCCTGCGGCCCCGGCCCGATCTGGAGGCGGGTGACTCGGACCTGTCCCTGCTCTCCTACCTGGCCTGCCTGGAGAACAGCTACCAGCACTACGCGCAGCGGGTCCTCGGCGCCGACATCGTCTCCACCTTCGACCGCCTGGTGCTGCACACCCCCTTCGCCGGCATGGTCAAGGGCGCCCACCGCACCCTGCTGCGCAAGCTCAAGGGCCTCGGTACGGCCGAGATCGAGGCGGACTTCCACCGGCGCACCGCCGCCTCGCTCGCCTACTGCACCCAGGTCGGCAACGTCTACTCGGCCGCGCTCTACCTCGCCCTGTGCTCGCTGATCGACCAGGACGGGCCCGACGCCGGGGCCCGGCGGATCGGCCTGTTCTCCTACGGATCGGGCTGCGCCTCGGAGTTCTACAGCGGGATCGTCCCGGAGGGCGCCGCCGAGCAGCTGGCGGAGCTGGACATCGCCGGTGCCATCGCCACCCGCCACCCGCTGACCATGCCCGAGTACGAGGCCCTGGCCGACGGCGCCGCCCAGCGGATGGCGGGCGTACGCGACCAGCGCTTCGACCCGGCGGAGTACGGGGACGCGTACCGGAGCCGGTTCGAGGGCCGCGGCCTGCTCGTCCTGGACGAGATCCGGGGCTTCGAGCGGAGGTACCGGTGGAGCTGACCGGATGCCGCACCCTCCGGGTGGCGGCCGAACGCGCCCTGCTCACCATCACCCTGAACCGGCCAGCCGAGCGCAACAGCATCACCGCGGACCTGCTGGCCGAGCTCGGCGCCGCCCTCGACCTGGCCGAACACTCGCCCCAGTGCCGGATGGTGGTGCTGCGAGCGGAGGGCGACACCTTCTGCAGCGGCATGGACCTGGCAGGCGTGGCAGCGGCGGACGGCACTCCCGCGGAACAGGCCGAACGTGGCGGGGCGGAGTACTTCGCGCTGCTCAGGCGGCTCACCACGATCGGCCGGATCGTGGTGAGCGAGGTCGACGGCGAGGTGGTCGGCGGGGGAGTGGGCCTGGTGGCCGCCAGTGACCTCGTGCACGCCACCGCACGCAGCCGGTTCAGCCTCCCCGAGGCGCTGTGGGGCCTGCTGCCGTGCTCGGTGCTGCCGTTCCTGATCCGCCGGGTCGGCTTCCAGCAGGCGTACGCGATGGCCCTCAGCACCCTGCCGGTCGACGCCGAGCGGGCGGAGCGCTGCCGGCTGGTGGACGAGCTCGCCGACGACCCGGGGCCGGCCCGGCGGCGGCTGCTGTTCCGCGCCTCCAAGCTCGACCCGGCCACCGTGGCGGACCTGAAGAGCTATCTGCGACGGCTGTGGATCCTCGACGAGGGCACCGAGCGGTCGGCCGTCGACGAGTTCGTCCGGCTGATGGGCTCGGACCAGGTCCGCCGGCGGATCGCCGGCTTCGCAGCCGGACAGGGCCTCACGGGCCCCAGACCCTAAGGAGCACACCCGTGCAGGGCTGGATCTTCCCCGGGCAGGGGGCGCAGCGGCGGGGCATGGGCGGCGAGGTGCTCGCCCGCTTCCCCGAACTGGTCGCGGCCGCCGACAGGCTGCTCGGACTCTCCGTCGTCGAACTCTGCTCGACCGATCCCGGCAACCGGCTGCGGGACACCCGCTACGCCCAGCCCGCACTGTTCGTGGTCGAGGCGCTGTCGGTACTGGCCGCCCGCGCCGACGGCGCTCCGCCGCCCGCCTTGCTGGCCGGGCACAGCCTCGGCGAGTACACGGCGCTGTTCGCGGCCGGGTGTTTCGACTTCGAGACCGGGGTGCGGCTGCTGCGGCGCCGGGGTGAGCTGATGGCCCGCAGCGGCCCGGGCGGCATGTGCGCCGTCATCGGCCCGACGGCCGAGCGACTCGCCGGGATCCTGGCGCGGTACGGGGCGCACTCGCTGGACATCGCCAACCACAACTCCGCCACCCAGACCGTCCTCGCCGGGCCGGCCGACGAACTGGCCGAGGTGGCCCGGCGGCTGCGCGCCGACGGCCTGGCGCGGACGGTTCCGCTGGCGGTCAGCGCACCGTTCCACTCGCGCTACATGCGGTTCGCCGCAGCGGAGTTCCGGGAGTTCCTCGCCGGTGTGCCGCTGCGGCCGCCGGCGGTGCCGGTGATAGCCAACACCACCGCGGAACCCTACGGCGCGGACGGCGCGGCGGTGGCCGAGCTGCTAACCCGGCAGATCGCCGAGCCCGTCCGGTGGGCCGAGTGCATGGCGAGGCTGCGCGAGCTGGGTGTGACCGAGGTGACCGAGCTGGGGCCGGGCGGCACGCTGACCGGCCTGTGGCGGGAGGCCGCGAGCGGGCACCGGGCAGGTTCCGGGGCGGTGCCGGACGCTGTCGCCGCGTCGACGGGAACTTCCCTTTTGAAGACGGGACCTGACATCGAGTCGGAGTCGACTGCTCGGCCGTCCGCCGGGCCCTCCGTACCCGCCGCCGGGCCGTCCGTACCCGCCGCCGGGCCGTCCGTGTCAGCCGCGCCGCCTCGGGTGCGGGCCGAGAACCTGGGCTGCCCCGAGTTCCGCCGCGACTACCGGGTCCGGGCCGCCTATCTGGCCGGGTCGATGTACCGGGGCATCTCCTCGACCGACCTGGTACTGCGGATGGGCCGGGCGGGACTGCTGGGTTTCTTCGGCACCGGCGGGCTGCCCCTCGAGCGGATCGAGCAGGCCGTGGCCCTGCTCGCCCGCGAGTCGGGTGACGAACGTCCTTACGGCGTCAACCTGTTGCACACGCCCGGCGACCCGGCCCGGGAGGACGCGCTGGTGTCGCTGCTCCTGCGGTACGGCGTGCGCTGTGTCGAGGCGGCCGGATTCACCCGGATCACCCCGGCCCTGGTGCGGCTGCGGTACCACGGGGCGAGCCGCGATGCGCGCGGCCGTCCGGTGGCCGGGCGGCACGTGGTGGCCAAGGTGTCCAGGCCCGAGGTCGCCGAGGCGTTCCTCGCCCCGGCGCCGGCCCCGCTGCTGGAGCGGCTGGTGGCGGCCGGCGCGCTCACCGCGGAGGAGGCCGCCATCGCGGGTGAACTCCCGGTCAGCGGCGACCTGTGCGTGGAGTCGGACTCCGGCGGGCACACCGACGGCGGCGTGGCGCTCGCACTGCTGCCCAGCATCGCGCGGCTGCGGGACGCGGCCGGAGCCGGCCGCCGCTACCCGCAGCGGATCCGGGTGGGCGCGGCAGGAGGGCTCGGCACCCCTGAGGCGGTGGCGGCGGCCTTCCTGCTCGGGGCGGACTTCGTGCTCACCGGGTCGGTCAACCAGTGCTCGCGGGAGGCCGGGACCGCCCCCGAGGTGAAGGAGATGCTGGCCGGGCTGGACGTCCAGGACACCACCTACGCGCCGGCCGGCGACATGTTCGAACTGGGCGCCCGGGTGCAGGTGGTGCGCAAGGGCACGATGTTCCCGGCCCGGGCGAACCGGCTCTACCAGCTGTACCGCAGCCACGAATCGCTGGAGGGGCTGGACGGGGCCACCCGGCGGTCGCTGGAGGAGCAGTGCTTCGGCCGGCCGATCGACGAGGTCTGGCAGGAGACCGCGGAGCGCCTGCGGCGGAGTGACCCCGAGGAGCTGGCCAGGGCGGAGCGCTCGCCCCGGCACCGGATGGCGCTGGTCTTCCGCTGGTACTTCGCGCACTCCACGCGCCTGGCCATGCGCGGCGAGCCGGAGGGCCGGATCAACTACCAGATCCACTGCGGCCCGGCGATGGGCGCGTTCAACCGCTTCGTGGCCGGCACCGAGCTGGCCGACTGGCGCCGCCGCCACGTGGACGTCATCGCCGACCGGCTGATGGCCGGCGCGGCCGAGGTCCTGACGGATCGTCTGCTGGCGATGACCCGTGCGCAAAACTGAGCAGGATTCCACAGGCGGCCCAAATAGGGTTTGCCGAGGATTTCCGGAACACGTCCGGCGTACGCCGGAATTCGATGAGGAGGTCTCGTGGGAACACCAGAACCGGGTATTCCGTCGGCCGATCGCCAGACGGTGCTAGCGCCGGAGGAGATCCTGCACTCCGGGAACTCCGGAATGATCGTCGAACGCGTCGCCCAGGCCCGCAGCGAATTCCACTCCGAGTCGCGGGAGTTCGCCCGGGAGCTCGCCGAGCACATCAACACCACCCAGCAGGGCGTCGCCAGCGTCTTCGTCTACGAGGAGACGTTCGGCACCAAGGACCTGGTGCACTGGCTGATCCACCTCAAGTCCATGGAGCACTACGAGACGATGGTCGCCATGGGCCGCGAGGACGAGGGCTACCGCTCGCTCTTCGGCAAGGCCCGGATCCCCGACGCCAAGGGTGGCGGCGGCTGGGCCCGGATGTTCGTCGACGGCTCGTTGCAGGAGAGCGTGCTGCTGCCGCAGTTCTGGGGCATGTACGGCACCGCCGTGGACGGCAGGCTGGAACGCGAGAGCCGGGTCTACCGCGAGCGGACCGACACCGTGGTGCTCCCGCCCGCCCGCCACCAGACCCGCCAGCCGGACGGGCAACTGCTGCACTCCGCCAACGCGGGCATCATGATCCACCGCACCGCCCAGATCATCTACGACTTCCGCTCCGAGGCCCGGCAGTTCGCCCGCGAGGCCGCCGACGCGATCAACGACAACCTGGCCGGCGAGGCCACGGTGCTTCTGTACGAGGACGCCTTCGGCCAGGCGGACCGGATCCACTGGCTGATCCACATGCGCTCGCTCGGCACCTACCAGCGGCTGCTCCAACTGCACGTCCAGAACGAGAGCGTGCGGGAGATCTTCTTCCGCGAGCGCGCTCCGGAGAAGGGCCCCGGCACCTGGGCCCGGATGTTCGTCCAGGGCAGCTTCCAGGACGTCGCCCTCACCCCGCACCACTGGGGCCTGTACGCCACGGACGTCCCGCCGGCGGGCTGACCCTTGCGCCACGACCAGGAGGTGCCGGCCATGAACGGCCGCAGTCTGCACGAGATCTTCGAGGAGCGGGCCCGGGAAGCACCCGACCGGATCGCCGTCACCGCGCCGGACAGCCGGCTGACCTACCGCGAACTCGACCGAAGAGCCGATGAGTTGGCCGCCAGACTGACCGCGCTCGGGGTGCGCCCCGGCGCCCTGGTCGGGCTCTGCGCGCACCGCGGCGCCGAACTCGTCATCGGGATGCTGGGCATCCTCAAGTCCGGTGGGGCGTACGTCCCGCTGGACCCCGACTACCCGGCGGCCCGGCTCGGCGAGCTGCTGGCGGACACCGGAGTCCGCCTGGTGGCCGCGACGGCCGAGGCCGCGGCCGCGCTGCCGCCCGGTGCGCCGGTCCAGGTGGTGCCGGTCACCGTGGACGGCCCGGAGCCCACCGACGACCCGCCGTCCGCCGCCGAGCGGGTGGCGGTGCCCGATGACAGCCCCGCCTACGTCATCCACACCTCCGGCTCCACCGGCCGGCCCAAGGGCGTCCTGGTCGAACACCGGCAGGTGGTCCGGCTGTTCACCGCCACCCGGGACCGGTTCGGCTTCGGCGCGGACGACGTCTGGACGCTGTTCCACTCGGTCTCCTTCGACTTCTCGGTCTGGGAGATCTGGGGCGCGCTGCTGCACGGCGGCCGGCTGGTCGTGGTGCCCAAGCGGATGCTGCGCCTTCCGGCCGAACTGCACGCGCTGCTGCGCGCCGAACGCGTCACCGTGCTCAACCAGACCCCCTCCGCCTTCCGCCAGCTGGCGGCGGCCGACGCCGAGCCGGGCGGCGCGGACGAACTCGCCCTGCGGCTGGTGGTGTTCGGCGGCGAGCGACTGGAACTCCGGGACCTGACCGGCTGGTTGGAGCGGCACGGCGACCAGCACCCCCGGCTCGTCAACATGTACGGCATCACCGAGACCTGCGTGCACGTCACCTACCGGCCGATCCTCCGGGCCGACCTGGCGCGGCCCGGGGAGAGCCCGATCGGCGTCCCGCTGTCCGACCTCGCGGTACGGCTGGTCGGCGAGGACGGGAAGCCCGTCCCGGACGGCACACCCGGTGAGATCTGGGTGTCCGGCGCCGGCCTGGCCCGGGGCTACCTGGACCGCCCGGAGCTGACCGAGGAGCGCTTCGTGACCCGGGACCTCGACGGCGCCGGGCCCGTCCGCCACTACCGCTCCGGCGACCTTGCGGTCCGGGAGGCCGACGGCGGGTTGCGCTACCTCGGCCGCATCGACGACCAGTTGAAGGTCCGGGGCTTCAGGATCGAGCCGCGGGAGATCGAGGAGTGCCTGCTCGGCCACCCGGAGGTGGCGGCCGCCGTGGTGGTCGCGCACGACCACGAGGGCGACCGGCGCCTCGCGGCGTTCACCGTGCCCACGGCCGGCGCCGAGCGGGACGGCCTGCCGGCCCGGCTGGCCGGGCACGCCGCCGCCGCGCTCCCCGACCACCTGAGGCCCGCGGTGCACCGGTTGCTGGACCGGCTGCCGCTGACCCCGCAGGGCAAGACCGACCGCGCGGCGCTGCGCCGGATGCTGGACGAGGAACCGGCCCCCACACCGCAGGCCGTGCCGCCCGGCGACACCCGGGCGCAGCTGACGGCGATCGTCCACGAGGTGCTGCGCGGTACCGAGCCGCCGCCCGCTGAGGCGGACCTGTTCGACCTCGGCGCCACCTCACTGGCGTTCGTCCGGATCATCGCCCAGGTCAACCGCCACTTCGGGCTCCGGCTCACCGGCAGCGAGCTGATGGGCGAGGCCACCATCGCCCGGCTGGCCGACTGCGTGGCCCAGCAGTCCGCCTGACGTGCCGTCAGCAAACCGGCGCCCACGACACCCGCGTGAAGGAGCACAGACATGACCGCGACCGGAGCGGGACGTGCGTTCGCACTGTCCCCCGAGGAGCTGGAGAGCTTCCGCACCAACGGCTTCTTCGGCCCCTTCAAGGTCTACGAGCCGGAGGAGATGACCGGCGCCTGGCGGCGCGAGCGGCTCGGCCTGATGGACCGCTCGATGGCCGTGTACGGCGACGAAGCCGCCGCCTCCGGCAACACCAACATCTCCAACTACGACCGCCACCTCGACTCCGGCTTTCTGGCCGACCACATCTGCCAGGAGCGGATCGTCGACCGGGTCACCAGCGTCCTCGGCCCGGACGTGCTCTGCTGGCGGACCGAGTTCTTCCCCAAGTACCCGGGCGACGAGGGCACCGACTGGCACCAGGCCGACACCTTCGCGAACGCCTCCGGCACCCCGCAGATCCTCTGGCCGGACGAGTTCAAGGAGTTCGGCGGGACCATCACCGTCTGGACCGCGTTCACCGAGGCGACCGTCGACAACGGCTGCCTCCAGTTCATCCCCGGCTCGCACGAGCAGATGAACTACGACGAGACCAAGAAGATGCACTACGACCCGGACCGGATCAACCGTCAGGACAAGCAGGGCACCCGGCGGGGCTTCTTCGGCTACGACTACCGGGAGCTCCAGAAGGACCCGGACTTCGAGCCCGACGAGTCCCGGGCCGTCTCGATGGTGATGCGCCCCGGAGAGGCCATCATGTTCTGGTCCACCCTGATGCACGCCTCGCACCCGCACGGCGGCGCCGGCCCGATGCGGCTCGGCTTCGCCTCCCGCTACGTGCCGACCTCCGTGCGCGTCTACCCGGACACCGAGGCCATCGAGGAGTACGGCGGCACGGTCTCGCTGGAACGCTACGGCACCGTGCTGGTCTCCGGCCGGGACACCCACGGACACAACCGGCTGACGGACCGCACCACGCGGGGCCATGTCTTCCCGGTCCGCTGAGCCGGCCGCCGGGGCGGTCACCGTGCCCGCCCCGGCCGCCCCGTGGTCAGACCGCCTCGCCCGGGCGGTGCTGTCGCTGCGGCCGCTGCTCGACGTGCTGCCCGGCCCGGTGTCGGTGGACGGCGGGACGCGGGCCGAGGCCGCGCAGCGGGTGCTGCACCGGACGACCGACCTGCTGGGGCTGCCCCGGATCGAGGTACGGCCCGGCGGGGCGACGGACCCCTTCGACCGGGTGGTCGGCGGGTGCCTCGGCCTGGCGGAGCTGCCCATCGACGACCCGGATCCGGTGGAGCGGATCGACGCCGCCGCGAAGGCGGCGCTCGCCGCCGACTTCGACCGCTTCACCACCCGGCTGGAGGCCGTCTCGCCGGACGGCGTCCCGCTGCGCGTGCACACCGCGGGCGACCCCGCCGACCGGGCCGTCGTCCTGGTCCTCGCCCCCGGAATGCCGGCCCGGCTCGCCGAGCACTGGATCCGTGAACTCGCCCGCGAGCACCACGTGGTGACCTGGGAGAGCCGCGGCCTGTTCGGCGACCTCGCCGCGCCGCCGCCCGCGGACTTCGGGGTGCCGGCCCAGGCCGGCGACCTGGTGGCGGCGATGGACCGGGCGGGAGTGCGGCGGGCCCATGTGGCCGGACTCTGCGGCGGGGCCGTTCTCGCGGTCGCCGCCGCGGCCCGGCACCCGGACCGGATCGCTTCGCTCAGCCTCTGGCACGGCGACTTCGACCTCGGCCCGGGCAGCCCCAAGACCGACCACCAGCGCAACCTCCAGGCGCTGATGGAGCTGGCCGCCCTCGACCGGTCCTCGGCCGAGGCGATCCACGCGACACTGCTCGAGGCGATCGGCGGCGATGTGCCGGCCGAGCTCGCGCCGCTGGTGCTCTACCCGTATGCGACGGTCGAACTGTTCGCCCGTTACTGCGAGTTGAACAGCGCGGTGATGGGGACGGACCTGCGCCCCGAACTCGCCAGGGTCACCGCCCCGGCGCTGGTGGTCACCAGCGAGGACGACGGCACCGCGCACCCGGAGGGGTCCGCGCGGGTCGCCGGAGTACTCGCCGGGGCGAGGTTGCTGATCCGTCCGCACGGGGACCACCTCTCGCTGTTCCGGGGTGGTCCGGACCTGCTCGGGGCGCTGGCCCGGTTCCTCGCCGACCAGCACGCCCAGGCCCGGTCCGGCGGATCCGGCCAGCCGTGACACCGGCGACGGGCGGGGGCGGGGCGCGCGATCCGATGCGACGCGCGTTCCGGTGCCCGCCCGGTCGGTCCGTCCGCCCCGGCCTTCGGAGCCGTGACGCCGGGTCGTGACACCACCCCGCTCCTCCACCCCTCCGCTTCCGTCCCGCTCGTGAAGGCCGCCCGCCTGCCCCGGCCCGGCCCGCCGTACCGGCGCCGTGAAGGAGAAGACATGGACCAGCATCAGGCCGCCGAGACGGTCGTGCGGATCGTCGGCGGCGTCCTGCCCGCCGGATCGGACCTGTCCCTGGACACCCCGCTGCGCGACTACGGGCTGGCCTCGCTCGCGGTGACCCGGCTCACGGTGGAGCTCCAGGCCGAGCTGGGCGTCAGGGTGGGCACCGACTGGCTGGCGGGCGGTGCGGACACCCGGTGGCTGATCGAGCGGGTGACCGGTCTGCTGGCCGAGGCGGACACCCCGGCGGTGCGGCCGACTCCGGCCCCGTCACAGCCGGATCAGGCAAACCGGCACGAGCCGTTCCCGCTGACCCCGGTCCAGCAGGCCTACCTGGTCGGCCGTGACCCGGACCTGGCCGCCGACCCGGTCGGCTGCCGGCACTACCGGGAGTTCGCGGTGCCCGCGCTCGACGGCGAGCGGATGGCCGCGGCCTGGCGGCGGACGGTCGCCCACCACGACATGCTGCGAATGGAGCTCGACGAGCTCGGCCGCCAGCTGATCGCACCCCGCCCGGCCGACGACGCCGTACCCGTGCACCGGCTCACCGACGTCGACCCGGCCGAGTTCGAGCAGCACCTGCTGGCCGTCCGGCGCCGGCTGACCGCCCCGGAGTCGGACGGCCCGCCGCACCGGGTGGAGGTCTCGCTCGGCCCGGGCGACAGTGGCGTCGTCCACCTGGACATCGACGGCATGCTCACCGACGGCCACGGCCTGGCGGTGCTGCTGGAGGACTGGTGGCAGTGCTACCGGGACCCGAGGTACGAACCGGCCGAGGCCGCGGTCACCGTGCGCGAGGCCGTCCTGGCGCTGCACGCCCGGCGGCGCGGCCCGGAGCACCGCGCCGACCTCGAGTACTGGCTGGAGCGGCTGGCCGGGCGGACCGATGCCCCACCGGCAGCTGCTGCAGGAAGCCCGGCCGAGTGCCCCGGCGGCCACCCGCGCCGCTCGCTCGCCGCGGCGCTCACCCCCGCCCAGTGGTCGGCACTGCGGACCCGGGCGGCCGCGCTCGGCGTGTCGCCGACGGCTCTGGTGCTGGCCGCCTTCGTCGAGGTGATGACCGCCCCGGCGCCCGGCCGGCCGTTCGCGCTGGTGCTCACCACCAGCGACCGGGTCCGGCTGCCCCACGGGACGGACCGCCTGGTCGGCCCGTTCACCTCCACCGCCGTCCTGCCGGTCGTACCGGAACCGGAGTACTCCTTCGACGAGTGGGCCCAGGCCCTGCACCGGGAGCTGTGGCGGGACCTCGAACACGGCGGAGCCTGTGGCGTGGAGGTGCTGCGGGAGCTGCGGGCCCGGGAGCACGGCGCCGAACCGCCCGCCCTGCCGGTGGTCTTCACCAGCCTGCTCGACACCGGCACCGGCGGCACCGACGGACTCACCCGCCACCTTCTGCACGCCACCAGCCGCACCTCCGGGATCGGTCTCGACCACCAGATGTGGGAGGCCGACGGCGCCCTGCACTACCGCTGGGACGTCGCCGACGGCCTGCTCGCCCCCGGAGCCGCCGACACCCTGTTCACCGGCCTCGGCAACACACTGCGCGAACTGGCCGCGCCCGGGACCGACGACCACGAGCTGCGCCCGCTCAACCAGCTCCAGCAGGCGTACTACGTCGCCCGCGCGCAGGGCCGCACGCCGTGGGACGGCTGCCAGGTCTACCACGCCTTCGAGGTGGACGAGCTGGACACCGGCCGTCTGGAGGACGCCTGGCACGCCCTGACCGAGCGGTACGAGTGCCTGCGCAGCCACGTCACCCAGGGCGGTGAGCTGCAGGTGCGTCGAACGGCCGGCCCGCGCCGCCGGATCCCCGTCATCGACCTGTCCACGGCCACCCCTCAGGAGGAGTCGGCCGCCCTGGACGCGTTGCGCGACGCCATGGCCGGCACCGCCTTCCCGCTCGGCCACTGGCCCCAGTCCGACCTCAGGGTCACCAGACACGAACACGGCGGCGCCACCGTGCACTGCGCGATCGACCTGACCATCGCGGACGGCCGCAGCCTCCACCTGATGCTGCGCGAACTCATGCGCGAGTACGCGGCACCCACCGCGCCGGCACACCCGGCACCGGCCGGCGACCCCCCGCCGGTGCCGACCCCCGAGGAGCGCGCGGCCTGCGCCGCGTACTGGCGCGAGCGGTTCACCGGCATGCCCGCGGGGCCGGTGCTGCGAGCCGGCGCCGACCGGCGGCGCAGTCGCCGCTCCGGGGTGCTCACCGGCTGGCGGGAGGTCCGGGCCACCGCCGAGCGGCGCGGGCTGAGCCCGGACGCCGTCCTGCTGGCCGTCCTCACCGAGGCCGTCGCCACCCGCACCGAGGGTGACTTCACGGTGCCCGCCGTCCGCTGGCTGCCGGGTGACGAGCAGCGGCGGCCGGGGGAGTACACCGGACTCAGCTGGATCACCCACGGGCCGGCCGGACTCCCGCTCGCCGAACGGGCAGCGGCCCACCAGACCCAGTTCGACCGGGACGACGCGTCCGGAGCCGCCGCGGACGGACTCGCCGCCCTGCGCCGGGTGGTCATGAAGGAACGGGCCGGCCGCGCCTTCGCCCTCCCGGTAGTCCACACCGGGCTGCTCGAACTCACCGAGCACGCCCCGCCGCCCGGCGTCCGGCTCGGCCGGTGGATGACGTACACCCCCGACGTATCGCTGGACGCCATCTGCGTCGAGCAGGGCGACGAACTGCACTACCACTGGGACGCGGTGCCCGCCGACTTCGCCGACGGGGACCTGGAGGCGATGTTCGCCGCGTACCGGCGGCTGCTGGGCGGCCTCGGTGCCGCACTGGCCGGGGGGCCGGCGCGGGGTACCGGCCCGGTGATCCGGGGTGCCGGCCAGGCCGAGCGCGACCTGGTGCTGTACCGGTGGAACGACACCGCCGTACCGCTCCCCGACGAGCGGCCGGTCCACCTGTTCTTCGAGGACCGGGCACGGGAGAACCCGGACGCCGTCGCGTTGGTCCACTCCGGTGGCACGGTCCGCTACCGGGACCTCGACCGCACCGCCAACGGCATCGCCCGCCGGCTGCGCGCCCTCGGCGCCGGCCCGGACCAGGTGGTGGCCGTCTCCGTCCGGCGCGGGCCCGCCATGATCGCCGCCGTGCTCGGCGTGCTCAAGGCCGGCGCCGCCTATCTGCCGATCGAGCCCTCGGCGCCGGTGGACCGTGCCGCCGCGATGCTGGCGGACGCCGGCGCCCGGCTGCTGCTCACCACCTCCGACACCGAACGCGGGCCCGCGCCGGCCGGGATCACCGTGGCCGAGATCGACCGGGGCATCGTGCCCTGCGACACTCCGCCGCCGCCGACCGCCGATGCGGACTCCATCGCCTACGTGATCTTCACCTCCGGCAGCACCGGCCGGCCCAAGGGCGTCACCGTCGCCCACCGCTCGGTGCGCAACCTGCTGCACTGGTGCTGGCGGACCTTCTCCTTCGGGCCGGGCGACCTGGGACTGATGGTCACCTCGCTCGGCTTCGACCTGTCCGTCTTCGACATCTTCGGCCTGCTCGGCAGCGGCGCCGCGCTGTACCTGGCCGACGAACGCCAGCAGAAGGACCCCGAACTCCTGCTCGACCTCCTGCTGGAACAGCCGATCACCTTCTGGAACTCGGCCCCGACCACGCTCGCCCAGCTGATGCCGCTGCTGACCGACCGGGCCGCCGGCCGGCCCGGCGCCGACGACCTGCGACTGGTCTTCCTCAGCGGCGACTACACACCGCTGTCGCTGCCGGACGAGCTGCGCGCCGTCTTCCGCCGCGCCGAGCTGGTCAGCCTCGGCGGCGCCACCGAGGCAACCGTCTGGTCCAACTACCACCGGGTGGACGCCGTCGACCCGGCCTGGCGGAGCATCCCGTACGGCCGGCCGATCGACAACTCGCGCTACTACATCCTCGACGAGTCCCTGGAGCCCTGCCCGGTCGGGGTGGAGGGCGAGCTGTTCATCGCCGGCAACTGCCTGGCCGTCGGCTACCACAACCGGCCCGAGCTCACCGCCGAACGCTTCCTGGCCGATCCGTTCGTGGCCGAATCAAGCCAGCGGATGTACCGGACCGGGGACCGGGCCGCCTTCGGACCGGACGGTGTGATCACCTTCCTCGGCCGGGCCGACACCCAGGTCAAGATCCGCGGACACCGGGTCGAGCTGGGTGAGATCGAACACCGGCTGCGCAGCCACCCCGGGGTCAAGGAGGCGGTGATCCAGGTCCGCACCGACTCCGCGGGCGACCAGAAGGTGGTCGGCTACCTCATCCCCGACGGCGCCGCCCCGTCCGTACCGGAGCTGCGCGGGTACGCCGCACGGGCCCTGCCCGACTACATGGTCCCCAACCACCTGATCTTCCTGACCGCGCTGCCGGCCACCGCCAACGGCAAGCTGGACCGGGCCGCGCTGCCCTGGCCCCCGCCCGCCCAGGCCGAGCAGGGTGCCACTCCCGCCGGCGCCGGGCAGGGCACGACGCCCGCCGATGCCGCTGCGCCCGCCGATGCCGCCGTGCGGGCCGACGCCGCCCGGCTGACCGAGGAGATCACCGCGATCGTCACCGGCCTGCTCGACGGTCAGCCGATCGACCCCGACCAGGACCTCTGGGACCAGGGCGCCACCTCCTTCACCGTGGTGCGGATCTCGCAGGCGCTCCAGAAGCGCCACGGGGTGCGCATCCCGGTCAGCGTGCTGCTGGACTCGCCCACCGTCGCCGGGATCGCCCGCGCCCTCGCCGGGCAGCCGGCCGGGCAGCCGACCGGGCAACTGGCAGTCCCCGCCCAGCCGTTGGCCGTACCGGCCACCGACGCCCCTTCGGCAACCGATGCCGATTCGGCCGCGGAAGCGTCCTCGGCTGCCGATGCCCGCCCGGCCGCCCCCGAGCCGGTCGACCTGCTCTCTCCCGAGCAGCAGGCCGCGTTCAAGGCCGCCCGCTGGAACCTACGAGCCGACACGCCCGCCGAGCCGGCCCTGCCGCTGCCGATCCCGGAGGACTCGCCCGGCTGGTTCACCGCCCGCGCGACCCGGCGGACCTTCACCCGGGGGCCGCTCCCGGTTGCCGCGCTCGCCGCGCTGCTGGCCCGGCTGCGGGTCAGCACCGTCGACGGCCGGGAGCGGCGGGCCTACCCGTCCGCCGGGGACACCTACGCCGTCCAGACCTACCTGCACGTGCGCCCCGGCGGTGTCGAGCAACTGGCCGCCGGAATCCACTACTACGACCCGTACGGGCACCGGCTGCGACTGGTCAATCCGGAGCCCGCCGTCGACCGCTCGGCGCACTTCTTCTACAACCGGCCGGTGTTCGACCACGCCGCCTTCGAGATCTACCTGATCGGCCAGACCCGGGGCATCGAGCCGCTGTACGGTCCGGACGCCGAACGCTTCCTGCTGCTGGAGGCCGGCTACCTGGGGCAGAACCTGATGGCCGCCCAGCAGGAGACCGGGGTCGGGTTGTGCCCGATCGGCAGCCTCGCCTTCGACGCGGTCCGCGCCGAGCTGCGCCTCGACGAGGGCCACCGCTTCCTGCACGCCTTCCTCGGTGGCGGTCTCGCCGACCGCATGCCGGACCCGGAGGGCCGGCCGGCGCGGCTCCCGGCGCACCTGCAGAAGTCGGACCAGCACCAGACGGACTCGGACCGGGTGGACCCGCACCGGGCGGATCCGCGCAGCGGAGCGGCCGTCATCGGTCTGGCCGGCAGCTACCCCGACGCGGCCACCCCTGACGAACTGTGGCGCAACCTCGTCGCCGGCCGGCGCTCGATCGGCGTTCCGCCGGCCGCCCGCGCGGCCGAGACCGGAGCGATCCCGGGCGGGTACCTCGCCGACATCGACGGGTTCGACCGCGCGTTCTTCCGGCTCTCCCCGGCCGAGGCCCGCTCGCTCGACCCGCAGCTGCGCCTGCTGCTGCAGAGCGTCCTGCAGTGCCTGGAGGACGCCGGACACACCCCGGAGTCGCTGCGCCGCGCCGCTCCCCGTACCGGCGTGTTCATCGCCACCATGTGGAACGACCACCAGCACGTCGGCGCCCGGGAGTGGGAGCGCACCGGCCGGGCCGAGGTGTCCGGCGTCGCCTCGGACCTCCCGAACCGGATCTCGCACGCCTTCGGGTTCCGCGGTCCGAGCCTCGCGGTCAACACCTCCTGCTCGTCCTCGCTCACCGCACTCCACCTGGCGGTGGAGTCGCTGGAACGGGGGGAGTGCGACGCCGCCGTCGTCGGCGCGGCCAACCTGATCGCCCACCCGTACCACACGGCCGTCCTGGACGGCTTCGGACTGGTCGTCCAGCACGGCGTGCGGGGCGCGTTCGACGCCGCCGCGAGCGGCTGGTCGCCCGGCGAGGGCGTCGGCGCGCTGCTGCTTCGCCGGGCCGACGAGGCCCGGCGCGACGGCGACCACGTGCACGGCGTGGTCGAGGGCACCTGGGTGGACTTCGCCGGCAACTCCGACCAGTTCGGCGCACCCGACGTGTCCGCCCTGTACGACTCGATGGCCCGGGTGCTCCGGCGTGCCGGCGTCGCCGCCGACGACATCTCCTACGTCGAGTGCGCGGCCACCGGCGCCGCCCTGGCCGACGCCGCCGAGATCGAGGCGCTGGGCCGGCTGTTCCAGGACCGCGCCGAGGACCCGGTGCCCGTCGGCACCCTCAAGGCCGGCATCGGCCACCTGGAGGCCGCCTCCGGCCTCGCCCAGCTCACCAAGGCCCTGCTCCAGCTGCGCCACCGCCGGATCGCCCCGACCCCGGTGGCCGACCGACTCAGCCCGCTGATCGACTGGGACGGGATACCGTTGCTCCTCGCCGACCGGGCCCGGGACTGGCGGGAGTCGTCCGGCGCGCCGCTGCGGACCCTGGTCAACGCGGTCGGGGCGACCGGCTCGCTCGCCCACGCGGTGCTGCGCTCGGCCACCGCGGACGACTTGCGTCCGGCCGGCCAAGCGGCGTCCGACGGGCCGCTGCTGGCCGTACTCTCCGGCCGGTCGAAGGATGAACTGCGGTCCGCCGCGGAACAGTTGGCCGAGTACCTGGTCGCCGCCGACCCCGACCCGGCGGATCTCGCCTTCACCCTGCAGACCGGTCGGACACCGCACACCCACCGCCTCGCGGCGGCCTGCGCGGACCTGGCCTCGCTACGGGCCGAGCTGGCCGCCTACCTGACCGGCCGGCCGCCGGTGCCGCCGGCCGACGAGGCGGCCGTCCGCTGGCTCGCCGGGGAGGACGTCGACTGGGCCGCCCGCTGGTCCCGGCCCGCCCGCCGGATTCCACTGCCCGCCCGCCGCTTCCCGGCGGCCCGCCTCCAGCCCGGCCGGGAGCAGCCGGCCCCGGACGCCGTCGCCGCCCAGGACCACCCGGCCGACGAGGAGACGGCGCGGCGGCTCGTCGAGGTCTTCGCCGAGGTGTCCGGCCTGCCGGCCGACCGACTGGATCCGCGCACCCCGCTGGAGGAACTCGGTCTGACCTCCTACCTGGTCGCCCGGCTGACCGCCCGGCTGCGGGACGACTTCGGCACCGTCCCGACCACGCTGTTCTTCGAACACCGCGACCTGGCGGGCATCGCCCGGGCGGTGGCCCGCCGGTCCGCCGTACAACCGGCTGTGGCCGCCCCGCCGGACCCGAGGCCCGAGGCGCCGCGCGACACCGGCGTCGCCGTGATCGGCCTCGCCGGGCGCTATCCCGGCTCGCCCACGCCGGACGCGCTGTGGGAGCACCTGACGGCGGGCCGCGACCTGGTCACCGCACTGCCCGCGGACCGGCGGCGCGGACGGGCCGGCGAGGAGCTGATGTGGGGCGGATTCCTCGACCACGTGGACCGCTTCGACCCGCTGCTGTTCGGCATCGCCCCCAAGGACGCCGATCTGATGGACCCCCAGGAGCGGCTGCTCCTGGAGGTGGTGTGGGAGACCCTGGAGGACGCGGGCTACCCGCGTGAGCGGCTGCGCCGCGCCCATGACCGCATGGTCGGCGTCTTCGTCGGGTCGATGCACAACGAGTACCCGTACTTCGGCGTGGAACGCTCGCTGGCCGGCCGCCCGGTGGCCACCGGCGGCACCCCGGCCGGTATCGCCAACCGGGTCTCCTACGCGCTGGACGCGCACGGGCCGAGCCTCACGGTCGACACCATGTGCTCCTCCTCGCTGACCGCCGTCCACCTGGCCGTCCGGAGCCTGCAGGCCGGAGAGTGCCGGGTCGCACTGGCCGCCGGGGTGAACCTCTCGCTGCACCCCAACAAGTACCTGCAGCAGCGGGATCTGGGGATGACCTCGACCGACCACCGCTGCCGGGGATTCGGCGCGGGCGGGGACGGCTTCGTACCCGGGGAGGGCGTCGGGGCGGTGTTGCTCAAGCCGCTGGCGGCGGCGCGGGCCGACGGCGACCGGATCCTCGGGGTGATCAAGGGGACGGCGGTCAACCACGGCGGCCGGACCAACGGCTACACGGTGCCCGACCCGGCGGCACAGGGGCGGGTGGTGGCCGAGGCGCTGCGTGTGGCCGGTGTGGCGGCCCAGACGGTGGGCTACCTCGAGGCGCACGGCACCGGTACCGCGCTCGGCGATCCGGTGGAGATCGCCGGCCTGTGCGCGGGCTACGGCGAACTACCGGCAGGATCGGTAGCGTTGGGAACGGTCAAGTCCAACATCGGGCACCTGGAGGCGGCCGCCGGGATCGCCGGGCTGACCAAGGTGCTGCTCCAGCTCCGGCACCGCCGGCTCGTACCTTCGCTGCACACCGAGGAGTTGAACCCGGGGATCGACTGGGCCGCGTCGCCGTTCCGGGTGCAGCGCTCGGTGGCCGACTGGCCCAGCCCCGGTGCCGGACTGCCCAGGCGGGCCGGCCTCAGCTCGTTCGGGGCCGGTGGCGCCAACGCGCACCTGGTGGTGGAGGAGTACCTGCCGGCGGCACACCAGGAGCAGTCGTCGGAGGGGGCCGCCGGGGCGGACGACGGGCGGCCCCGGCTGGTGGTGCTGTCCGCCCGCACCGACCAGGCGCTGCGCACGCTCGCCGGGCGGCTCGCCGCCTACCTGCACGCCGGCGGGCCCGCTGCCGGAACCCTCGCGGACCTCGCGTACACCACCCAGATCGGTCGGGAGGCGCTGCCCGAGCGACTGGCTCTGGTCGTCCGCAGCCTGCCCGAACTCGCCGACCGACTCGACGAGTTCGCGGGCGGCGGCACCGAGGAGTTGCGCGGACGGGCCACCGGACCGGCCTGGTTCACCGGGGCACCGGACCCGGCCGACCCGGGCGGGTGCGAGCCCGAGGAGATCGGCCGCCGCTGGGTGGCGGGCACGGCCTGGGACTGGGCGGCCTGGCACCGGGGCGAGGCGCGCCGGATGGTTCCGCTGCCCTGGTATCCGTTCGACCGCCGGCGCTGCTGGCTGCCTCAGGACGGGCCGGACCGCGTCGGCGCGACCCCGGACGCGGCGCAGGGCGCGGGGACGTCTTCCGTGCTGCCCGAGGCGTCCGTCGTAGCACCCGAGCCGCTCGGCGTCCCGATGCGTGAGCGGCTCTGGACGCCGGCCGTCCGGCCGGACGCGGTGGGCGTCCCGGGCACGGGACTCGTCCTGGTCCTGGCCGGGCCGGGCAGCGGTGAGCTCGCCGCGCAGGTCGCCGCCGCGCTCGAAGGCGAGCGGACCCGGGTGGTGCACGAGACGGCGGACGGCTTCGAGCGGGTGGACCTCGCCGGGGTCGGCGGGATGCTGGACCTGACCGACCTGTGGCGGCCGGATGACGGCCAGGGGCCCTGGCAGGCCCGGGTCGCGCTCCTGCAGGACCTGATCCGGGCCGGGCACGGGCCGCTCCGCCTGCTCCAGGTCACCTCGGGCCTCCAGGACGCGCCGGGGGTCCGGCCCTCACTGGCCGGCGCCCGAGTGGCCGGATTCGTCCGCATGCTCGGCGCGGAGTACCCGCGCATCCGGGCGACCCATCTGGACACCGACCGCCCCTCGGAGGCTGACCTCGTGGCCGAGTGGGCGGCCGCCGACGCCCCCGCCGAGGTCTGCCACCGGGACGGCCGGCGGCTGGTGCCGGGCTGGACGACGATCGCCGCTCCGGCCGCCCCCGCGCTGCAGGCCGATCCCCGACGCGTCTACCTGGTGACCGGGGGAACCCGTGGCCTGGGCGCGCTGGCGGCCCGTCACCTGGCCGAGCGCGGTGCCCGCCGGGTCGTGCTGACCGGGCTGCGCGGCCTGCCGCCGCGCGAGCGGTGGGACGGTACGGCGCTCGGCCCGGAGAGCGCCGAGGCGATCCGGACGGTCCGGGAGCTGGAGCGCGACGGCGTGCGCGTCATGCTGTTCGCCGGCCGGCTGTCCGAGCGGTCCCGGCTGGCGGCCTTCCTCGCCGAGGTGCGCGGCGACCTCGGGCCGATCGGCGGCGTGGTCCACTGCGCCGGGGTCGGCACGCGCGGACCGGCCGCGTTCGCGCTCAAGAGCCTTGAGGGCGTGCGCGAGGTGCTGGAGCCGAAGGCCGAGGGCCTGGAGACACTGGCCGAACTGGTCGCAGGGGACCGTCCCGACTTCTTCGTGGTCTTCTCCTCGGTCTCCGCGGCGCTGCCGCACCTCGCCGCCGGCGTCAGCGAGTACGCGGCAGCCAACGCCAACGCGGACTTCCTCGCGCGCCATTGGTCCCGGCTGGGGCACGGCCGCTTCCGTGCCGTGCAGTGGCCGGCCTGGTCGCAGAGCGGCTCGGCCGGGCCGGCGGCCCTGGACGCCTGCGTCCGCGCCGGTGTCGGCACTCTGACCGACGCACAGGGGCTGGCGGTCCTCGACTGGGCCGCGACCGCCGACGGGCCGGCCGTCGTACTGCCAGCTCCGGGAGCACTCCCGGCCAGCCGTACGGAGGTTCCCCGGACGGTACCCGTCGCGACGGAGTCGGAGCCCGCGCCGGTGGTCGCGGGGCCGTCGCAGGTACCCGCTGTCCCCGGCGGAGCCGGGCGTGCGGACGCCCCGGCCGTCACCGTGGAAGAGGTGCCCGGCTGGCTGGCCGAGGTCTTCGAGGAGGTCGTCGGCATCCCGTCGGCCGACCTGGAGCCCGCCGCCTCCTTCGCGGAACTCGGCGTGGAGTCCGTGATGCTGGCCGAGCTGGTGGTACGGATCGAGCAGCGCACCGGGCGGCCGCTGGAGCCCACGGTGCTGCTGGAGCACCCCACCCCGGGGGAGCTGGCCCGGCGGCTGGCGGCCGACGGTGCGGTGGCCACCGGGGCCCAGGTTGCCGGGGCCCGCGTCGTCGCCGCCCCGCTCGGGGACGCCGTGGTCGGTGGTACGGCGGGCGGGAGTCCCGCCGTCGGCACGGCGCCCGGCGACGGCGGGACGGTCGAGCGGCCGGGGCGGCCGCAACCGCTGACCGCAGCCGGTACGGGCGCGATCGCCGTCATCGGGATGGCCTGCCGGTTCCCCGGCGCACCCGACGTGGCCGCGTTCTGGGAGCAGCTGACAGCCGGCCGCGACGCGGTCACCGAGGTCCCGCCCGGTCGCTGGGACACCGCCCGGCTCTACCGGGCCGAGCCGGTGCCCGGCCACAGCATCGGCAGGTGGGGCGGATTCCTCGACGGCATCGAGGAGTTCGACCCGGACTACTTCGGCATGACCGAGCAGGAGGCCACCGCGCTGGACCCCGCCCTACGGCTCTTCCTGGAGGGGACGGAGACCGCGCTGCGCGACGCCGGCTACCTGGACGCGGAGCTGGCGGGCCGGCCGGTCGGCGTCTTCGCCGGCGCGCGGATGTCGGGCTACCGGCGCCGCGTCGGGGTGCACGCCCGCTCGCTGGGACTCGGCGGCGCCCAGAACTTCATCGCCGCCCAGGTGTCGCACCACTACGACCTGCACGGCCCGGCGATGGTGGTCGACAGCGCCTGCTCCTCGGCCCTGGTGGCGGTACAGCTGGCCTGCCGCAGCCTGTTGGCGGGCGAGTCCGAACTCGCCGTGGCCGGCGCGGTGGAGGTGCTCCTGGACGAGGAGCCGTACCTGGAGTTCAGTGCCGCGCGGGCGCTCTCCCCGTCCGGTCGCTGCCGGACCTTCGACGAACGGGCCGACGGGTTCGTCCCGGGCGAGGGCTGCGGGGTGCTGCTGCTCAAGCGGCTTGACGCGGCCGTGCGCGACGGGGACGTGGTGCACGCCGTGATCGACGCCGTCGCCGTCAACAACGACGGGCGGACGATGGGCCTGACCACCCCAAACCCCAAGGCGCAGTCCGCGCTGGTGCGCCGGGCCCTGGCCGAGGCCGGGCTGCGGGCGTCGGAGATCGGGATGGTCGAGGCGCACGGCACCGGTACGGTGATCGGCGATCCGATCGAACTCCGGGCGCTGACCGAGGCGTTCCGCGACCAGACCGACGGCAGCGGCGGCTGTGTGATCGGCAGCGTGAAGTCCAACATCGGGCACTTGCTCAGTGCGGCGGGGATAGCCGGCCTGATCAAGGCGGTGCTCGCGGTACGGCACGGGACGATCCCGCCCACGGTCGGCTGCGAGCGGCCCAACCCCCGGTTCGACCTGGGGAGTTCACCGTTCCGCGTGACCGCGGAACCGGTCGGCTGGCCGGATCGGGGACGCCGGGTCGCGGGCGTCAGCGCCTTCGGCCTGGGCGGCACCAACGCCCATGCGATCGTCGGCGAGTTCCGGCCGGAGTGGCACGACCGCTACCGCCCGGTGCGGAAGGCGCTGCCCGCCCCGGAGTTCAAACGCCGCCGCCACTGGCTGGACCGTCCGGACGCGCCGCCTACGGGACCGGAGACACCCCCGGCACCCGTACCCGAACCGCCCGCACCCCGGGTCGTCTCGATCCTCGACCTCCGCTTCGCCGATGACACCGCATCGACCGCCCGCAGGCATGGCTGAAGGGAAGTACCGTGACAGAGCAACGGATCGAGTGTCGCGTGGTGCTGGCCGACAGCGACTTCATCATGCGCAACCACCGCGTGCACGGCGTGTCGGTGATGCCCGGGGTGACCTTCCTCGACATCCTCTTCCGCATCCTGCGCAGCCGGGGCCTGGACCACCAGCGGGCCGTACTCCGCAAGATCCTCTTCACCGAGGCGATCGCCACCACCGACGGAGCGGACCGCGAGATCCGGATCACCATCGCGCAGGCCGGACCGGACGGCACCCGGGCGGTGACGGCCGAGAGCCGCTGGGCAGGGGTCCCCGGCTCGCCCTGGCGGGAGAACATGCGGGCCGTACTCGGCTTCGACGGCGACCCCGCCGCCGACACCACGATCGACCCGGCCGCACTCAGGGCCGGCGCGGTGCGCCGCTACGAGCTGGCCGAACTGTACGCCCGCGCCCGGGACGAGAACATCCGGCACGGGGCCGCCATGGCCTGCCACGGCCCGCTGCACGTCGGCGACGGATACCTGCTCGCCGAGCTGAACCTCGACGCCACCGCCCCCGAGGCCGACGCCTTCCATCTGCACCCTGCGCTGCTGGACGCCTCCACCATCGCCGCCTACGGGCAGACGGAGGCCGTCTCCCGGGAGCCCTTCATCCCGGTCTACATCGACCGGTTCCGCGCGCCCGGGGCCCTCGGCCGGCGGGTGCACCTCTACGCCCCGGCCCCGGAGCGGCTCGCCGACACCCGGGACGTGATCACCAGCGACTACGGCCTCTACGACGAACAGGGCCTTCTGCTCGCCGAGTTCGGCGCGCTGATCTGCAAACGGATCCGCCGGGCCGGGCTGATCACCCGGCTGCTCGACGGCCTGGAGTCCACGGCGGCGGACGAGCCCGCCGCGACCGGGGCGCCCGATGGCTGGGAGACCTCCTTTGCCAACGCGCCCACCGTGACCGGGAGTTCGGCGGACGCCTCGGTCGTGGAGCAGGGGGCGGGCGCGCTGGAGGCGTTCACCGCCCGGCTGCGCGAGCTGGTCGGCGAGGCGCTCGGGCAGCGGCCGGCCGAGGTCAGCGGCACCACCGGATTCTACGAACTCGGCCTGGACTCCGGCGACATGGTGCGGATCAGTGAGCGGTTGGAGGAGGCGGTGGCCGGGACGCTCTACCCGACCCTGCTCTTCGAGTACACCGACATCGACAGCCTGGCCGCCCACCTGGCCGAGCACCACGAGTACCGCCGGCCCGCCGGTGCCGTGACCACCCCTCCGGCACCGGAAGGCGCGTCGCCGGCGGCCGCCACCGCCCTGCTGCGCCCCGTCTGGTACCCGGCCCCGGCCGAGGCCGGAGCACTGCCCGAGGGCGACCTGGTCGTGCTGGCCCCCGGCAGTGAACCTCCCGGCCTGACGGCGAAGTTGGGCGAACTCCTGCCCGGCCGCCGGGTGCTGCTGGCGGCACCCGGGGCCGTCGGCGACGGTGAGCACCGGATCGGTCTCGACCCGGCCGATCCCGCGCGGTTCGACCGGCTCTGGCCGGACCTCGCGGCCCGCGGGGTGCGGCCGGGCGCCCTGGTCCTCCTCGCCGCCGAGCAGCCGGCCGAACCCGCGGCTCCGGCCGCCGAGTTGCTGAGCGTCGCGCGGTCGCTGGTCCGCCACCGCCCGGGTGAGGCCTGCCGGCTGCTCGCCGTCCACCCGGGCCGGCTCGGACGATCGGTCCCCGAGCTGCCGGCGCTGGGCGCCCTGGCCCGCTGCGTGACCGCCGAGGCGCCCGCGATCGGCTGCCGGGCCGTCGAAGTGGACCGTTGGACGGTCGAGGAGGTGGCGACGGCGATCCTCACCGAGCTGCGCGACGGTGGCCGCGCCCCCGCGGCCCGGTACCGGAGCGGCACCCGTGAACTGCGGGCCTTCCGGCCGGAGCCGCCCCATGCCCCGGACGCGCGCGGACCGTTGCGGGAACACGGCGTCTACGTGGTCACCGGCGGTTCGGGCGGACTGGCCGGAGTACTCGCCGATCATCTCGCGGAGCGCTACCGGGCCCGGATCGCGCTGATCGGCCGCCGTCCGGCGGGCGGTACGGCAGCGGAGGAGGACGCCAGGCGCAGTGCGGCGGGGGCCCGGGTGCTGCGGCTCACGGCGGACGTGACCAGCAGGCCGGAGACGGAGGTGGCCCTGGCCCACGTCCGCCGGGAGTTCGGGCCGATCAACGGGGTCTTCCACCTCGCCGGCAGCACCGCCGACTCGCTGTTCCAGAACAAACCGGACGACGCTCCGGCGGTGGTGGCCGCCCCCAAGGCGATCGGCGCACTGCACCTGGACGAGGCGACGACGCACGACCCGCTCGACCTCTTCGTGCTGTACTCCTCGCTGTCGGCCTCCCGGGCCGTACCGGGCCAGAGCGACTACGCCTTCGCCAACGCCTATCTGGAGCACTTCGCCGAGGCCAGGTCGGGGCGCGCCGACCGGTTTGGTCGGACCTACGCCATCGGCTGGCCGATGTGGGCCGACGGCGGCATGCGGCTCACTCCGGAGGCCGTCGCGAACTCGCGGCGCGTCGAGGGGACTTGGCCGATGCCAGCCCCGGACGGTATCGCGCTACTGGAGCAGGTGCTGCGCGGCGCCGAGGGCACGGTGGTGGCCGTCCACGGCGCACCGGAGCGGGTAGTGGAACTGCTGCCGAAGGCGCCGCTCCCGATGCCCGCGACGCCGATCGGCACCGAGGCCGACTCGGGCCGACCGGCGGTCGGACCGGACGGCTCGACCGGATCAGACCGATCGGACGGACCGGACGGACCGGACGGGCTGATCGCGGTGGTCGGACTGGCCGGCCGCTACCCGGACGCCCCCGACCCCGATGCCTTCTGGCGCAACCTCGCGGCCGGCCGGGACAGCATCACCGAGATCCCGGCGGACCGCTGGGACCACACCCGCTACTTCGCCCCGGAGAAGGGCCGGCCTGGTTCGACCTACAGCAGGTGGGGCGGCTTCCTCGACGGCGCGGACCGCTTCGACCACGCGTTCTTTGGCATCTCCCGCCGGGACGCGGAGCGGATGGACCCGCAGGAGCGGCTCTTCCTCACCACCTGCTGGCAGACCCTGGAGAACGCCGGCTACCCAGCACCGGCCCTGGCCGGCGAGACGGTCGGCGTGTTCGTCGGCGTGATGTGGAACCACTACCAGCTGTTCCAGGACCAGGGCGTGGCCCCCACCGCCATGCACGCGGCCGTCGCCAACCGGGTCTCCTACACCTTCGACCTGACCGGGCCGAGCATGGCCGTGGACACCGCCTGCTCCTCCTCGCTGACCGCCGTCCACCTCGCGGTGGAGAGCATCCGCCGGGGCGAGTGCACCCTCGCGCTGGCCGGCGGCGTCAACCTCACCCTGCACCCGCAGAAGTACCTCCAGCTCGCCCAGGGCCAGTTCCTCGCCGAGGACGGCCGCTGCCGCAGCTTCGGCGCGGACGCCACCGGCTACGTGCCGGGCGAGGGCGTCGGAGCCGTCCTGCTGAAGCCACTGCGCCGGGCGGTGGCCGACGGTGACCACATCCACGGCGTCATCCGCGCCACCTCCGCCAACCACACCGGACGGACCAGCGGTTTCACCGTGCCGAGCCCCGACTCGCAGGCGGCGCTCATCCGTAGTGCCCTGGACCGCGCCGGAGTCGACCCCCGCACGGTCGGCTACGTCGAAGCGCACGGCACCGGCACCGCGCTCGGTGACCCGATCGAGATCGAGGGGCTGCGGCGCGCCTTCGCCGACGCCGACCCGGCCGGCAGCGGCTGTGCCGTCGGCTCGGTCAAGTCCAATATCGGCCACCTGGAGAGCGCCGCCGGGATCGCCGGACTCACCAAGGTGCTGCTGCAACTGCGCCACGGCCGACTCGTCCCCTCCCTGCACACCGAGCGGCTCAATCCGCACCTGGACCTCGCGGACTCCCGGCTGCGCGTGCAGCGCGGGCAGGGCGAGTGGGCCAGACCCGCCGACGGCTCGGTGCGCCGCGCCGGTGTGAGCGCGTTCGGCGCGGGCGGTGCCAATGTGCACGTGCTGGTGGAGGAGTACGACCACGGCCGGCCGGCCCCGGCGCCCGAGCCGGACACCGGGCTGCTCTTCGTCCTCTCCGCACCCGACGAGAACTCCCTGCGCGGCTACGCCGGCGCACTGCGGGCCACCCTGGATCCGGCCTTCCAGGCCACGTCCTCCCAGGACACGGTCTTTGACGACGGCACCGAGCTCGCCCGGCTGGCCGCCGGAATCCTCGGTGTGCGGCCCGACCAGATCGACCAGGACGCACCGCTCGGCGAACTGGGTCTGGACGGCTCCACCCTGCTCGAACTGGCCCGCCGGACAGGTGAGTTGCTCGGACGGGAAGTCCCGCCGGATGCGCTCACCCTGGACGGAACCCTGCGGGCGATCGGCCGATCCGCTCCGGGGAGCGGGCGCTTCGCCGCCGACGTGGCGCACACCCTGCAGGTCGGGCGCACCGACCGGGCCCACCGGCTGGCCGTGGTCGCCGACGACCCGGCCAACGGGATCGCCCGCCTGATGGCCGGTCTGGACGCGTACCTGCGCGGCGAACCGGCGGACGGTGCGAACTACCTCTCCGGCTGGGCCGATTCCGGTCCGACGAGTCCGACGAGTCCGACCAGTCCGGCCGGTCCGACAGCCGCCGACTGCGCCGAGCTGTTCCGGGCGGGCCGGCTGCGCGAACTGGCCGCCGCCTGGGTCCGAGGTGCCGAGGTGCGCTGGCCGGCGGTGCGAGAGGTGGCCGGGCGACCCGCCGGACGGCGGATCCCGCTGCCCGTCCATCCGTTGAGCGAGGAACCCTGCTGGATCGGCCGCTGGCGCAGCGCGGCGACCCCCGACGCCGGCGAGCCGGACCGCTCCGAGCCGGACCGCTCCGTGCCGGACCGCTCCGTGCTGGACCGCTTCGAGCCGGACCGGGCCGGTCACCCGTTGGATCAGCGACCGTGGGAGGTAGCAGCGGCCGATATGCGGCCGGTGGCGCGCGGGGCGGAACCGGAGCGCTCCGCCGAACGGCCCGGCGCGGACGACGCTCCCGCCGTCGAACTGCGGGTGCTCGACCCGGGTATCGCCCTGGTCACCATGCGGGGCGAGAGCAACATGTTCACCGAGGAGACGGTACGCGGGCTGGAGGCGGCGTTCGCCGAGCTGTCGGCCGACGACGCGGTGAAGGTCGTGGTGCTGACCAGCGCGGGTCCAGCCTTCAGCATGGGCGGCACCCCCGAGGCGCTGGAGCGGCTGGCCGGCGGCCGGGGCAGCTTCACCGACGTCCCGTTCCTCTACGAGGGCCTGCTGAGCTGCGACCGTCCCGTGATCGCCGCGATCTCCGGGCACGCCTCCGGCGGTGGCCTGACCTTCGGCCTGCACGCGGATGTCGTGCTGCTGGCCCGCGAGGCGATGTACTCGGCCAGCTTCCTGCGCTACGGGTTCACTCCCGGGCTCGGGGCCACGTACATCCTCCAGCGGCGGCTCGGCCGCTCGCTGGCCGCCGAGATGTTCTACACCGGCAGACCGCTGAGCGGTGCCGAACTGGCCCGCCGGGGAGCTCAGTTGACCGTGCTGCCGCGTGCCGAGGTGCTGCCCGCCGCGCTCGACCTCGCCCGGTCCGTCGCCGCCCGCCCGGCCGGGGCCGTCCGCGAGCTCAAGCGCGAACTGGCCGGACGGACACTGGCCGAGCTTTCCGGCGTGGTGGCCCGCGAGGCCGAACTGCACGGACGGGTGCTCGGCCGCGACGCGGTGGACCGGGTACACGCCCACACCGCCCGGCTGGCCGGCTACCGAACCCCCGGCCCGCACGCGGCGGCACCGTTCGAGGAGACACCGTTCGAGGAGACACCGCAGCCGGCGCTCGCGGCCCCCGCCGATGCACCGGACACCATGACCGCTCCGGACACCGTGACCGCTCCGGTCGGTGGCCCCGTCGCCGAACCGTCCGCTGAGCCTGTCGGGACTTCCGTACCTGCCGGGCCCGACCGCGACGCCGTGGTCTCCGTGGTCATCGAGACCCTCTGCGACCACCTCTACCTGGGCCGGGGCGAGATCGACCCGCGACTTACCTTCAGTGAGATGGGCGTCGACTCGCTGGGCGTGGTCGAGATCGTCCGGGACCTGAACGAGCGCTTCGGCCTGACCCTGGACTCGGTCGCGGTGTACGACCACCCGACGCTGGGCCGCCTCGCCGACTTCACCGTCGCCGAGGCGGGCCGGGCACACGCCCTGCACGCCGCCGCCCTGGCGGTCGAGGCCGGCGCCGTCCCCAGCGCACCGGTCCCGTCCCCGGCCGGGACCGCGTCCTCCGCGCCCGCCCCCTCCCCTCCGGTCCCGGTGGAACCCCCGACAGCAGCCCCGCAGCGCCCGCTGCCCCCCGCCCTGACGCTGGTCAATCCCGCTGCCGGGCAGGCCCCTTCGGCACCGGCCCCTTCGGCACCGGCCCGTCCGGGACCGGTCGTCCTGGCCCCGGTGCCCGGGCGCACCGTGCCCGCCGATTCCGTACCGGCAGGGGCTGGAACGCCAGCGACTGAACCGCCAGTGACTGAACCGCTTGTGGCTGCGTCGTCTGCGGTGGGGCCCGCCGATTCCGTGCCGCCTGTCGTTGATCCGGGGCCGGTGTCCACGGCGACGGGCGGCGGCGTCATCGGGCCGGTGGACATCGCGGTGATCGGGCTGTCCGCGCGCTTCCCCGACGCCCCGACGGTGGAGGGCTTCTGGGACAACCTGATGGCCGGCCGCAGCAGCATCCGCGAGGTGCCCGCCGAACGCTGGGACGTAGACCGGTACTTCGACCCCGACCTGCGTGCGCCGGGCCGCACCTACAGCCGGTGGGCCGCGCTGCTCACCGACGTGGACCGGTTCGACGCCGGGTTCTTCCATCTCTCGCCGATGGAGGCCGAGTTGATGGATCCTCAGCAGCGACTGTTCCTCCAGGAGGCGTGGTCGGCGCTGGAGCACGCCGGGTACGCCGTTCCGGGCCCGGAACGGGCTCGCTGCGGAGTGTTCGTCGGGACCGGCCAGGGCGACTACCTCCGGCTGCTGGAGGAGGTCGGCCAGGACGGCTCCGGGCAGGCCTTCCTCGGCAACTCCCCGTCGATCCTGGCCGCCAGGATCGCCTACCACCTCAACCTCGGCGGGCCCACCGTCGCCGTCGACACCGCCTGCTCGTCCTCGCTGGTCGCCGTCCACCAGGCGGTGACCGCCATCCGCGCGGGCGAGTGCGACCTGGCCGTCGCGGGCGGGGTCGCGGTGATGCTCACGCCGCGCATGCACGTCTGGACCAGCCGCACGGGCATGCTCTCCCCCTCGGGCCGCTGCGCGCCGTTCGACGCCTCGGCCGACGGGATGGTCCTCGGCGAGGGGGTCGGAGCGGTGGTGCTCAAGCCGCTCGACCGGGCACTCGCCGACGGCGACACGGTGTACGCCGTGGTCAAGGCCACCGGCACCAACGGCGACGGGCGGACCAACGGCATCACCGCGCCCAGCGCCGACTCCCAGGCCGCCCTGCTGGCCGAGGTCCACCGCCGGGCCGGAGTCAGCGCCCGGGACATCGGTTACATCGAAGCGCACGGAACCGGGACCCAGCTCGGCGACCCGATCGAGGCCAAGGCACTCGGCCGGATCCTGCGCGGCCGGTCCGCCGCGGACCCCTGTCCGGTCGGCTCGGTGAAGTCCAACATCGGCCACACCACACTGGCGGCGGGCATCGCCGGGTTCATCAAGGTGGTGCTCGGCCTCCACCACGGCGAGATACCCCCGTCGCTGAACTACCGCGAGACCAACCCGGAGATCGACCCGGCGGTGCCGATCCGCGTCGTCACCGAGCCCACACCCTGGCGACCGGGACCTTCGGGTGTCCGGATCGGCACCGTGAGCAGCTTCGGCTTCAGCGGGACCAACGCGCACGCCGTACTGGCCGAGGCGCCCGCCCGCCCCGCCGCGGCGGAGCGGCCCGGAAGCACGGAGGCCGTACTGCTGCCGCTCTCGGCGCGGACGCCGGACGCGCTGCACACGCTGGTCCGGGAGCTGGCCGGGCAGCTGACCGAGGAGCACGATCTGGGCGACGTCGCCCGGACGCTGAGCCTTCGCCGGGCGCACTTCCCGGTGCGGGCCGCGTTCGTGGTGCGTGACCTCGCGGAGTTGCGGGAGCAGGCCGGACTGCTGTCGGCGGGTGGCCGGCCCACGCTCGACCGGTACGGTTCCCGGCTGCACCGGCTCGCCGAGGACTTCCTGGCCGGACGGGAGGTCGACTGGCAGGCGCTGCATCGGGACCGGCCCGCCCGGCACGTCCCGCTGCCCGGCCACCCCTTCGCCCGTACCTCGCACTGGATCACCGGCTCCGGCCGTACCATCACGGTGCCGGCCGCCCGGGCCGAGATGACGCTCGGGCCCCGACCGGACGCGGGTGGTACCGGGGCACACCGGTTGCTGGTCTGCCGGCCGGAGTGGCAGGCCGCAGACCCGCCCGCCCCGCGCCCGCTCGCCCCGCGCCCGGCCGCAGTCGGCGGCCGCCGGGTGGCGCTCGCCCACACGGCCACCGCCGGTCCGCTGGCCGACGCGCTGGCGGCCAGGCACTCCGCCGACGAGGTGGTCCGCATCCCGCTGGACGGCGCCGAGCGCGCGCCCGGGCCGTTCGACGTGCTCTACGTCCTGGCCGGTCCGCCGGCCGGTCCGGCGGTCACCGGGCCGGCCGGCGATCCGGTCACCACGGCCGCCTTCCGCCTGCTCAAGCAGCTGATCCGGGCCGGGCAGTCGGACCGCGAGCTGACGGTCCGTCAAGTCGTCTACGGGGTACTGCCGGTGAGGGAGGCGGACGAGGTCGAAACGTGCGGCGCTGGCCTGCCGGGCCTGATCCGGAGCCTGGCCGCGGAGTACCCGCACTGGGAGGTCGGTTGCCTCGACCTCGGCGGCGCCGACCCGGAGGACGTCACGACCCAGGCCGACCGGATCGTGGCCGAGGACGCCACGCACCCGGTGGTGGCCTGGCGGGAGGGGCGGCGCTACCTCCGGCGCTTCCGGCCCGTTCCCGAGCAGGACGGGCCGACCCCCTTCCGGGACGGCGGCAGCTATCTGGTGGTCGGCGGGAGCGGCGGCCTGGGTCGTGCGGTGAGCCGGCGGCTGGCCGCCGACCACCGGGCCGGGCTGGTCTGGCTCGGCCGCCGGCCGGCCGACCACCCCGAGGTGGCCGAGGGGCTGGCGGAGATCGCCCGACTCGGCGGCGAGATCCGGTACGTGTCCGGTGACACCGCCGATCCGGTGGCCGTCCGGGCCGCGGTGGCGCAGGCCAGGGAGTCGTTCGGCGCGCTGAACGGGGTCCTGCACGCGGCGGGCGAGCTGTGCGACGTGCCGTTCGCGCGGATGACCGAGGACGAGTTCGGCCGGGTGATCACGCCGAAGTCGGCCGGTGCGGCGGCGCTGCTCGACGCCCTGGCGGGGGAGCGGCCGGACTTCTGCGTGTTCTTCTCCTCCGCCGCGTCCTTCGTCGCCTCGCCGGGCCAGGCCAACTACGCGGCGGCGGCTACCCTCGAGGACGCCCTCGCCTGGAACGCGCGGCGGCGGTACGACTTCCCGGTGTCGGTGGTGAACTGGGGCTTCTGGGGGAGCGTCGGCGCCGTCGCCCGGGAGCGCTACCACCGGTCCTTCGCCGGACTCGGCGTCGGTTCGATCGAGCCGGAGGACGGCGTGCCCGCCCTGGCCCGCGCGATCTCCTCCGGACTCGGTCAGCTGCTGGTCATCAAGGCGGACCCGGCCCGCCTGGCCGAGCACGGCATGCCGCTCACCGGCGCTCCGCTCACCGCCGGGGCGGTCACCGGCGTTCCGCTCGCCGCCGGGGTCCCGGAGAGCACCCCGGACGTGCGGCCCGGTACCCGCCGCTACCTGCGGCGGATCTTCGCCGAGGTGCTCAAGTGCGCAGAGGACGAGCTGACCGACCGCGAGACGTTCGAGACCTTCGGGGTCGACTCGCTGATCGGTGCGGAGATCGTCGATCGGCTCTCCCGGGACCTGGGCGAACTCCCGGCGACCCTGCTCTTCGAACACCTGACGATCGAACGGCTCGCCGAACACCTGACGGCCGTGCACGGCGACCGGCTCGCCCCGCTCACGGCCGCCGACCAGGAGGAGGCCATCGGCCCGGAGCACGCCACCGCCTCGGCGGTGCCGACCACTTCGACGGCGCCGGCCGCCTCTGCGCAGCCCTCCGCCCCGGCCAGCTCCGCGGAGCCCATGGCTCCGGCCAGCTCCGCCCCGGCCACGTCTGCGGAGCCCACGGCCCCGGCGGTCGAGCCGGTGCCCGCCGGTGCCGGAATCGCCGTCGTGGGGGTCGCCGGCCGCTACCCGGGCTCGCCGGACCTGGCCGCCTTCGCCCGCAACCTGGCGGCCGGGGTCAACTGCGTCACCGAGGTACCGGCCGACCGCTGGGACTGGCGCGAGTACTTCGACGCCCGCCGCGGCCAGCCCAACCGCAGCTACGGCCGATGGGCGGGCTTCCTGACGGACGTCGACGCCTTCGACCCCCAACTCTTCGGCATCCTGCCGCGCGAGGCGGGCTCGATCGACCCGCAGGAACGGCTCTTCCTGGAGACCTGCTGGAACCTGCTCGAGGAGAGCGGCTACCTCGGCGAGCACACCAGGGTGCCGGAGACCGGTGTCTTCGCCGGCCTGATGTACGGGTCGTACGGCCAGCTCGCCGCCGAGGGGTGGAGCCGGGGCGAGTTCACCGGCGCCCACTCGGCGTACTGGTCGGTGGCCAACCGGGTCAGCCATGTGTTCGACCTGACCGGTCCGAGCATGGCCGTCGACTCGGCCTGCTCCTCCTCGCTGATGGCCGTCCACCTGGCCTGCGAGAGCATCCGCCGCGGCGAGTGCCGGATGGCCGTCGCCGGCGGGGTGAACCTGATCCTCCACCCGGCGCACCTGGTGGCGCTGTCCAGCCGGAACATGCTGGCAGGCGGGCCCGGTTGCCGCCCGTTCGACGCCGATGCCGACGGCTACGTGCCGGGTGAGGGCGTCGGCGCGGTGCTGCTGAAACCGCTGGCGGACGCCGAGCGCGACGGTGACCGGATCTGGGCCGTCATCCGGGGCGGCTGGACGAACGCGGGCGGCAGGACCAGCGGATACACGGTGCCCAACCCCAACGCCCAGGCCGAACTGATCGGTGAGTCGCTGCGCCGCGCCGGCGTGGACCCCCGGACCGTCTCCTACGTCGAGGCGCACGGCACCGGAACGGGCCTCGGCGACCCGATCGAGATCGCCGGCCTCACCCGGGCGTTCGGCGGCGCCACGGAGGACGGTGTCGCCGGGCGGACGGTCCCGGTCGGCTCGGTGAAGTCCAACATCGGCCATCTGGAGGGCGCGGCCGGCATCGCCGGGCTGACCAAGGTGCTGCTCCAGCTGAAGGAGGGCCGGCTGTACCCGAGCGTCAACCTCGACCGGGCCAACCCGAGGATCGGCTTCGAGAAGTCGCCGTTCCGGCCGCAGACCGCGCTGGCCCCGTGGCACCGGCCCACGCTGGAGCAGGACGGTGTCCTGGCCGAGTGTCCGCGCCGGGCCGGTGTCAGCTCCTTCGGCGCCGGGGGTGCCAACGTCCACCTGGTGCTGGAGGAGTACCGGGACCGGCGCGAGCCGGAGCCGGCGGGTGAGCCGGCCGGCGGCCGGCAGGTGTTCCTGCTCTCCGCACGGACCCCCGAACGGCTCGCCGTCCTCGCCGGGCGGGTCGCGGACCGGCTGGCGGAGGCCCCGGACGGCGCCATGCTGCGCGAGCTGGCGTGGACCAGCCAGACCGGGCGGCGGGAGATGGCCGAGCGGCTGGCCGTGCCGGCCACCGGAACGGACCAACTCGCCGCGTCCCTACGGGCCTTCGCCGACGGAGGGCAGCCGGACGGGCTGCTGCGCGGTACCGTGCGGCGCGGAGATCCGCCGTCCTGGGAGGGCGACGACCCGACCGAGGCCGCCCGCGCCTGGGTGACGGGCGCCGAGGTGGACTGGCGGCGGCTGTGGCAGGGCCCGCGCCCGCGCCGGGCGGCCTTCCCCACCTACCCGTTCGACCGCACCCGGCACTGGCTCCCGGGCCCCGCGAGGCCGGCCGCAGCGCAGCCGGTGCCGGAGCAGGTGCCGGTGCCGGAGCAGGAGTTGGCCCGGGTCGAGTACTCCCGGCCGGTCTGGGAGGCGGCCCCGCTGCCGATGCCGGAGGGCGCGGTCCCGCGCACCGTCCTCCTGGTCGCGGAGGACACCGCGTCGGCCGCCGAACTGGCCGAGGGGCTGACGGAGCGGCTGGCCGAGCATTCGGTCACGGTTGTTCCGGTGGTCATCCCGGTCGTCCCGGGAACGGTCTTCGGCCGCACCGCCACCGGCGGCTACCGGCTGGCGCTCTCCGACCCCGAACAGTGCGCCCGGCTGGTGGCCGAGCTCGCGGACGGTGCCGGTGCGCCCGATGCCGTGGTCTGGTACGCCTCCGAGGGCGCCGCGGAGTACGGCACGGCCGCGCTCCCGGCCGACCTCGAAGCCGGGTTCCACGCACCGCTCTCCCTGCTGACCGCGCTGCTGGCCCGGGAGACGGGCCCGCGCGACCTCCGGGTGGTGTACGGCTATCCGGCACCCACCCCGGTCTCCCGCCCGGTCGATGCCGCGCTCGGTGCCGCCCTGCGCAGCCTGGCCCTGGAGCACAGCCGGCTCGGCGCGGCCCGGGTCGCCTTCGAGGGCGCCGAGGCCCTGGCCGAACCGCCGCTGCTCGCCGACCGCTTGGCCGGCGAGCTGCTCGCCTGCCGTCCCGGCACGGCCGAGGACGTCCGTTACCGCTCCGGTGAGCGGCAACTCGTCGGGATGGCCGAGTTCACGCCGGACGGGACCGAGCCCCTGCGGCTGCGGCCCGGCGGCACCTACCTGGTCACCGGCGGGCTCGGCGCGCTGGGCCTGCTGGTGGCCCGCCGGCTGGTCCAGGCCGGTCCGGTCACCGTGGTCCTGACCGGCCGTTCGGAACCGGACGGCGGGCAACTCGCGCTGCTGGCCGAGCTGTCCCGGAACGGCAGCACCGTCCGCCATCTGCGCGCCGACGTCTCCCGGCCCCAGGAGGTCCGTGAGCTCGTCGCCGCCGTCACGGACGAGCACGGGCCGCTGAGCGGGGTGGTGCACGCGGCGGGGGTCACCAGGGACGCCCGCGCGGTCACCAAGCGCCGGGCCGGCCTCGACGCGGTGCTCGCGCCCAAGGCGTTCGGATCGATGGCCCTGGACGAGCTGACGGCGGACCAGCCGCTGGACTTCTTCGTGCTGTTCTCCTCGGTGGTGGCCCGCAGTGGCAACCCGGGCCAGGTGGACTACGCCTATGCCAACGCCTTCCTCGACGAGTTCGCCGAGCTGCGGGCGCAGCGGCAGCAAGCCGGCCTCTGCTCCGGCCGTACCGTCTCGATCGGCTGGCCGCTGTGGGAGGAGGGCGGCATCACCGTCGACGGCGCGACGAGGGAACTCCTGGAACGGCGTTGGGGCATGGTTCCGTTGAGCACGGCCGGCGGTCTGCGGGCCTTCGAGCTGCTGGCGGCGGGCCCGCAGACCCGGGTCTCGGTGGTGCAGCGGGCTGCTCGTCCGGCCGGGGGCGATGCGGTCCCGCCCGAGCCGACCGAGGTACTCGAGGAGGCAGCCGCGCCCGGGGGAGTGGGAAGTGCCGCCGGGACGTCCGGGGGCCCAATCGGCTCGGCCACGCCGGACATCGAGGCGGTGGAGCGTGAACTCCGTGCCATGGCAGCCGATTTCCTGCTGGTCGACCCTGCCGAGGTCGACCCCGGTGAGCAGTTGCTCGAGCTGGGGTTCGACTCGATCACACTGACCGAGTTGATCATCAAGGTCAACGAGCACTACGGCCTGGACCTGTTGCCCACCGTCCTGTTCGAGTGCCCGGACCTGGTCTCCTTCGCGGCCTACCTCGGCCGGCACCACGCCGTTGAGGTGGCGGCGCGGCACAGTCCGTCGGCGGAGTCCGAGCCTGCGGCAGACCCCGAGCCCGCACCCGCCGAAGGGCAGAAGCCCGAGCCGACCGTCCACCGGACCGAACGGCCAGGGCGGACGCCCGGCCGCCAGGCGCCGGCGGTGCGCTCCGGGCGGTTCGAGGTCGCCGTGGTGGGGATGGCCGGGGTGCTGCCCGGGTCCGCCGACACCGAGGAGTTCTGGGAGCACCTGGCGGCCGGGCACGACCTGGTGACGGCGGTACCCGAGGACCGGACCGAACTGCGGGCCGCCGCCGGGGCGGAGGGATTCCGCGGCGGCTTCCTGAACGGGATCGACCGCTTCGATGCGGGGTTCTTCGGTATCGCCCCGCGCGAGGCCGCCATGATGGACCCGCAGCAGCGGCTGTTCCTGGAGACCGCGTGGCGGGCGGTCTGGGACGCCGGCTACCGTCCCGCCGACCTGGCGGGCACGGCCACCGCCCTGTTCGCGGGCGTGTCCACCTCCGACTACGCCGACCTGCTCGGCAGGGACGGCGCCCGGGTCGAGGCCCACACCGCGACCGGCGTCGCCCACGCCGTGCTGGCCAACCGGGTCTCGTACCTGATGGATCTGCGCGGGCCCAGCGAGTCGGTGGACACCGCGTGTTCGAGCTCGCTGGTCGCCATCCACCGCGCGGTGCGCGCGTTGGCCGCGGGGGAGTGCGAGCAGGCCCTCGCGGGCGGGGTCAGCGCGCTGCTCAGCCCGGCCCTGTTCACCGCCTTCCAGCAGTCCGGGATGCTCAGTGCCGACGGCCGCTGCCGGACCTTCGACGCGGCCGCCGACGGATACGTCCGCGGCGAGGGCTGCGGGGTGGTCCTGCTGAAGCCGCTCGACCGCGCGCTGGCCGACGGCGACCACGTGTACGGGCTCGTCACCGGAACGGCCGTGGGCCACGGCGGGCGAGCCAATTCCCTCACCGCGCCCAACCCGGAGGCGCAGGCGCGGGTCCTGGTCCAGGCGCACCGCTCGGCGGGCACCGACCCGGACCGGCTGGGCTACCTGGAGGCGCACGGCACCGGTACCAGCCTGGGCGACCCGGTGGAGGTCGAGGGTGTGAAGCGTGCCCTCACCACCCTCTACGCCGACCTGGGGCGGGAGTTGCCGAACCGGCCGTACACCGTGCTCGGCTCGGTGAAGACCAACATCGGCCATCTGGAGGCCGCCGCGGGCATCGCCGGGGTGCTCAAGGTGCTGCTCGGCATGGAACACGGCCAACTTCCCCCGCACCTCCACCTCGAAAATCCGAACCCGCACATCAGGCTGGACGGCACACCGCTGCGGATCGGCACCGAACTCACCGACTGGGACGCCCCGGCCGGGGCCGACGGTGTGAAGTCGCGCTGCGCGGGTGTCAGTTCCTTCGGCTTCGGCGGGACTAACGCGCATGTGGTGCTGGAGTCCTACCGCCCGCAGCCCGCGGTGGAGGGCCACGGTCCGCAGCTGGTGGCCGTGTCGGCACCGACGCGCGAACAGCTGGCCGGCTACGCCGCCAGGCTCGTCCGGCGCCTGGAGCGCGGGGCGCCGGGCCTGGCGGAGGTCGCCCGCACCCTCCAGACCGGCCGCGAGGAGTGGCCGGAGCGGTTCGCGGTGGTGGTCGAGGACCGTGCGGAGCTGGTCCGCGCGCTGACCTCGCTGGCCCGGGGCGAGTCGGTGCCCGGCGGACACCTCGGCGCCGCGCGTGCGGACGGGCCGGCCACGGCCTACGGCGATCTGGACGGACTGGCCCGCGAGTGGGTCGGCGGCCGCTCCGTCGACTGGGCGCGGCTGTGGACCGACCGGCCGCCGCGGCGCACCCCGCTGCCCGGCATCCCGCTCAACGGAACCCGTCACTGGTTCGCCCCCGGCGCACCGGCACCCGACCCGGAGGTCACCATCGAAGCGCCATCAACCGTCCGCGCGGCGCGGACTCCCGCGCCGCAGCAGCAACGGGAGCGGGTGAGGCTGGCCCCCCTCGACGGCCTGCCGACCGTGCCGACTCGTGTGCAGTCCTTGTCTGACGTAACGTCAACTGCGGTGTCCGTGGCTGAGGTACCCGCGATCGTGCACGTGTGGGGGGGCGAGGTGGTCACCGAGGTCCGCCGTACCGTGCTCGCCGGCCTCTCCGAGATCCTCGGCACCCCGGAGCGGGAACTGTCGCACGACCGGCCGTTCGGCGACCTCGGGCTGGACTCGATCTTCCGGATGGATCTGGTCCACAGGCTCAACGAGGCCTACGGCCTGGACCTGAAAGCGGCGGAGCTCTACGAACAGGACTCCGTCGACCGTCTGACGGCCCATGTGGCCGCGGCCCTCGGCGCGGTGCTCCCTCAGGCCCCCGCGGTGGCAGCGGCACCGGTGCCGGTACCGTCCCCGGCTCCACCCGTGGCGTCGGTTCCGCCCGCCGGCCCCCTCCCGGCCGGAGGGCCGGGGCCGGAGGCCGAGGCGCTCAGCCGGCTGATCGGGCGGACCGTGGGCCGGTCCGTCGAGCCCGGCTCGGACTTCGCCGACCAGGGCTTCACCTCCTTCGACATGCTGAGGGTGGTCGCGGTGCTGGAACGCCGGTTCGGCGCGCAGCGCAAGACCCTGCTGTTCGACCACCCCACCGTCAGCGCGCTCGCCGGGCACCTGGTCGCACTCCACGGTCCCGGTACCGCCGAGCTGCTGGCGGCCGAGGCGGCGGTCGACCCGGCGGAGGCGGCACCCCCGGCCCCGGACCTCGCCGCCGGCCGGCCCGCGGGCGTCGACCAGCCGGGCCCGCTGGTGGTACGCAAGCGCGAACTCGGCGAGCAGCCCGAAATCGCCGCGGTGCTGGCCGAGCTGGACCTCCGCCACGCCAAGGAGGGCGGCCTGCCGGGGCGGGACATCGCACCCCTGGTCTTCCTGGGTTCGGCCCGCACCGCGTACTTCAACTTCTCCCAGCGAACGGGCTCGGTCCTGGCCTGGAGCTACGTCGGATCCGAGGCGGACCTGCCCGGGCTGACCCGCGAGTACAGCGAGCACGCCGCCCGCCACGGCCTGCGGCCCAACCTGCTGTCCATGGTCCGGCTGACGGAGGTGGACGGCCGCCCCTACTCGGCCACGCCGTTCGGGGCCGTCCAACGGATGGAGAACATCCGGGACTTCACCCTCGCGGGTACCCAGAAGCAGAAACTCCGCTACATGGTGCAGCGGTTCGAGCGGGTGCCCGGAGCGGGAACGGCCGAGTACCGGGTGGGCTCCGAACCGGCCACCGACTCCCGGATCGCGGAGCTGATCGACCGCTGGTGCGCCACCAAGGACATGGTGAACCCGTACGTGTCCACCGTCCGGGAGGAGATCCGGCGCGGGGTGCTCGGCGAGCGGCACCGGATGTTCTTGACCCACACTGGCGAGGAGCTGCGCTGCGCGGTGATCGTGACACGCATCCCCTCCGAGCCCGGGTACCTGCTGGACCTGGAGTTCTACGCCGAGGACCTGCCGATGGGCGGACTCGAGTACACGATCACCCGGATCGTCCGGCTGCTCGCGGACGAGGGTTGCACCATGTTCAGCTTCGGGGCGAGTCTGGGCGTGCGGCTCGGCGCTTCGGCCAACGCCGATCCGGTGGCCGAGCGGGCGCTCGCGGAGCTGCGCTCCACCGGGGTCTTCACCGGGGAGGGGAACTTCCGCTTCAAGAACAAGTTCCGGCCCGTCAACCTGCCGATCTACCTGTGTCGACCGGCCGACGGCGAACCGACGGACATCGGCGAGATCATCCTGATGATCGCCAACCCCGAGGTACCGCAGCCGCAGTCCGTCGAACCCGACGCCCTGGCTACGCCCGCCACTCCCGCAGCCCCCGCCACTCCCGCAGCCCCCGCCACTCCCGCAGCCCTCATCACCCCCGCCAAACCCACCATCCCCGCCACGCCCAACGCCGTCCGCACGCGAGAGCGGCGGCTTGCCGCCACCGGCCACAACCCGCTGCTGCTCCCGTCCGTCGAGGCCGACTTCGACCTGGTCACCGACTCCTGGACGGAGCTCGACACACCGTTCGTCGCCGAGGGCATGGCAGCATTGCGTGCCCGGACCGACGCCGCCTCGGGTACGGAGCCGGACCTCGCGGCCCTGCTGCCGTTCCGGTACGCGGTGGCGACCGTGCGCGGACGGTCGGCCGAGGCGATGCTCTGCCGGGCGTGGCCGCGCCGGCGCGGATTCGTGGTGCAGAACGCGCTGTTCCCCACCTGGGCGATCAACCAGCTCGACCACGGTTTCACCCCGCTGCCGGTACCGGCCGCCGACGCGGTGGACGGCCGGACGCCGTCCTGGGGCGACCTGGACGTCGAGGCGCTGGCGCGGACGCTCGCCGCCAACCCGGGCAAGGTGTCCTTCGTCTGTGTGGAGACCAGCACCAACGCACTCGGCGGCCGCCCGCTCTCGCTCGCCAACCTGCGGCTGATCAGGCGGAGCGCGGACGCCCACGGCGTACCGCTGGTCCTGGACGCCACCCGGGTGCTGGAGAACGCGGCCTTCGTCGCCGAGTACGAGGCCGGTGAGACGGGCCGGAGCCTGTGGGAGGTGGCCGAGGAGATCCTCTCCCTCGCCGACACCGTCACGCTCGGCCTCTCCAAGGACTTCGGCATCGACGTCGGCGGCGTGGTGGCCACCGACGATCCCGAGCTGGCCGAGCGGCTGGCCGAGGACGTCCTCCAGCGGGGCGCAGAACCGGGCCTGACCCAGCGCCGGCTGATCGCCACCGCGCTGGCCGACCGCGAGCGGGCCGCCGCCGAAGTCACCGAGCGGATGGCGGCCGTCCGGGCCCTGCACGCGCCGCTCGCGGCGGCCGGTCTGCCGGTGTCCGCGTCGGGCGGCCACTGCGTCCTGCTCGACACCGCCCGGCTGCCGGGCGAGGCGGGACGACCGCACCGGGTGGCCGGCTGGCTCGCGTGGATCTACCGGCACACCGGTGTCCGCGGTGCGCCCCACCTGGCGGTCGGCCCGGAGAGCCAGGGGCTGATCCGGTTCGCGGTGCCGGTGGGCCTGGGGGTCCGCCGGGCCGAGGAGGCCGGGCGCCGGCTGGCGGCCTGCCTGCGGGACGCCGGTCCGGCCCCCGAGCTGGTCCCGGTCGACGCCCGGGCCGCCGCGCACCACCCGGCGACCGCCACCTACCATCCCGCCGCCGCCATCCCGGCCGACGTCCGGGCCGCGATGGACGAGGGACACCGGCCACTGAGCCAGAACCACGCGGTGCTGACCGAGTACCAGCCGGCCGTCCGGCGGCGCCTGCTCGGGTTCAGCGACGGCGAGGTCGAGGTGTTCGAGGCGGGCGAGGGCACCCCGCTGGTCCTGGTGCACCCGTTCAACATCGGGGCGGGCTTCTTCGGCCCGCAGTTCGCGGGCCTGGCCGACCGGCACCGGGTGATCTCGGTGCACCACTCGGGTGTCGGGGCCACCACGGCCGCCGCCGACCTGTCCGTGGAGGGCATGGCCGAACTGCTGCGCCGCACCCTGGACGCGCTGGACGTGCGGGAGCCGGTGCACCTGGCCGGCGCCTCGTTCGGCACGCTGCCCGCGCTCACGCTGGCGCTGCGGCACCCGCGCGAGGTCGCCTCGGTGACCCTGATCGGCGGCTCGTACAAGGTGGGCAACCGCCGGGGTGAGATGAACCGGCTGGCACTGGTGGCCCGGGAGGACTTCGACCACCTGCTGGCCCGGACCGGAAGCGAGCAACTGGCGACAGCCCGCGGCGAGTTCGAGGAGCTGCTGCTGCGCTGCGAGAGTCTGGACGCCCGGATCGGTCTGCGCTACCTGGACGAGTTCGACGCCTCGCGGGACCTGCTGTCGCAGCTCGCCACCCTGGCCGTGCCGGCCCTGATCGTGCACGGCCGGCACGACACCGTCGTCCCGCTGCGGACCGGCCACCTGCTGCACGGCACGCTCCCCGACGTCCGCTACGCCGAGTTCGAGGACGCCGGCCACTTTCCCAGCCTCACCTCGGCCGAGCGGTTCAACCGGGTCCTCGCCGACTTCCTGGCGGAGATCGACGCGACCGGCCGGCAGGAGAACCGATGACGTACCAGACCGCCCCGGCCGACGGCACCGCCCCGTCCGACGGTACCGGCCCGCAGCCGCCGGACGCGGGCACGCTCCGCCGCCGGGTCACCGTCAGCCCCGCGATGTGCGGACACAACTCGCTCTTCCTCGGCCAGATCGGCGACTGGACCTGGGAGACGGTCGGCACGCTCTGCGGGACCGACGTACTCGGCGCCCGCGGCGCCGACGGCAGCCCCGCCTACCTGGCCTTCTACTACTACCGGGTGCGCGGCAGCAGGGACTTCCACCTGCGCAGCGTCAGCTTCGGCGACGTGCTGGACGTCACCTCGCGCTCGTTCGACTTCGGCAGCGAGTCGGTACTGACGATCCACCGGATCGCGGCCGCGTCGGCCGCCGACCCCGGGCGCCCGCTCACCGCGGCGGAGTTCTACCGGGGCCCGGCGCCCGGGGAACTGCACGTGGAGAACTTCAACCGCTGGGTCAGCCGCCGCCGGGCCGGCTCCAACCAGGGCCTGGTGCCGGCCTCTCCGGCGGACTTCAGGCACCGCCGGCTGCCGGCGTTGCCCGAGGAGTACTCGCCGCGCCGGGCGTACGGCAGGGCCCGGCAGACCCTCAGCTTCTGCGACGAGCCGCCCGAGGAGTACACCCCCGTCGCCGAGGGCTTCACCACCCGCTACCGGATCGACATCACCCGTGACCTCAACGGCGTCGGACTCGTCTACTTCGCCTCCTACTTCTCCTTCGTGGACCAGGCGGTGCTGTGCCAGTGGCGTGCGCTCGGGCGGGACGACGGCGCCTTCCTGCGCCGCCGGGTGGTCGACCAGCAGCTGTGCTACGCCCAGAACGCCGACCCGGACACCGAGTTGGAGCTCGGCGTGACCGTACGGGCCCGGACGGCCGACAGGGCCGAGGAGTTGTTCGACGTCGTGATCCGGGACGCAACGACCGGAAATCTGATCGCCGTCAGCACCCAGCGGGTGTACCGGCAGCCCGAGGAGGAGGGGCAGTGAACGACACCGTGGGCCGCGAGGCCAGGTCAGCGGCCGAACTGGCGCTGCGGGAGGCGATCGGGGAGATCCTGCCGACCCTCCCGGCGGCGGAGATCACCGGCAACCGCCACCTGCGGGACCTGGGCGCCGACTCGGTCGACCGGATCGAGATCATCCTGACCGTCACCCGGCGGCTGGGCATCGACGAGCCGCTGTCGGCCTTCAGCGCCATCCCGGACATCGACCACCTCATCGACCACCTGGCCCGGGCGAGGCGCGCATGATCGGCATCGAGTGGCTCAACGTGTACGCCGGGCTGGCCGGTATCGCGCTCACCGAGCTGTTCGACGGCCGGGGACTCGACCACGACCGCCTCGCCAACCTGATGATGGAGCGTCGCTCCGTCGGCCTGCCGTTCGAGGACCCGGTCACCAACGCCGTCAACGCCGCCAAGCCCCTGGTGGACGCCCTGACCCCGGGGGAGCGCGCCCGGATCGAACTGCTCGTCACCTCCACCGAGTCCGGGGTCGACTACAGCAAGTCGGTCGCCTCCTACGTCCACGAACACCTGGGCCTGTCCCGCAGCTGCCGGGTGCTGGAGGCCAAGCAGGCCTGCTACGCCGCCACCGGCATGGTGCAGCTCGCCGCCGGCTGGCTGGCGTCCGGCCACTCGCCCGGGGCGAGGGCGCTGGTGATCGCCACCGACGTCGCGGTGGTCGACGAGTACGCGCAGTACGCCGAGGCCGCCACCGGCCACGGGGCGGCCGCCGTGCTGCTCGGTGACCAGCCGCGGATCCTGGCCATCGACCCCGGGGCGTACGGCCTGCACAGCTACGAGACCCTGGACTCGGCGCGGCCCGAGCCGACCCTGGACATCGCCGACGCCGACCGCTCGCTCTTCGCCTACCTGGACTGCCTCACCCGGAGCTTCGCCGACTACGCGGACCGGGTGGAGGGCGCCGACTTCGCCACCACCTTCGACCGGCTGGTGCTGCACACCCCGTTCGCCGGCCTGGTGAAGGCCGGGCACCGCAAGATGATGCGCGAGCACACCGCGGTCGGCGCCGAGGCCGTCGAGGCCGACTTCGCCCGGCGGGTCGCGCCGTCGCTGGCCTACCCGCAGGTGGTCGGCAACCTCTGCTCCGGGTCGGTCTACCTGGCGCTGGCCTCCACGATCGACCGGGCACCCGTCCAACGGCCCGAGCGGGTCGGCCTGTTCTCGTACGGTTCCGGCTGCGCGTCCGAGTTCCTGAGCGGGGTGGTGGCTCCCGAGGCCGGGCCGGAGCTCGGCCGGATGCGGATCGCCGAACGGCTTGCGGCCCGCCGGGCGGTCGGCTTCGAGGAGTACACCCGCCTGCTCAAGGAGACCCGGCGCTGCCTCGTCCCCGAGCGCGACCGCCGGGTGGACCCCGAGGACTGGTGGGACTTCGCGGACCGGGCCGCACACCCCGGCGAACTGCTGGTGCTCACCGGGGTGGAGAACCACCACCGGCGCTACGACTGGCGCTGACCGGGCGCCGAGAGGACGAGCGATGGACGAACAGCTGCTCTTCGAGACGGTACGGCGGCACATCGTCGCCGTGGTGCCCGAGATCGACCCGGCCGAGGTCACCCCCGAGGTGTCGATGGCCGATCTCGGCTGCAACAGCATCGACCGGGCCGAGGTGGTCACCCTGGTCCTGGAGGACCTGGGCATCGACGTCCCGGTGCCCGAGTTCCACGGACTCCCGCACATCGGCGCCCTGGTCGAGTTGCTCCGGGCGCACCGCCCGTGAAGCCCGCCGTCATCACCGGCATGGCGGTGCGCACCGCCCTCGCCACTGACCTGGCCGGATTCACCGAGGCGCTGCGGGCCGGGCGCAGCGGCATCACCCGGCTGCCGTCCGCCCAGGCCGGTCAGAGCGCCGTCGCCGCCCGGCTGACGATCCCGGACCTGCCGGCGGAACTCGACGCGCTGCCCGGCCTCGTGCCGGGGCGGCACGCCAGGGCGGTGCGGACGGCGGCCCGGGCACCGATGGGGGTGCGGACGGCGCTGCTCACCGCACTCGCCGCCTGGCAGCAGGCCGGCCTGGAGACCGACGGCCCGCCACCGGAGCGGATCGGCCTGGTGGTGGCCGGCCACAACCTCACCGCCGGCTACGCCGAGAGCCTGTACCCGAGACTGCGGCGCGGCCGCTCCCACGTCCCGGCCCGGGCGGCGCTGCACCTGCTGGACAGCGACCACCTGGGCGTGCTGAGCGAGGTGCTGGGCATCACCGGTGAGGGCTGCACCGTCGGCGGCGCCTCGGCCAGCGGCAACGTCGGCATCATCACCGCGGCACGGCTGCTCGCGCTGGACGCGGTCGACGCCTGCCTGGTGGTCGGCGCCTGCGCCGAACTCTCCGAGCTGGAACGGCAGGCGCTGTTCAACCTGGGTGCGATGGCCGACGGCAGGGCCCGCGAGGATCCGGCCGAGGTCTGCCGGCCCTTCGACGCGGAGCGCACCGGCTTCGTGCTCGGACAGGGCTGCGGCGCACTGGTGCTGGAGAGCACGGAGTCGGTCCGGCGGCGCGGTGCCCGGCCGCTCGCCCGGCTGGCCGGGTACGGGATCGGGCTGGACGGCAACAGCCAGGCCGACCCCGACCGGCACGGTGAGAGCGCGGTGATGACCGCCGCCCTGCGGACGGCCGGTCTCGAACCCGAGCAGGTCGGTTACGTCAACGCGCACGGCACCGCCTCCGAGCTGGGCGACCGCACCGAGGCCGAGGCGCTGCGCGCGGTGTTCGGAGAGCGGCCCGACGGGCCGTGGATCAACGCCACCAAGGCGCTGACCGGCCACACCCTGCACGCCGCCGGAGTGATCGAGGCGGTGGCCACCGTGCTCCAGATGCGGGCGGGCTTCGTCCACCCGAACGTCAACCTGTACCGACCCGTCGACGCCGGACTGCGGTTCGCCGGGCGCTCGGCGCAGCACGCCGCCATCCGGTACGCGCTCTCCAACGGCTTCGGCTTCGGGGGCATCGAGACCAGCATCCTGTTGGCCGGCTGCTAGCGGCGGAGGAGAGGAGTGAGGAGCACCGTGACCGGACCGTGGACGGCGGGCGGGCCAGCGGCCCCCGATGCCGGCACCCGACTGTTCTGCTTCGCGCACGCCGGCGGCGGACCCGCCGGATTCCGCTCCTGGCAGCGGAAGCTGGGACCTGACCTGGACGTCGCGCCGATCCTGCTGCCCGGCCGGGAGAGCCGCTCCCGTGAACGGCCGCTGCGCCGGGTGGCCGACGTGGTCGGCCGGCTCTGTGACGGGCTGCTCCCGATGTTGGACCGGCCCTTCGCGCTGTTCGGGCACAGCCTGGGCGCCGTGCTCGCGTACGAGACGGCCCGGGAACTCGGCGCCCGGGGCTGGGGGGAGCCGCGGCAGCTGTTCGTCTCGGCCCGTCGCGCCCCGCATCTGCCAGCCCGACTGGATCCGCTGCACCGGCTGCCGGAGGAGCAGTTCCTCACCGCCGTCGGGCGGATGGGCGGCACCCCGCCCGAGGTGCTGTCCCACCCCGGGCTGCTACGGGCCTTCGCCCCGGTCCTGCGGGCCGACTTCGAGCTGAACGAGACGTACGTCCCGCTGTCCGGGGGCCTGTTGGGCTGTCCGGTGTCCGCCGTGGTGGGCCGCGCCGACCCGCAGGTGGGCGCGGACGAGATGGCCGGCTGGCGGGACACCACCAGAGGACCGTTCGAGCTGCGGGTGCTGGACGGCGACCACTTCTACCTGAGACAGGACCCGCGTGAGCTGCTCGCGCTGGTCCGCGACCGGTTGGGCGTGCCCGCGCGCTCCTAGGCCCGGCCGGCCGACCACGCCGGGCAGGGCGTAGCACCACCCGGTCAACCGCACATCCCTGTCAGCACCACCGACCCACGAAGGAGTCACCATGTCGGAGCTGGACCTGTCGGCCTGTCACCCGATCTTCGTCCGCCAGATCGAGTGCCTGGAGACGAAGGACATCGCCGCGCTGATCGAGACCTACCACCCGGACGCGGTGGTGGTCCGGTTCCAGGGCATCCTGAACGGCATCAAGGAGATCGGCGAGACCTTCGGCCGGTACATGGACATCGACGCCCGCTACGAGCGGCTGCTGGAGTACACCCACAGCGAGGACACCATCTTCGTGCGTGCCGTGATGAGCGTGCGCGGCGAACGCGAGCTCGGCTTCGGCGCATACGTCCTCAAGGACGGCCTGGTGTGGCGTCACGTCGCGGGAATCGAGGGCGGAATGCGCGACTGGTTCGCGGACAACGGCTCTGCGGGGCATGCTGGTTAGGCGGCGCGCCGGAGCGGAGGACATCTCCCAGCCGCCTAGGCTGGGGGAGAGCGCCGACGCCGGGTACGAGCGCCCGGGGGCGAGCCGAGCCGGCACCCGGCACGGGTGCGCCCGCGACATCCGGTCAAGGAGAGGACTACTCATGAGCACGAACGCCACCGGTACGCGCACGCTCAAGAGTTGGGAGGAGCAGGACTTCACCGAGGCCGACGGCCGCAAGCTGACCAGGTCGGCCGTCGAGTACTCCTACAGCGGCGACATCGAGGGCCAGGGGGTGCAGGAGTACGTGATGTTCTACCGGTCCGAGACGTCGACGAGCTTCGTCGGCCTGGAGCAGATCACGGGTCGGCTCGGCGGCCGCTCCGGGAGCTTCGTGCTCCAGCACACCGGAGAGCTGACCGGCACGACCGCCGAGGTCAGCTGGACGGTGGTTCCCGGTTCCGGCACCGGTGAGCTGGCCGGCCTCACCGGCAGCGGCGGCTTCACCGCCACGCACGAGGAGGCCGGCAACGCGACCTACCGGCTCGACTACGACTTCCGGTAGAGCGTGCCTTCCACCAGCACAAAGTTGAGCAGACGCGTCACCGTACGGCGGTGAGGATGGCTGCCGGGCAACCCGCCCGGCAGCCGCCCGTCGGACGAACAGGACGCGACCCTTGGACACCACGAGCCCGTCGTCGTACCCCATCCCGCGAACCTGCCCGATGGATCCGGCGCCCGACTACCACCGGCTGCGCGAGCAGCCGATCACCAAGGCCACCCTGGACTTCGACGGCAACGAGGTGTGGCTGGTCACCCGGCACGCCGACGCCTGCGCGGTACTGGCGGACCCGAGGTTCAGCTCGGACTTCTCCCGTGAGGGGTTCCCGGCCCGGATGACCGTACGGCCGCCCGGCCCGGGAACCTTCATCCGGATGGACCCGCCGGACCACGGGCGGCTCCGGCGCACCATAGTGGGCGAGTTCCGGCTCAAGCGGTTGGAGCGCCTGAGGCCCGCGATCCAGGGGATCGTGGACGGGCTGATCGACGAGATGCTCGCCGCGGGGACCTCGGCCGACCTGGTCCGGGTCCTCGCCCTGCCGCTGCCCACCCTGGTGATCTGCGAACTCCTCGGAGTCCCCTACCAGGACCGGGAGTTCTTCCAGCGCTGCACCCAGGTGATCGGCGACCAGCAGGCGCCGCCGGCCCGCCGCGAGGTGGTCCGCAACGAACTGCGCGGCTATCTGGACCGCCTGGTGACCAGCAAGCGGCAGGAGCCCGCCGACGACCTGCTCAGCCGGGCCGCGGCCCGGATGGCCGAGGACGGCATCGACCACGACGAACTGGTCGGCATCGCCACCCTGTTGATGATCGCCGGCTTCGAGACCATCGCCAACCAGATCGGCATCGGCACGCTCACCCTGCTCCAGCACCCCGAGCAGCTCGCCGCGCTGCGGGCCGACCCGGACCTGGTGCCGGCCGCGGTGGAGGAGCTGCTGCGCCACCAGACGGTCATCGACTACGGCCTGCGCCGCGCGGCGCTGGAGGACGTCGAGGTCGGCGGACGGACCATCAAGGCCGGTGAGGGCGTGGTCGTGGTGCTCTCCTCGGCGAACCGGGACGAGAGCGTCTTCTCCGACCCCGACCGGCTGGACCTCACCCGGGCGGGCAACGAGCACCTGGCCTTCGGCTTCGGACTCCACCAGTGCCTGGGCCAGCTGCTGGCCCGGCTGCAGCTCCAGGTGCTCTGGTCCACCCTGTTCACCAGGGTGCCCACGCTGCGGTTGGCCGTCCCGCTGACCGAAGTGCCGTTCCGCACCGACATGTTCGTCCACGGCGTGCACGCGCTGCCGGCCACCTGGTGACCGCACCCGGCCGCCACGACCACTACCCGCACTCACCGACCGAAGAAGGGAGCCGGAGTGACCCGGCCTGACTCGGACCTGGGCCCTGCCGACCCGTGCCAGGAGACCCCGCAGCAGTTCCCGTTCCCCATCCTGTCGGCCCTCGACCCGTCGCCGGAGTACGCCCGCCTGCGGGCCGAGCAGCCTGCCGTGCGGGTGACCCTGCCCAGTGGCGACCAGGCCTGGATCGTGACCCGCTACGAGGACGTCCGGACGGTCTTCAGCGACCCGCGGTTCAGCCGGCAGGCCGCCACCCGGCCCGGGGCGCCGCGGTTCATGCCCGGCGTCGAGGGCGATCCGGAGTCGATCGTCAGCAAGGACGCGCCCGACCACACCCGGCTGCGCAAACTGGTCGCCCCGGCCTTCACCGCCCGCCGTATCGCGGGGATGCGCCCGGGTGTCCAGCGCACCGTCGACCGGCTGCTGGACGCCATGGCGGAGGGTGGCGCCGAGGCGGACGTGGTACCGGGCCTGGCCGGGCCGCTGCCCATCACCACCATCTGCGACCTGCTCGGCGTGCCGCAGCGCGACCAGGCGCGCTTCCGGGAGTGGTCCGACCTGATGTTCCGGACCTCCCCGGACGCCCTGGAGGCCGCGGTCGCCGCCCGCAACGCGTTGATCGGCTACCTGGCCGGCATGGTCGAGCAGCGCCGGGCCGACCCCACCGACGACCTGCTCGGCGTGCTGATCGCGGCCCGCGACAACGAGGACCGGCTCACCGAGCGCGAGTTGGTCTCCTTCGCCGGCGGGCTGATCGTGGCCGGCTACGAGACCACCGCCAACCGCCTGGCCAACGCCGTCCTGGTGCTGCTGCGCAACCCGGCGCAGCTGGCACTGCTGCGGGCCGAGCCGGAACGGATCGGCGACGCCGTCGAGGAACTGCTGCGCTACATCCCCGGCGGCGCGGCCGGCGGGCTGATCCGGGTCGCCACCGAGGACGTCAAGATCGGTGGGGAGGTGATCCGGACCGGCGAGGGCGTCATCGCAGTCACCAACTCGGCCAACCGCGACGCCGAGGTCTGGGACGCCCCGGACACCTTCGACATCACCCGCAGGCCGGGCGCCCACACCAGCTTCGGACACGGCATCCACCACTGCGTGGGCGCCCAACTCGCCAGGCTGGAGCTGCAGATCGGCCTCGCCTCGCTGATCCGCCGGTTCCCCGGGCTGCGGCTGGCGGTGCCCGAGGCCGAGCTGGTGTGGAAGAAGAACGTGGTCATCCACAGCCTGGAGGCCCTCCCGGTCGCCTGGTGAGGCACCGCACGACGATGAAGCGGGCCGGGGAGTCCCCCCGGCCCGCTCGGTCGTACCGGACCCGGCGCGGTCTCAGCCGGCCGAGTGCCGGGTGAAGAACCACTCGTGGCCCTCGAGGTCCTCCACCTTGCAGACCCGCATGCCCTGCGGGGTGTCGGTCGGCGGGAACACCGGCTTGGCGCCCGCCGCCTCGGCCCGCGCGAACTGCGCGTCGACGTCCGGCACTTCCACCGACACCATCGCGCTGCGGTACCCGGTGCTCGCCGGCGCACGGTAGTCACCGCCCGGTCCGGCCAGGAACACCGGGTCGCCGGCCGGGGTCAGCATCTCCGCGTGGAACACGGACCCGTCGGGGTTGGCGAAGCGCTCCCGCTCGGTGAACCCGAACGCCTCGGTCAGCCACTCCAGGGCCCGTGCCACGTCCTCGTACTTCGTGTATGGGATAGCAGCCATGGGACGACCCTAGGGACCGCGGGCCGCCGTGCCTGGCCAAGATTGCGCATCCGGCCCGCCGTTGCAAAGCCGTACGCCGCCGCCATGCGCATCCGGCCCGCCGTTGCAAAGCCGTACGCCGCCGCCATGCGCATCCGGCCCGCGATCCCGAGGCCGTCTCTCAGCCGACCACCAGCTCGAAGCCGACCGACAGCCGGCCGCCGAACCGTTCGCCGGTGGCCCGGAACAGGCCGGTCAGCGGGGTGCGCACGTCCACCGGCCGTCCGCCGCCCAGCGCGGCCAGATAGCTGCCGTGGGCCTCCAGCGAGGCCACCGCCTTGTCCACCGAGTCCGTGACGTCGACGGCGTGCGTCGGCGCCGGAGAGCTCGCCATCGCCGCGTACCGCACCCCGGCCCAGGGCTCGCCGGCCTCCGGGAAGATCCAGCGGTTGCCCGCGTCGCCGACCGCGTCCAGCAGCGCCAGCCCGCAGTTGCGGTGGTCCGGGGTGTTCCACTTGCCCGTGTACGTGTTCTCCCGGTGGTTGTAGCCCACCACCAGCTCCGGCCGGTGCCGGCGGATCGCCGCCGCGATGTCCCGGCGCAGCGCCGGGCCGTACTCCACCGTGCCGTCCCGGTGGTCGAGGAACTCCACGCTGTCCACCCCGACCACCTCGGCGCTGCGGCGCTGCTCCTCCTCCCGTACCCGGGCCGCCTCGGCCGGGGCCATCGAGTCGATGCCGGCCTCGCCCCGGGTCAGCAGCAGGTAGGCCACCTGCTTGCCGGCCGCCGTCCAGGCGGCGACCGCGCCGGCCGAGCCGAACTCCATGTCGTCCGGGTGCGCGACCACGCACAGCACCCGCTCGAAGTCGCTTGGCAGCTCTGTCAGTTGATTGTCCATGCGCTCAGGCTGGCAGCTGCGGTCCGGACCGTATGCTCACTGCTGAGCGCCAACGGTGCCCGGGATGCTCAAAGCTGCGCAGATCCCACCAGCTTCAGGTGGATACGTTCCTCGCGCCGTCACGGTCCATGAGTCGCGGCCGGGGAACAGAGGAGGATCCATGACTGAGTCAGGGCGCTCGGTGTCGAGAAGGACACTGCTGCGAGCCGCGGCGGGCATCTCGGCGGGTGCCGCGGGAGCCGCGCTGCTCACCGCCTGCGGATCGGACGCGAAGCCCGTCACGGCGAGCAGTGCGAGTGGCACCCCGAGGAAGGGCGGTCGGATGCGGGCCGCGTTCATCGGCGGCAGCAACGAGACCGGCGACGTGACGAAGGCCGCCAACACGCCGATCGACTACGTCCGTGCCCGGGTCGTCTACGACGAGCTGTGCGTCGTCGGCCCCGACGGCCGCACCCAGATGCAGCTCGCCGAGAGTGTCGAGCCCAACGCCGACGGCACCGCCTGGACCCTCCGGGTACGCGACGGAGTCCACTTCACCGACGGCCGCAGACTCACCGCCGCCGACGTGCTGTTCACCCTGCGCACCTACATGGACGCCAAGGCCAACCAGTCCCCGCTGCTCGCCGACATCGACCTCGCAGGAGCCCAGCGCAAGGACGACCGCACCCTCCTGCTGCCGATGAAGCGTCCGAACGGCTGCCTGGACCTGATCCTCACCCAGGGCATCTTCGTCATCCCGGACGGCACCAAGGACTTCACCGCCGTGCCCGGCAGCGGCCCGTACATCCTGACCCAGCACAAGGTCGGCCAGGGCGCGCTGCTCAAGCGCAACCCCGACTACTGGGGGCCGGAGGGCCCCTACCTGGACGAGCTGGAGCTGGTCTCCATCGCCGACGGCACCGCCCGGCTGAACGCGCTCAAGGCAGGCCAGGTCGACTACGCCGCGAGCATCTCGCTGGTGGCCGGCAAGGCCGAACGGGCCAACGGCAAAATTCAGTTGATCACCCCGCCGAAGTGGGAGTGGCCCAACTTCGGCGCGATGCTCAAGCGCAGCCAGGCACCGTTCACCGACCCGCGGGTGGCCCAGGCGCTCAAGTACGCGGTCGACCGGCAGCAGATGGTCGACCGGGTCACCCTCGGTTTCGGCGAGGTGGCCAACGACCTGTTCGGCAAGCACCTCCCGTTCTACGCCGACGACCTGCCGCAGACCCGGTACGACCCGGACCGGGCGAAGCAGCTGCTGGCCCAGGCGGGCGCCGGCAACCTCTCGCTGACCATCCGCACCAGCGACTACGAGTACGGTCTGACCGAGGGCGCGGTCGTCCTCGCCGAGCAGGCGAAGAAGGCCGGCATCACCATCAACCTGGACAAGGTGCCGGCCGGCGACTTCTTCGCCGACCCCAAGGTCTTCATCGGCGCCAAGTTCCAGTCCGCGAACCGCAAACCGCGGCCGCTGCCGCTGGACGTGTTGTTCTTCTACGGCAGCGACGCGCTGCTGCCGTTCACCGGGCTGGCCGGCCCGAAGGTGGACGACCTGGTGACCAAGGTCCGCTCCGCAGTCACCGACGAGCAGCGGCGCAGCTCGCTCGCCGACATCCAGCAGCTGCTCCACGAGGAGGGCGGGGACCTGGTGTGGGCGAAGGCGCCGGTGCTCGCCGCGGCCTCGCCGCGGGTACAGGGCGTCAAGTCGCTCGGCTACCCGACCTTCCCCAGCTTCAAGGACGCCTACCTCGCATGACGGCCACCCATCCGACGGCCACCGCCACCGCGACCGCGGGTGCCGGCCGGTGGACGCTGTGGCGATTCGTGCTGCGCCGGCTGCTGTCCGGCGCGCTGGTGCTGCTGGCGGTCTCGGCGATCGTCTTCGCGGCCACCGGGGCCGCCGCCGGCGACGCCGCGTCGGTCTCCCTCGGCGGGGAGGCCGACCCGGCCGCCATCGCCGCCCGCCGGGCCGAACTTGGCCTGGACCGGCCCGCGCTGGTCCGCTACGGCGGGTGGCTGCTCGGCGTGCTGCACGGCGACCTCGGGCGCTCCTACGTCTCCGGCACACCGGTCGCCGACCTGCTCTGCGCACGGGCCGGGAACTCGCTGGTGCTCGCCGGGGTCACGGTCGCCCTGCTGGTACCCGTCTCGCTCGGCCTCGGGGTCTGGGCGGGCCTGCGGGCCGGCGGCCTCGCCGACCGGGTCGTCGCACTGGTCACCCTGAGCCTGGTGTCGCTGCCGGAGTTCGTCACCGGGACGGTCCTGGTGCTGCTGCTCGCGGTCGAGCTGGACTGGCTGCCGGCCGTCTCGGTGCTCGGCCCGGGCCAGCAACTGGCCGACCGGCCGCAGATCCTGGTGCTGCCGGTGGTGACCCTGCTGGTGGCCTGCGTCGCCCACAACGCCAGGCTGGTGCGCGCGGGCGTGGTGGCGGTGAGCGCGGGCGACGCGGTGGCCACGGCGCGGCTCAACGGTGTACCCGAGCACCGGGTGGTGCTGCGGTACGTGCTGCCGGCCGCGATCCCGCCGGTGATCCCGCTGCTGGCGCGGTACCTGTCGCTGCTCGTCGGCGGTGCCCTGGTGGCCGAGACGCTGTTCGGCTACCCCGGGCTGGCCTCGATGCTGGTGCAGGCGTCCGCCGGGCGGGACGTGCCCACCGTACAGGCGGCCGCGCTGACCGTCGCCGCGGTGACCGTCCTGGTGAACCTGCTCGGCGATCTGCTGGGTGTACTGGTCGACCCCCTGAGGAGAATGCCGCAGTGAAGGCCACCGACGCCGTGCAGCCCCCGACCCGGTCCGGCCGCCGCAGGCCGGTGGCCGCGGTGGTCCTAGTCCTGCTGGTGCTGCTGACGCTGTGCGGGCCGTGGCTGGCTCCCGAGAACCCGCTGGTGGGCGTCGGAGTGCCGTTCGCTCCGGCCGACGGCGCCCATCTGCTGGGCACCGACCACCTCGGGGCCGATGTGCTCAGCCGGGTGCTGGCCGGCGGCCGGACGCTGGTCCTGCTCTCCGTGGTGATCCTGCTGGCCGCCTACCTGCTGGGCACCGCGGCCGGGATGCTCGCCGCCTTCCGCGGCGGCTGGGCGGCCACCCTGACGATGCGGTTGGCGGACGTGCTGATGGGCCTGCCGCCGCTGGTGCTGATCGCGGTGATCGCGACCGGTACCGGACCCGGCGTGACCGGGGTGGCGATCTCGGTGGTCGCGGTGATGCTGCCGGACATCACCCGGGTCGTCCGGGCCGCCACCGTCCAGATCCTGGCCCACGACTACGTCGAGGTCGCGGTGGCCCGCGGCGAGTCCACCGCCGCCGTGCTCTTCCGCGAGGTGCTGCCGAACCTGGTACTGACGCTGGCCGCCGACGCGTCGGTGCGCTTCGCCGGCGCCGCCTACGCGGTCGCCACCGCAGGCTTCCTGGGACTCGGGGCGCAGCCACCCACGCCCGACTGGGGTCTGATGATCATGGAGAACCAGGGTGGTCTGAGTCTCCAGCCCCTCGCCGTGCTGGCACCCGCGGCGATGCTGCTGGTTCTGCTGCTGGCCGCCGGGCGGCTGGCCGACAGCCTCGGCTTCGCGGAGCGCGCGCGCCGGCGCGGCTTCCGCACCGCGGTGCGGAAGCCGGCACCCGGGCGGGCCGCGCCCACCGGGCCCGGCGCGGCCCCGGACACCGTGGCGGCCGTCCGCGGGCTGCGCCTGCGGGTCGCCGAGTCCGGCCGGGAGACCGTCCGGGGCATCGATCTGACGGTCAGTCAGGGGACGGTGGTGGCCCTGATCGGCGACTCCGGAAGCGGCAAGACCAGCACCGCCCTGGCCCTGCTCGGCCACACCGCCCCCGGCCTGGAGCGCGTCGCCGGTACGGCACACCTCTTCGGGATCGCCCTGGACGGGCTGTCGCGCCGCGAACTGGCCCGCCACCGCGCGCGGACCGTCGGGTACGTCGCCCAGGACCCCAGGACCTCGCTGCCGATGAACCTCCGCGTGGCGGAGCAGATCACCGAGCAGCTGCGCGCGGCCGGCGTGCCCGCGCCCGAACGGCGCCCGCGCGCCGAGGAGGCGCTGCGCCGGGTTGCCCTGCCGTACGATGCGGCCTTCCTCGCCAGGCGCCCGTTCCAGCTATCCGGCGGCCAGCTCCAACGGCTCGCCGTGGCGGTCGCGTTGGCTCGCGACCCGCGCCTGCTGGTGCTGGACGAGCCCACCAGCGCGCTTGATCCGGAGAACACCGCCCGGCTGCTGGTCGAGGTGGTCGAACTCTGCCGCAAGGCCGGGACCGCGGTGCTGCTGATCTCGCACGACCTCGCCGCGGTGGCCCGCAGCGCCGACACGGTGGTGATGGTGCGCGAGGGACGGGTGGTGCGGACGGGTCCCGCGGCCGAGGTGCTGGTAGAGACCGGGCCGACCGGCCGGGGCCCCGCCGAGCCGGGGACCACCAGTGTGGACGAGGAGAAGGTCGGACCAGTGGAGCCGGTGCCCGGTCTGCTGGCGGCGGAGCCGGCCGGTGCCGCCCGCCTGTCGGTGGCCGGGCTCACGGTGGAGCGGCCGGGGGCCGGGCAGGTCCTCGCCGGGGTGGAGCTGACCGTTCCGGCCGGCGGCCGACTCTGCGTCGTCGGCCCCTCCGGCAGCGGCAAGAGCACCCTGCTGCGGTCGATGGCCGGTCTTGTGGAGCCGACCGGGGGCCAAGTCGCCCTGGCCGGCGAGGTGTTGGCGGCCAGCGTGGGGGAGCGGACGGCACTCCAGCGCCGGAGGCTCCAGTTGGTCCCCCAGAACCCGTACGACTCGCTCAACCCGCGGCACACCGTGGCCCGGATCGTGGGGCGCCCGATGCGGCAGTTCGCCCTGGTGCCGCCAGACCGGGTCGCCGAGGAGACACTGGATCTGGTCCGCCGGATCGGTCTGACGGAAAGTCATCTATCCTGTAGGCCAGCGGCGTTGTCGGGAGGTGAGCGTCAACGCGTCGCACTGGCACGGGCGTTGGCGGCCCGGCCGGACGTCCTGCTCTGCGACGAGATCACCAGCGCGCTGGACCGCTCCACCGCACTGGCCGTGCTGGAGGTGCTCGACCGGATCAGCCGGGAGCTCGGCGTCGCGCTGGTGGTGGTGACCCATGACCATCTGGTGGTGGAGCAACTCGGCGGCGAACTCGCGGAGGTGGCCCAGGGCCGCCTGGTGCACACCGTGGTGACCGGGCCGGCGTGACCGGCCCGGACGGCCCGGGGGGTGCCACACGGCGGGGAGAGGAGGTCAGAAGGCGGTACTGAGTCCCATGCGCTCGTCGATGTAGTCGGCCAGGCTCGCCTCGTTGCGGATCGTGATCCAGCCCCGGCTGGACTCCAGCAGGCCGGCCTCCCGGAACCGCTTGAGGAAGAAGCCCACCCGGGACCGGGTCGTCCCGACCATTTCGGCGAGTTCCTCCTGGGTGAGCCGGGCGCCGATGGTGGACCCGCTCTGGTGGATCTGGCCGAAACGATGCGACAGCTGGAGTAATCTTGCAGCCAGCCGCAATTCGCTCTCCATCGTTACCAGATTGACGATTATCCGTTGCTGTTCGGAGAGTCGACTGGTGAGGTGCTCGGCGAATCCCTCGAAGAGGTCCTCCTCCTCGAGAATTGTCAGGAGCCGTCGGCGCGGGATTTTCGTGATTTCGGTGTCGGCCATCGCTATGGCGGTTTCGACACGACACGGATCCGTCATGCAGAGTTCGCCGAAGATATCCCCGGTGATGTAGAGGTCGAGCAGACATCGCTTGCCGCTGGACGTTACCATCACCGTCTTGACCTGCCCAGACTTGATCAGATAAACGCTGCGGTCCCGCTCGGTGCAGTTGTAGATGTGGTCCCCCCGCGAGACGGTGACGGTCGGCAGGATGCGGTCGTCGGATCGAATGCGGTCGACGATGCGGTCGGTGAAATTCAGGACGTCCTGCAATTGGTTCATAAGAAACGCTGGGCGTGCGCACCGAAAGGCGGCGGTGGAGGCCGCGGCCAGTGCGCCCCCTCCTCCCCCCTGTGTCTACGAAGGTATAATGTAAAGATTAGGACATGTGAAACATTTGTCAAGGGTCGAATCGTTGATCGATTGTGGCCGCGAGTGGCTGGTTTTATACCCCCTGGATTTGGTTTTGTCGAGGATTGCCGCGACATCGGCCTTCGGTTCGGAGTGGTCGGAGTCGAAGCGCGTCGGCCGGTGTCGGTGCGGGTGGCTGAGGAACGGGCCGGATGCGGCCTCCGGGGCGGCGCGCACGACCCGTGAGGGACGGCCTGGGGACCCCGCTTGATCGTCAACTCCCAGTGTGATCAGAACAAGTTGTCCAGGTCGAGACCGGGTAGGACGATCTCGGCGCCCGCGGCGCCGGGGAGGAGCTGTTCGGCCCAGATGATCTTGCCGTCGGGGGTGTACCGGGTCCCCCAGCGCTCGGCGAGCTGTGCGATGAGAAACAGCCCGCGGCCGCCTTCGTCCTCGGCGGCCGCGTAGCGCAGATGGGGTGCGGTGCTGCTGGTGTCGGAGACTTCGCAGATCAGGGTGCGGTCGTAGAGCATCCGCACGCTGATCGGTGGCGTTCCGTAGCGGATGGCATTGGTGATCAGCTCGCTGAGCACCAGTTCGGTGACGAACGCGGCCTCGTCCAGGTCCCACCGGGTCAGCTGCCGGGTGACCTCGGCCCGTACCCCGGCCACCGCCGACGGGTCGGAGGGTACGTCCCACTCGGCGATCCGCTCGGGGTCCAGCAGCCGCGTGCGGGCGACGAGCACCGCGATGTCGTCGGTCTGACGGGCGGGCAGCAGCGCGTCGAGGACCGCGTCGCAGGTCTCCTGCGGGCTGCGGCCGGGGTGGGCCAGCGTGTCGGTGAGGATCTCGAGGCCGGTGCTGATGTCGCGGGTGCGGTCCTCGACCAGGCCGTCGGTGTAGAGCACCAGGCTGCTGCCCTCGGGCAGGGCCAGCTCGACCGCCTCGAAGGGCAGGCTGCCCAGGCCGAGCGGTGGTCCCGCGGGGAGTTCGAGGAACTCCGTGCTGCCGTCGGGGTGGACCAGGGCGGGCAGTGGGTGGCCCGCCCGGGCCAGACTGCACAGGCCGGTGGTGGGGTCGTAGATGGCGTACACGCAGGTGGCGCCGGTGATCGCGGTCTCCCCCTCCGCGGAGGCGGCCTCCTGGTCGATCCGGGTGACGAGTTCGTCCAGATGGCCGAGGAGTTCGTCCGGCGGCAGGTCGAGGGTGGAGAAGTTCTGCACGGCGGTGCGCAGCCGCCCCATGGTCGCGGCGGCGTGCAGACCGTGCCCCACCACGTCGCCGACCACCAGGGCGACCCGGGTGCCGGGCAGCGGGATGACGTCGAACCAGTCGCCGCCCACGCCGGCCTGGGCGGGCAGGTAGCGGTAGGCGATCTCGAGGGCGTTCTGCTCGGGAAGGCCGCGCGGCAGCAGACTGTGCTGCAGGGTGACGGCCATGCTGTGCTCGCGGGTGAAGCGGCGGGCGTTGTCGATGGAAACGGCGGCGCGGGCCGCCAACTCCTCGGCCAGCGACAGGTCGTCCTCGTCGAAGGGCACGCTCCCCTCGGCGCGCCAGAAGTTGGCGATCCCCATCAGCACCCCCCGGGCCCGCAGCGGGACGGTGATCAGTGAGCGCAGGCCGTAGCCCAGCATCACCTGGGTGCGGTCACCGCCCGGGGTGTGCGTGTCGTGGGACGCCCGCAGGTCCGGCACCAGTACCGGGCGCCCGGTGACGAAGCCGACCGCCATCGGGGTGGCCGGAGGGTAGCGGTGCACCCCGCCCTCCCGGTACAGCGGGTGGTCGTCCCGGACACCGGCGAGGGCCACCCGCCGCAGCTCCGGCGCCTCGTCGTAGACGCCCGTCGACGGCTCCTCGCCGCGCAGGACGGACTCGGCGAGGTCGACGGTGACATGGTCGGCGAACCGGCCGACCGCCACCTGGGCGAGCTCCTCGGCGGTGCGCTGGACGTCGAGGGTGGTGCCGATGGCGACGCTGGCGTCGTACAGCAGTCGCAGCCGGCTCTGGGCCACCTCGGCCTTCCCCGCGAGGGCGCGCAGCTCGGTGGAGTCCCGCAGGGTGGCGACGCTGCTGGGCGGCCCGCCGGCCCGTTCGATGGGCCTGTTGTTCACCGCCAGCAGCCGCTCTCCGAGCGGTACCACCTCGTCGGTGGCGACCCGGCGCGAGCTCAGCAACTCGGCCATCCGGGGGTCGAGGCGGAGGTCGTCGACGAGCCGGCCCTCCGCCTCCGGGGGCAGGCCGAGCAGGCGGCGCGCTTCGTCGTTGACCAGTAGGACCCGGCCGTCGCCGCCGACGATGACCACGCCCTCGCGCACCGAGTGCAGTACCGCGTCGTGGTGTTCGTACATCCGGGTCATCTCGGCCGGGCCGAGGCCGTGCGTCTGCCGCCGCAGCCGGCCGGTCACCAGCGCCGTACCGGCCGTCGCCAGCGCCAGTGCGGCCGCGCCGGCACCCAGGATGACCGGCAGCTGACGGTTGATCGCACCGCTCACCTGGCTGACCGTGAGCCCGGACGACACCAGGCCCACCACCGTGCCGCTCGCGTCGGTCACCGGGACCACCGCCTGCACGTCCTGGCCGCTCACGCCGCTGACGGTCTCCACGGTGATGCCGCCGGCCAGTGAGGGGCCGATGGTGCCGATGAACTTCTTCCCGATCTCCTCCGGCGTGGGGGCGGTGTAGCGGATGCCGTCCCGGTTCATCACCACGACGAAGTCGACTCCGCTCTGCGTCTGGGCGGCCTGGGCGTAGGGCTGGAGCTGCGCGGTGGGGTCGGGGCCCCTCAGGATGTCCGCCAGGGCCGGACCCTGGGCGAAGGTCGCGGCGACGGCGAGCGAACGGCTGCGGGCTGACTGGAACCTGTCGCTCCGTGCCTTGAGCACCAGCGTGGTCACCGCGGACACCACGAGCAGCAGCACGATCAGCACCTGCAGCAGGAACATCTGCCCGGCGACGCTGCGGATGCTCGCCATCGACCGCAGACGCCTCACTGACGGCTCCCTCCGAACTGGGCACGGCTGTCGCCGCCCGCGGCGGCCACCCGGTCGGCGCTGGGGGCAGCCGAAAGCAGCGGCCCAGGACTCGGGCCATATGCCTGTTTTAGCCCGATTCTGCTTCGAGTGCTGACGCGCCACGCCTGCGGGAGTGCGCTGGTCGGGCCTGTCCGGAGCGGTCGGGCCGCCGGGGAGCGGCCGTTCGGCCGCCGATCGCGTGGCGGGCACATCCCACCGGGGACTGGGCCGTTCGAGGGGCTCTCGGCCCGGCGCGGCGCGTTCTCCCGCCTGCCGGGGCCGCCCTGGAGACCGGCTGGACCGGCTCCGCCGCGGCCGGGGGAACCCGGTGCGAACCCGCGGGCCCGATCGCCGCTCCCCGGTGAGGAGGGATCAGGGTCCTGCCGTGATGGTGCAAGTGCCCTGCGTGGGAGGAGGGTTAGCGGCACGGCGGTGCGGTCCGGTCAGCAGGACGAGGGCGTCTCCGGGCTCACCCGCGGCGCGTCGATCAACGGCCAGCCCCGGGAGCGCGCGTACCGGGTGAGTTCCGGATCGGGGGCGATCACCCGGGGGTTGCCCACCACGGCGAGGGTGCCGAGCCCGCTGGAACGGTGGCCGTAGGCGAAGCAGCGTGAGGCGTCCAGCCCGAGCCTGGCCATGGTCTCCACGACGATCTGCAGTTTGGCGCTGTCGAGGCTGCTCGGCTGGTTGATGTCCTCCGGGGTGCGGGCGCTTTTGGCGTAGACCATCAGATCCATCCGCAGTCCGAGCTGGTAGGGGTGCGGCGGGACGCGGTCGTCAGGAAGTACGAGGATCAGCAGGTCTCCGGCACGCCTGTGCGTCTCGATCGCGCTGACCACCGCGCCGGCCACGGATCTGCAGCAGGAACCCAGGTCGAAAAAGGCAGCGCGGCGTAATTCCGTCTCCATGGCCCCCGTCCATCCCTGTTCGCCTAAAGCGCGCGTGTCCGGCGGTTGACTTTACCGACTCATTGACACCAACAGTCACTTCTGTCGGACCGACCGTAGCGCACGAGGTCATTGGCCAGCCATGGGGCCGGATCGTCAGGGAATCCCCGTTCGCGAATTGGCCGAAAGACTTATGTCGTGCTCATGAAAACCGTCGCACCTTGAATGGTAAATAGGTGGAAAGGTTAATAAATCGGACAGTGAAGCCGCAGGCCTCAACTTGAGTGGAGGGGGAGATTGACAGAGGCGTTTGACAAGAATTGACAACCGATGTTGAATCTTGTCGACAGGTTGCCTAGGGGAGGAACGCCATGACCGGGGGAGAGTCCAGCACGGTCGGGATCATCCTGGCCGGAGGGCGCGGGGAACGGGCCAAGCCCCTCACCCTGGAGTCCGCCGACTACATCCGCAGCAAGGCCCTGCTCCCGTTCGCCGGCCGCCGGCTGATCGAGTGGGTGGTCGACGCCTGCCGGGAGCAGGGCATCCGCCGTTTCCACGTGGTCGCGCAGGGCCTGGAGAACCGGAGCCAGATCAAGCTGGTGCTCGGCCACGGCGAGCGCTACGGCGTCGACGTCCGCTACTCCCGGTCGAGCTTCGACCGCTACAACGTCGGCTCCGGTGCGGCCACGCTGCACAACCTGGAGCAGTGGGACCTCACCGAGCGGGCGCTGGTCCTGCCGGTCGACTCCGTCTTCGACTTCTCGCTGGCCGGTCTGGAGGCCGCGCACGACGCGGCCGACGCGGTGGTGACCGTGGCCTCGGTGGCCCGCAGCCCGCGGGAGGTCGCCGGGAAGTACGGCGCCATCCGAACCGGGGCGGACGGTCTGGTTGCCGGGTTCGTCGAGAAGCCCGCGCTCGACCGGTTGCACGGCCTGTTCCCCGACGCGGCCGACGACGAGGACGTGATCCCGACCAACGCCGGGATGTACCTGGTCGACTGCGCCCGGCTGCGCCGGGCCGCCCGGGAGCCGGCGCTGATGCGCCAGGCCCAGCGGCGGCTGGACTGGGGCGGTGAACTGCTGCCCTGGCTGGTGCGCCACGGACACCGGGTGGCCGCGCACCGGATCGGCCGCCTCGGCGACCTGGGCAACGTCGAGGACTACCTGGTGACCCTGCGCGACGTCCTGTCGGGCGACTACCTGGGGATGAACCAGCTGATGCCGCGGCCGCAGAGCGAGGATCCGCGGTACTGGATCCACGAGTCGAGCCTGGCGGCCCGGGACGACCTCACGGGCACCACCCTGGCCGACAAGATCGCCGAAGGCAGTGTGCAGATCGGCCCCGGGGTCCGGATCGGACGGCACGTCAGCATCGGCGCCGACGTCCGCCTGGAGTACACCGACATCGGCGACGGTGCCGAGGTGTGCGAGGGCGCCAGGCTCAGCGGCGCCTCCTGCGGCGACTCGGCGGTGATCGGCCCGTACGCCGAGATCAGCGACAGTTACGTCGGGCCGATGGCGGAGATCCGCTCGGCCCGGGTGCGGCCGGCCCGGCTGGACGGCTACTCGGCGGTCGGCGACGGTGCGCGGGTCTTCGCCGGCGCCCGGCTCTCCGGGGTCAGCGTCTACCCCCGGCTCAACGTCCCGGCGATCGCCGGTCTTCCGGCCGGGACCACTCTCACCAGCTCCGACGACATTCTCCGCTGGGTCTGACCGCCGGCCGGCGGTCAGACCCAGCGGCAAGCAGCAGCAAGGCGACGAGTCCGAGGCAATGGAGGAGGAACGATGGATAACCCCGTAGTGGTGGTGGGCGGCGCCGGCCGGGTCGGTCGGCTCATCGCGCAGCGCCTGCTCGACCGCGGCGAGCGGGTGTGGGCGATCGGCCGTACCGACCGGTCGGACCGTTGGCCGCTGCCGCCCGGTGTCGGATTCAGCCAGGGCGACGTGCGGGTGCCGCACACCCTGGCCGGACCGCTCGGCACTTGCTCGGCGCTGGTGTACTGCGTCGAGCCCGGGACGGACGAGGACGGCCCGAACCGGCCGGAGACCACCATGTACCAAGGTGTCCGGAACGTCCTCGCCGCCGCCACCGCGGACGGCGGGCGGCCGCACGTGGTCCTGGTCAGCCAGCTCCATGTCACCCACCGCGGCCACCCGTTGAACGCCTACGGCCGGCTGCTCGACTGGCGGCGGGCGGGCGAGGAGGCGGTCCGCGGCTCCGGGCTGCCCTACACCGTGGTGCGGCCGGGCTGGCTGGTCGACGACCAGTCCGCGGGTGAGCGGGTGCGCCTGGAGCAGGGCGATCGCGGGATCGGCCTGGTCTCCCGCACGGACGCGGCCGAGGCCTGTGTCCGCGCCCTCTACGCCGAGGCGGCCAGGGGCGTGACCTTCGAGCTGTTCAACGAGCCGGGAGCGCCGCTGGCCGACTGGGGCCGGGCGTTCGCCGAGCTGGAGCCCGACCGGGTGGCCGTCGCCTGACCGGGCACCGCCTGAGAGCCGCGCCGATCACAACGATGAGGGAATGACAGTGAGTCACACAACGCCGTCGCCTGTCGTGCTTGCAGAGGTCACTCCCGGACGCTCGCAGCCACTGGGTGCCACGCTGGACGCCAACGGGGTCAACTTCTCGGTCTTCTCCGAACACGCCACCCACGTCCAGCTGTTGCTGTTCGACAACTACGACGACCTGGCGCCGACCAGGACCATCGACCTGGACCCGGACCACCACCGCAGCTACCACTTCTGGCACTGCCACGTGAGCGGTCTGAAGGCGGGCCAGACCTATGCGTACCGGATGGACGGGCCGAACCACACCCGGGCCACCGGTGCCCGGTTCAACCGCCGCAAGGTACTACTCGACCCCTACTCGCGGGCGAACATCAACACCCTCTGGGACCGCAGCCGGGCGATCGGCCCCGAGGACAACTGCGCCTACTCGATGCGCAGCATGGTGGTCGACCTGTCCGGTTACGACTGGGAGGACGACGAGCCGCTCCGCACGCCGCTGGCCGACACCGTGATCTACGAGATGCACGTCGGGGGCCTGACCGCCTCGCCGAGCTCGGGCGTCACCCACCCGGGGACCTTCTCGGCTGTGGTGGAGAAGATCCCCTACCTCAAGGAACTCGGCGTCACCGCGGTCGAGTTACTCCCGGTCTTCGACTTCGACGAGCGGCAGCTGCTGCGGATGGGGCCGCACGGCGTCCCGCTCTACAACTACTGGGGGTACGACCCGTTCGGGTTCTTCGCCCCGCACACCGGGTACTGCTCCAACCCCTGCCAGTGCACCCACATCACCGAGTTCCGGAACATGGTCAAGGCGCTGCACCGGGCGGGCATCGAGGTGATCCTGGACGTCGTCTTCAACCACACGTCCGAGGGCAACGAGCACGGCCCCACGATCAGCTTCCGCGGCCAGGCCAACGAGATCTACTACCACCTCTGGCCGCAGGACCGCCGGCACTACATGGACTTCACCGGCTGCGGCAACGCGATCAACGCCAACCACCCGGCGGTGGCCAAGTTCATCATCGAGTGCCTGGAGTACTGGGTCACCGAGCACCACGTCGACGGCTTCCGCTTCGACCTGGCCTCCGAGCTCTCGCGCGGCGCCGAGGGCTACGAGATGGAGGTGCCGCCGGTGCTCTGGGGCATCGAGCTGTCGGGCATCCTGTCCGACAGCAAGATCATCGCTGAGCCCTGGGACGGCGGCGGGCTGTACCAGGTCGGCCGGTTCCCCGGGCGGCGCTGGGCGCAGTGGAACGGGCCGTTCCGCGACGACGTGCGGCGCTTCGTGCGCGGCGACGCGGGCCTGGTCGGCACCATCGCGACCCGCATCGGCGGCTCCCGCGACCTGTTCGGCAAGGACGGCGAACTGCCCACCAACAGCATCAACTTCATCACCTGCCACGACGGCTTCACCCTCAACGACCTGGTCAGCTACGGGCACAAGCGCAACAGCGCCAACGGCGAGTCCAATGCGGACGGGGCGAACGAGAACTTCAGCTGGAACTGCGGTGTGGAGGGTCCGAGCGACTCGCCCGAGATCGAGCAGCTGAGGATCCGTCAGATCAAGAACTTCGCCGCCCTGCTGCTGCTCAGCCGCGGGGTCCCGATGATCCTGGCGGGCGACGAGTTCCGCAACACCCAGGGCGGCAACAACAACGCCTACTGCCAGAACAACCCGATCACCTGGCTGGACTGGGACCAGGCCGAGAAGGAGACCGAGGTCCGCCACTTCTTCCAGGGCATGATCGGGCTGCGCAAGCGCCACCGCTCCCTGCGCGACCCGCACTTCTTCACCGGCCGCCACAACGACCGCGGCCTGCCGGACGTCACCTGGCACGGCACCAAGCTGGAACAGCCCGGCTGGGAGGACACCGGAGCGCGCGTGCTGTCGTTCACGCTGGCCGGCTTCGGTGAGGAACCCGACCTGCACGTGATCCTCAACATGTTCCACCTGGGCCTGGACTTCGAGCTGCCGCACATCCCCGGCCGGCCCTGGCACCGCGTCGCGGACACCGCCCAGGACTCCCCGCTTGACCTCCTCGCACCCGGAAGCGAAGAGCGGGTCCACGGCCGCACCTACCACGCCCACGGCCGCAGCATCGTCATCCTGACGGCGCTGCCCGACCACGGAGGCACCCTGTGATGAGCACTCCCGACACCCGGCGTACCTACTCCGACTGCATCGCCGGCTACGTGACCTCGTACGAGCCGACCCGCGACCGCTTCGGCCTGCGCACGGGTGACGGCCGCGAGTTCACCATCCACCTGGACGGCTTCCTCGGCTCGCAGATCGTCCGCAACCTCGGCGACGACTACCGCGACACCACCGCCGCCACCCGGGACATGCTGGCCGAGGGGCGGTACGTCTTCGTGCACGGGCTGTTCTACCAGTGGGAGGGCGGCGAGCGGATCGAGGCCCGGCAGATCACCTTCCCGGAGGAGAGCCGCGGCGCGTACGTCTTCGAGAAGCCGGGCTGGTGGGTCCAGCAGGCCGCCGAGATCGCCGACTTCTACCTGCGCGGCCACTTCCCGGACGGCGTGTACGACTGGCGCAACTTCCGCACCAAGCTGACCCTGCACGGCACCCACGTCCCGGACACCGGGGAGGACGTGCGCCAGGAGACCGACACCATCTCCCGGCTGGTCTACGGCCTGGCCACCGCCTACCTGCTGACCGGCGAGGAGCGCTTCCTGCAGGCCGCCGAGTCCGGCACCGAGTACCTGCGCGAGCACATGCAGGTCGCCGACGAGCGCGAGGGCATCGTCTACTGGTACCACGGCATCGACATCGCCGAGAGCGGCCAGCGCAAGGTGTTCGCCTCGGAGTTCGGCGACGACTACGACGCCGTCCCGATGTACGAGCAGATCTACGCACTGGCCGGCCCGACCCAGACCTACCGGATCACCGGCGACCCGCGGATCATGTCGGACATCGACCGCACCGTCGAGCTGTTCCACCGGTACTTCAAGGACGAGGACAAGGGCGGGTTCTTCTCCCACCTCGACCCGATCACCATGGACCCGCGCTCGGACGCGCTCGGCCGCAACCGGGCCCGCAAGAACTGGAACTCCATCGGCGACCACGCACCGGCCTACCTGATCAACGCCTATCTGGCCACCGAGCGCCAGGACTTCGCCGACCTGTTGGAGGAGACCGCCGACACCATCGTCCGGTACTTCCCGGACGAGCCCGACAGCCCCTTCGTCCAGGAGCGCTTCCACGAGGACTGGAGCCCGGACCGGACCTGGGGCTGGCAGCAGGACCGCGCGGTGGTCGGACACAACCTGAAGATCGCCTGGAACCTCACCCGGATCCGCGCCCTGCACGACAAGCCCGAGTACGCCGCCCTGGCCGAGCGGATCGCAGAGATCATGCCGCCGGTCGGCAGCGACCAGCAGCGGGGCGGCTGGTACGACGTGGTGGACCGGAAGGCGGACCCCGACAGCGGCACCCACCGCCTGGTCTGGCACGACCGCAAGGCCTGGTGGCAGCAGGAGCAGGCGATCCTCGCCTACCTCATCCTGGCCGGTGTCTCCGGCGACCCGGAGCACCGCCGGCTGGCCCGCGAGGCCGCCTCGTTCTACAACGCGTTCTTCCTCGACTACGACGACGGCGGCGTCTACTTCAACGTGCTCGCCGACGGCATGCCCTACCTGGTGGGCACCGAGCGCCTCAAGGGCAGCCACTCGATGGCCGGCTACCACGCCCTGGAGCTGTGCTACCTGGCCGCCGTCTACACCGGCCTGCTGAACGACTCCGCGCCGCTCACCCTGCACTTCCGGCCGCGGCCCGAGGCGTACCCGGACCGGATCCTGCGGGTCGCCCCCGACCTGCTGCCCACCGGGTCGGTCCAGATCGGCCGGGTGTGGATCGACGACGAGCCGTTCGAGGACTTCGACGCCAAGGCCCTGACGGTCAAACTCCCGGTCACCAGCCGGCCCGTGCGGGTCCGGGTCGAACTGGAACCGGCCGACATGCGGCTGCGGATCTCCAGCGACTTCGACGGCCGCACCGCCCACATCCACTGCGAGGGCGTGATCGATCTGGAGGAGCTGGAGAAGTTCCGCCGGTCCCTCACCGAGGCGCTGTCCTGCGAGCCGCGACGGGTGGAGTTCCACCTGTGCAAGGTCACCGAGCTCGCCCGGCCCGTGATCAACGAACTGCTCTTCCAGCGCACCAAGATCGGGCTGGACGTCGACTTCGTGATCGTCGGCTGCGCCCTGCCCGAGGTCGCCCAGGCGCTGGTGGCCACCGACGCCTTCCTGCTCGACCCCACCGCCCCCTGCGACGACTACTGACCGCCGGCGTCACGGCTGACCAGGCGTCACGACTCCCCGAAGGATCGATGTGTCCACGATGCTGCAAGTCCGTCCGGCGAAAGCGGCCGAGGCGCCGGACGGCTTCTCCACCTACTGCAAGGAGCTCTTCGCGCTGCTGGGGCGGGCCGACCAGCGCCGCTGGGGCGAGGTCTACCTGAGTGGGCTGCTGCACGCCAGCGGTCGCAGGACCCCGCGGAACATCGCCGAGCACGTGCTCGGCCGGCCGGCCACCCAGCCCATCCAACAGTTCGTCAACCAGAGCACCTGGGACCCGACGGAACTGCGGCGGTACCTCGCCGAACGGCTCTGCGCGGCCACCCAGCCGCAGGCCTGGGCCTTCGACGAGGTGGTCTTCCGCAAGAACGGCACCCGCTCGGTCGGCGTCGCCCGCCAGTTCGTGCCGGCCGAGGGCCGGATGGTCAACTGCCAGCTGGCGCTGGCCGCCTCGCTGGTGAGCCAGGAGGCCAGCCTGCCGGTCAACTGGCGGCTGCTGATGCCCAGGCACTGGGACGCGGACGAGGACCTGCGCACCCAGGCCCGGGTGCCCGACGAGGAGCGGCACCGGCCGAGATGGCACTACCTGCTGGATTCGGTGGACGAGATGCTCCAGGACTGGGACCTGCCCCCGGCGCCGGTACTCGCGGACTGGAGCTTCGAACCTGAGGTCGAACCGCTGCTGCTCGGACTCGAACAGCGCGGCCTCGGCTACCTGGTCGAGGTCGGCGCCACCACCCAACTGCCCGGCCGGCCGGTCCACTCGTACCCCAGCACCGAGCGCAGCACCTCCGCCAGGCGCTGGACGGCCGCGGCCGTCGCCCGCGACCCCGCCCTGCGCACCGACAGGTCGGTGGCGGTCTGGCGGGACCGGCCCGACAGCCGGTACCAGCACTCGCAGTTCATGCTCGTCCCGCTCACCACCGGCGCCACCGGCCGCTCGCCGGCGCCGCGCCAGCTGGTGGTGGAGTGGCCGTTCGGCCGTCCGCAGCCGCGCACCTACCTGGTGACCAACCTGTGCGGCGACCGGCTGAACGAGCTGGTCGCACTGGCAGAACTCCGCCACCAGTCCAGCCGGTGCTGCGAACAGCTCCATCAGGACTACGGCCTCGGCGACTTCGAGGGCCGGTCGTTCCCCGGCTGGCACCACCACGTGACGCTGGTCTCCGCAGCCAGGGGCTTCCACGCCCTGCAGCAGCTGGCGCGACCCGGCGAGCCGGACCGCCCCGTGAGCCTCGGATAGGCCGCCACCACCCCTCTCCCGAAAGGACCGCACCACCTTGGACGAGGCACGCCGACCCACTGCCGGGTCGGTCACCGAACCCTGTTCACCGCTCCGACCTAGCGAGGGACAACGCCATGACAGCCAACCCGGCCACCACGCCCTCGGCGCCGACCCGTGACCGTGCCACCTGGGCCGAACTCTTCTACGACCTCGTGCTCGTCTTCGGCATCGGCCAGGCCGCGCACATCCTGGCCGAGGCCCCCAGCTGGGGCGGCATGGCCCAGGCCCTGCTGGTCCTGCTACCGCTGTGGTGGGCGTGGGTCAGCATGACGCTCGCGCTGAACGCGGTCAGCGAGACCAACACCCAGCGCCTGCTGCTGTTCGCGGCCGGACTCGCCACCTTCACCATGGGCGTCAGCGCCCCGCTGGCGCTGGAACACCGCGGCGCGGCACTCCTGTTCGCCGGCTCCTACCTGGGCCTGCGGGTGCTGATGGCGCAGTGCGTCCGGTGCACCCGGGCCATCTCACACAGCATCAACCACCACAACGTCGGCTGGGCCTGCGCGACCGTACTCGTCGCGGGCGCCCTGCTGCCCGCCGGAATCCGCGGCCCGGTGTGGGCGACCGGCGTGCTCGCGGAGATCGCCGCGCCGGTCGTCCACCGGGACCGGCTGCACCGGATGACCTTCGGACCCAGCCATCTCCCGGAGCGGTTCGGCCTGTTCATCATCATCGCGCTGGGCGAGTGCGTGCTCTCGGCCGGTCTGCGCGCCGCGACCTCGCACCTCGACCTCGCCGGGATGTGCGCCGTGGTGCTGAGCTTCGTCACCGGTTGCGCCCTGTGGTGGCTCTACTTCCACTACGTGGCCCCGGCGGTGGAGCACGCGCTGCGCACCCACCGGACGCAGGCCGTGGTGGTTCGCGACGTCCTGAGCTACGGCCATTTCATCCTGGTCGTCGGGCTGCTGCTGGTGGCCGTCGGCACCAGCCGGATCGTGTCCGAGCCAACCGCCGCGCCACACACCGGAATCGGCGCACTCGTGCCGATCGGAGCCGGTCTGTTCACCCTCACCTTCGGCTACACCCGCTGGCGGATGTTCGGCGGGGCCTCCTCGACCAGGGTGATCGCGGGCCTGTGCCTGCTGCTGGCCGCGCCGGCCGCACCGCTCGTCCCCGGCCTGGTCACCCTGGCCGTCACCGCCGCCGTGCTGATCGCGGTCAACGGCATCGAGTACTGGATGCTCACCACCGGAAGGACCATCCCGCTGTTCTTCCGCCGGGCCGTGGATCTCCTCTGATTCCTTGCTGAGAACGGAATCTGACGCAATGTCGGGTCCGAGTTCGCGAAGCACCCAATCCCGGAACGCAGAAGTCCCGATCGGAATTCCTCCGGCGGTAGCGTCGGAAGAGTCGAAAAGGGGGATCACGCCATGTCAGCAGAACGATCCGTCGACAATTTCGATTACATCGTGGTCGGCGCCGGATCCTCGGGCTGTGCGGTGGCCAGCCGGCTCAGTGCGGACCCCTCCTGCTCGGTCCTGCTCGTGGAGGCGGGCGACTGGCACACCCGGCCGGAGATCAACCGGGTGGACGTGCCCTCGCTGACGGCGCTCTGGACGGAGCCCTGGGGCCGCGGAATCGACTGGGGCTACACCACCGAGCAGGAGCCGCACCTCGAGGGGCGGAGCATACCGATCGCCCGTGGCAAGGGAGTCGGCGGCTGCAGCTCGGTGAACGCGCTGATGTGGGTGCGCGGCAACCGGCTCGACTACGAGCGGTGGAGCGCCCTCGGGAACACCGGCTGGTCCTTCGAGGAGGTGCTGCCGTACTTCATCCGGGCCGAGTCCTACCCCACCGGCGCCCAGGACCGCGGCAGTTCGGGCCCGATCAGCGTGCAGGACCACCGTGACCCGACCCCGGTGGCGGAGGCCTTCGTGGCCGCGGCGGAGCACCTGGGCTACGCCGCACCCGAGGCGGACTACAACGGTCCCCGGCAGGACGGCTTCGGATTCCTCTACCAGACCAACCGGACCGCCGAGGGCGAGCGCTGCTGCTGCGCCACCGGATACCTGCGGCCGGCCGCGGACCGGCCGAACCTGGCCATCCGCACCGGTGCGCACGCCACCCGGATCGTGCTCCGCGACGGCCGCGCGGCCGGCCTGGAGCACCTGCACGAGGGCCGGCTGCGCACGGCGACGGCCGAGGGCGAGATCGTGCTCAGTGCCGGCGCCTTCGAGACCCCCAAGCTGCTGATGCTCTCCGGCATCGGCCCGGCGGCGGACCTGGAGCGGCAGGGCATCCGCTGCGTCCAGAACCTCCCGGGCGTCGGCGGCAACCTGCAGGACCACGTCTTCGTACCGGTCTGCTACCAGTCCCTGCAGACCCATCCGTCGGCCGAACTCATCTCCGAGGCGGGCCTGTTCACCCGCAGCCGGCTCACACCGGCGGACGCGCCACCGGACCTGCAGTTCACCTTCGGCACGGTCAAGTTCCTGCCCGCGAGTGCGTCGGCGCGGGCGGGGGAGGGCCACGGCTTCACCTTCGCCCCGATCCTGCTCACCCCGCGCAGCCGGGGCCGGGTCAGCCTGCGCAGCGCGGACCCGCACGAGCCGGCCGTCGTCCGGGCCGGCTACCTCGGCGAGCAGGCCGACGTGGACGTGCTGGTGGAGGGCGTGGAACTGGCCCGGGAGCTGGCGCACACCCCGGTCTTCGACGCCTTCCGGGGCGAGGAGCTGGCCCCCGGACCGGCCTTCGGGACCGGGAAGGAGCTGCGGGGCTATGTCGCGGCCGAGGCCACCACGCTGTGGCACCCGGTCGGAACCTGCCGGATGGGCACCGGGAGTGACGCGGTGGTGGATCCGCAGCTGCGGGTCCGCGGCGTCCCGGGCCTGAGGATCGCCGACGCCTCGATCATGCCGGTGATCGTGTCCGGCAACACCAACGCACCCACCGTGATGATCGGCGAGAAAGCCGCCGACCTGATCCGCACCACCGACAGCTGAGTACCCTTCGAACCCAAGGAGCCGATCATGGCAACCGCTGCCGAACAGGCCGGTGTCGACCTGTACAACCGCTTCCTCAAGGCACTGAACGACGGTGACTACGACGGGATCGCCCAGGTGATGGCGCCCGACTTCGAGGACCACCACCCGGGCTTCGAGGTGCACGGCGTGGCCCAGTACCAGGAGGCGCTGCGCGGGGTCGCACAGACCCTCCAGATCAGGGCCGAGCTGGAGGAGATCCTGACCACCGGCGACCGGATCATCGCCCGGGTCGCGCTGACCGGCCGTCACGTCGGGCCGGTGCTGGGCTTCGCGCCCACCGGGAAGGCGGTTTCCTGGACCACCACCGAGATCTGGCGGGTCGCCGACGGCATGCTGGTCGAGCGCTGGGCCGAGGACGACCTGCTCGGCCTGCGCAACCAGCTGTCGCCGGACGCGGAGAACGTCGAGCTGATCCGCCGCCTCAACGACGTGGTGAACGAGCGGCGCTACGACGACATGGACGAGCTGTTCGACGAGTCGTTCGTGGACCGCAACCCGGCCTGGAGCGTGACCGGCGTGGCCGAGCTCAAGGAGCTGCTCAAGGTCGCCAAGGCCGCGCTGGAGTTCACCTCCCAGCAGGACCTGATCTACCCCGCGGAGGGCGGGAAGATCGTCATCCACCTCACCTTCACCGGGCGCCACGTCGGGGAGTTCTTCGGCGTGCAGCCGACCGGCAAGGAGGTTCAGTGGACCAGCATCGAGGTGTTCCGGATCGAGAACCGCAAGATCGTCGAGCGCTGGGTGCAGGCCGACACCACCGGCCTGATGAAGCAGCTCGGCGTCACCCTGCCGTGACGGCGGCCGAGGGCCGACCCGGGAACGACCTGACCACCGAGAGAGAGGAGCACCGATGCTCGCCTACGCACTGCACATCACCGTGAGGCCGGGCCACGAGCAGCAGGCGCTGGAGACGCTCGGCGCGATCGAACGCCGCTCGCTGCGGGACGCCGGCTGCCTGCAGTTCACCTGGTTCCAGCACGACGCCGACCCCTACCGGTTCACGCTGGTCGAGCAGTGGGAGAGCCAGGAGCACCTGGACGCCCACCTCGCGCAGGACCAGTCGCTGTGGGAGTCCTTCCTGCCGGCGCTGGCGGACGAGCCCCGCTCCGAACTGCTGCGCCAGGTGGTCCCGTTGGCGACCAAGCCGAGCGCCGACGAGGTGCTGGCCTTCGCCACCTCCTGGTTCGGCGCGATCACCGCGGAGGCGCCGGTCGAGACGCTGCTGGGCTTCCTCAGCCCGGCCGGGCTGCGGATGGACTTCCCCGAGGGGACCCTGACCAGCGTCGAGGACGTGCGCGAGTGGTACGCCACGGTCATGGCGGCCTTCCACGAGCACACCCACGACCTGGAGTACCTCAAGGTCACCCCCGGCGACCTCGCGGGCGCGGTGGACGTGGACCTCGCGGTCATCTGGAAGGCCACCACGCGCGCCGACGGATCCCGCTCGGCCTTCCGCGGGCTGCAGTCCTGGCAGGTGCGGCGGTCCTTCCGGACCGGCCGGCTGGAGATCGTCACCTACCGGGTCCGATCACTGGAGAAGGTGGCGTGATGGCGGGAGCCAACGGCGTGCGCTGGGCCCACGTCGGCCTCAACTGCCAGGACCAGCAGCGCACCGAGGAGTTCTACACCCGCTGGTTCGGCTTCCGCCGGGCGCGGGTGGTCGAGACGCCGGACGTCCGGGTGGTCTTCCTGCGCAACGACGCCGCCTGCCTGGAGCTGTTCCCGGCCCAGGCGGAGCCGGCCGCCAGGGCCGGCGGGGACGGCCCGCCGAACCCGGGCTCGGTACGCCACCTGGCGTTCCAGGTGGACGACCTCGACGCCTTCCTGTCGGCGGCCGACGGGAGCTTCGACGTCTCCCTCGGACCGCTGGGCTTCGACGAGCACATCCCCGGCTGGCGCACGGTCTGGGTGACCGACCCCGACGGAGTGGTGGTCGAGGTCAGCCAGGGGTACGTCGACCAGGACCCGGCCGAACTGGCCTGACCCGCGGCCGACGGGAGTGCGCGGGCCGCCGCGCACTCCCGCCCGGCCGGCGACTTGACGTAGTACGAGCGCGAACCTGCTCAGATGCGCACGCAGTGCCCGCATCCGCCGTGGTGAGGCGGCGACGGTGCGGGAGCCTGGCTGCCTGAGGCAGAGGAACTGCCCTGGCGGCTCGCTGTCCACCCATTCCGGAAAGGAAATCCCCATGGGAAAGCAGGAGTTGACCACCGGGCAGATCGAGGAGATCGTCCGAGAGTGGTACGAGGCGCTCGACCGGCACGACGCCGTCGAGCAGGTGACCCCGTTCCTGGCCGAGGACGGCCTGGTCATGGTGTTCCCCGAGGCGACCCTGCGCGGTTCGGCGGACTTCCACGACTGGTACGCCGCCGTCACCAACCGGTTCTTCGACGAGGTCCACGAGGTCAAGTCGGTCGAGGTGCGCACCAACGCCGACGGCCGGGCCGACATCCAGGTCGTGGTCAACTGGCAGGCCAGGGTGTGGAGTCCGCCAGCCGCCAGGAGCGAGTGGCTCGGCTTCGACGCCACCCAGACCTGGACCGTGGTCCTCCGCGACGGCGAACCGAAGATCTCCGAGTACATCGTCGAGGACCTGGCGCCGATGCCGGGCTCCGCGGCGCTGTAGCTGCCCAGCCGACCGTCCGGCCGTCGCCGGGCTCTTTTCCCTCGCACAGCAACGGAGTGATCTCCAATGAGCAATACCGTCTCCGAAACACCCGGAGCACTCGCCCCACCCACGGCCGGGTCGGCCGGACGCCGTTGGCTGGCCCTTCCCGTGATCCTCGTCGGCACGTTCATGACGATCCTGGACTTCTTCATCGTCAACGTCGCCATCCCGTCGGCCCAGTCGGACCTGCACGCCAGCGGCGCGCAGATCCAGCTGGTGGTGGCCGGTTACGGAGTGGCCTACGCGGCCGGGCTGATCACCGGCGGTCGGCTCGGTGACCTGTACGGCAGGCGGCGGCTGTTCGTCATCGGCCTGACCCTGTTCACGCTGGCCTCGGCCGGCTGCGGTCTGGCCACCAGTGCCAACTTACTGATCCTCGCCCGGATGGCGCAGGGCGTGGCCGCGGCCCTGCTCTTCCCGCAGGTGCTGTCGATCATCAACGTCACCTACACCGGCGAGGACCGGCCGAAGGCCTTCATGGGCTTCGGCATGACGATCGGTCTGGCCTCGGTCAGCGGCCAGGTGATCGGCGGCCTGCTGATCCAGGCGGACGTCCTCGGCCTGGGCTGGCGCAGCTGCTTCCTGGTCAACGTCCCGGTGGGACTGGCCGTGCTGGCGCTCGTTCCTTCTCTGGTGCCGGAGAGCCGTTCGGCCACCGCCCGCGGTCTCGACCTGGTCGGGTTCGCCATCGTCACCCCCGGTCTGCTGCTGCTGCTGATCCCGCTGGTCGAGGGCCGGCAGGCCGGCTGGCCGCTGTGGTCGTGGGTGTGCCTGGTGGCCAGCGTGGTGGTGCTCGGCGTCTTCGCCCGGCACCAGCGGCAGCTCTCCCAGCGCGGCGGCACTCCGCTGGTCGAGCCGGCGCTCTTCAAGACCAGGAGCTTCCTGACCGGACTGCTGACGATGTTCACCGTCTACGCCGGGATGGCCTCCTTCTTCCTGGTGTTCGCGCTGTACCTGCAGGAGGGGCTGGGCTTCTCGGCGCTCAAGTCCGGGCTGGTCTGCCTGCCCTGCGGCGTCGGCTTCTTCGCGCTCTCGATGGGCTCGCCGCGGATCGTCCGCGCGCTGGGCCACCGGACTCTGGCCCTCGGTGCGGTGATCCTGGGCATCGGTGAGATCGCCATGGCACTGGTCGCACTCCGGGCCGACAGCCGCCCGAGCACCGCACTGCTGGCCCTGCTCATGCTGGTGATCGGGGCCGGGATGGGTGCGATGGGCCCGCCGCTGATCGCCCAGGTGCTGCTCGGCGTACCCGGTGAGCACACCGGCTCCGCGTCCGGTGTCCTCTCCACCACCCAGCAGATGGCTGGTGCGCTGGGCGTGGCCCTGATCGGGATCATCTTCTACGGCACGCTCGGCAGTGCCGGTTCCCCCGGCCACTACGGCCGGGCCTTCGCCGCGAGCCTCGCCTACACCCTGCTGCTGGCCCTGATCACGGCCGTCATCACGACGCCGCGCCGCTGGTGGGGCACGCACCAGCACTGATCCGGCCGGGCGACCGCGTGGCCCGCAGCCGGACCACGCGGTCGCCCGCACCGCAAACCTTCCGCGCCTCGCACTCCCTTGCACAGTGCACTCTCCGCACCGCACCCCTCGCACCACCAGCACAACTCATGTCGCACAACTGTCGCAGACAAGGAGCTTGTCGCAATGGTCAAATACACGGACATCGTCATCGGCGCCGGATCGTCCGGTGCGGTGGTCGCAGCCCGGCTCACCGAGGAGCCGTCCAACCAGGTGCTGTTGATCGAGGCCGGCCCGGACTACCCAGACCCCGGGACCCTGCCGGAGAACCTGCGCAACGGCCTCTACCCGTCCTTCGCCGGGCACGACTGGGGCTACCAGGCCGAGGCCGTCCCCGGTCGGGAGATCCACCTGGCCCGCGGCAAGGTGGTCGGCGGCACCTCCGCCATCAACACCTGCCTGGCGGTCCGTCCGCACCCGCTGGACTTCGAGGAGTGGGCGCGCCTCGGGAACGACGGCTGGACCTGGGAGGACGTCCTGCCGTACTTCGTCCGGATGGAGGACGACAAGGACTTCGGGCAGCCGCTGCACGGCAAGGGCGGCCCGATCCCGGTCGCCCGCTGGCGGGACGAGCAGCTGACCCCGCTGCAGCGGGCACTGCTCGACACCTGCAAGGGCCTCGGCTTCCCCGACATGCCGGACCACAACTCGCCGGAGGGCACCGGTGTCGGACCGCTGGCGCAGAACCTGGTGGACGGTACTCGGGTCTCGACGGCCACGGCGTACCTGGGACCGGTGCGCAAGCGTGAACAACTGGAGATCCGGGCCAACACGACGGTCGACCGGATCGTCTTCGAGGACGGTCGGGCGGTCGGGGTACGCGTGATCACCGACGGCGTCGCGGAGACGGTGCACGCCGACCGGATCACCCTCTGCGCCGGGGCCATCGGCACCCCGGCCCTGCTGATGCGCTCGGGCATCGGCCCGGCCGCCACCCTGGAGCGGCTCGGGGTCCCGGTGGTGGCCGACCTCCCCGGGGTGGGGGAGAACCTGCTCGACCACCCCACCTGCATGGTCACCCTGAAGCCGCGGCCCGGTGTCTACGACGACTCGCTGCCCGTGACGCAGATCCTGCTGCAGTACACGGCGCCGGAGTCGGCGGAGTTCAACGACATGCAGATCTACCTGTTCAACCACGTCGACCTGAACGGCTACGCCCCCGCCCTGGTCGAGGCGGTCGGCACCGACAAGGTCTTCATGCTCTCCGCCGGCATCGAGCGGCCGCTCTCGCGCGGCCGGGTGACCATCGACAGCACGGACCCGGAGGCGGCTCCGCACATCGAGTTCAACTTCCTGGACCACCCCGAGGACCGGCGCCGGTTGCGGACCGGCATGCGGCTGGCCGCCCAGATCGCCAGCAGCCGGGCCTTCGAGATGTTCGCCACCGGCCGGATGGTGCCCGGTCCCGAGGTGCTGGCCTCCGACGAGGCGCTCGACGAGTTCATGATGTCGGCGGTCGGAACGCACTTCCACCCGGTGGGCACGGCCAAGATGGGCCCGGCCGACGACCCGATGGCCGTCGTCGACTCCCGCTGCCGGGTCCACGGCGTGCCCGGCCTGCGCGTCGCGGACGCCTCGGTCATGCCGATCATGATCCGTGCCAACACCAACCTCACCTGCATCATGATCGGTGACCGCGTCGGCGACTGGCTGCTCGAAGAGCGCTGACCGAACCCTCCGGTACCGTGCCCGGCCCGCGTGCCGCGAGCGCACGGGCGGGGCAGGGGCCGACCCAACAAGCACTGGAGCCCCCAATGCCCAGTTCCACCAGCACCCTTGTCGTGTTCGCCCACCCGAACCCGGACACCTCGCGGATCAACTCCGCCCTGGTGGCCCAGGCCCGTGACACCGAGCACGTGGCCGTCCACGACCTGTACGCCGCCTACCCAGAGGGCCCGATCGACGCCGAGCGGGAGCAGCGGCTGCTGGTCGAGCACGATGTCATCGTGCTTCAGTTCCCGTTCTACTGGTACTCGGTGCCGCCGCGGCTGAAGCAGTGGCTGGACGAGGTCCTGCTGGAGGGCTTCGCCTACGGCGCCGGCGGCGACGCCCTGCACGGCAAGACCCTGCAGCTCGTCACCACGACCGGCGGCCCGGAGAAGTCCTACCGTCCGGACGGCTACAACCGGTTCACCGCCCGCCAGTTGCTCCTCCCGCTGGACGCCACGGCACACCTGTGCGGCATGGTCTACGCCGACCCGCTGATCTTCCAGGGTGTCCGCACCTACACCGACGAGGACGTCGCCGAGGCCGGCCGCCGCTACCGGGGCCTGCTGGAGAGCACGGTCCGCACTCCGGTCAGCTGACGTAGCGTCATATAGCCTCCGCATAGAGGCATCCCCCCGGCTGGTTGCATCGCAACCGGCCGGGGGATCTCTGTTTTCCGCCCCGCGTCGGCCCGGAGCCGCTCGGTGCGCCCAACTGGCCCGGCAGTGGCCCGAAACCGCCCGGACCCACCCCGGTCCACCCCACTCCACCCCGGGACATCCCGAACCAGCTCGGCAGAGGCTCGACTTGGAGTAGTGCGCAGACGGACCTGACGTGTGCCCGACGGGTCGCCCCTCGACTCTCGCGGCCCCCTGCAGCCGCTTGCTACACAGGAGTCGGGCACTGCGAGGGCGGCCGGATCCGGTTCCGGACGGCGCGCCCGACGCCACCGAGTGCCGCCAACCCACCTTCCTCCAAGGAGGCCATCACCGATGGCGAAGAAACGCATTCTCGTGGTCCTCTCCGAGTACGGCTACTGGGGCGAGGAACTGATCGGTCCGCTGGAGACCTTCGACGAGGCCGGCTACGAGGTCACCTTCGCGACGCCCACCGGCAAGCGTCCGGTGGCCCTGCCGCCGAGTTACGACCCCGAGTACATCGACCCGCCGCTCGGCCGCTCGGTGACCAGCACCGAGATGGCGGAGAAGGTCAAGGCGATCGACAGCTCGGACCGGCTGGACAACCCGCTGAACCTCTCCTCCTGGCTGCCCGACCGGCCCTACCGCAGCCGCAGCGACTTCCTGCGGGCCTGGGAGGGCTACCAGACCCGCCGGGAGCACGTGCAGCAGCAGGTCGCGGACCGCTACGACGCGCTGCTGATCGTCGGCGGCAGCGGCCCGATCGTCGACCTGGCCAACAACTGGCGCATCCACGACCTGATCCTGGCCTTCTACCACCTGGGTCTGCCGATCGCCGCGGAGTGCTACGGCGTCGCCGCCCTGGCATTCGCCAGGGAGCAGGACGACCGGGCGAGCATCATCCGCAACAAGCACATCACCGGTCACTGCATCGAGTACGACTACAAGGACGGCACCGGCTTCATGGGGACCGACTTCGTGATCGGCCCGCCGCCGTACCCGCTGGAGTACATCCTGCGTGACGCCACCGCACCCGAGGGCGCCTTCCACGGCAACTTCGGCAAGGAGACCTCGGTGATCGTCGACTACCCGTTCATCACCGGGCGTTCCACCCCCGACTCCTACCTCACCGGCCAGAAGCTGGTCGAGGTCCTGGAGCAGGGCCTGCGGCAGTGGGGCTACACCGCCTGACGCAGCCCGGGGACGGGCGGCCGTGGCGATCGTACCGGCCGCCCGTCCCGACCAACTCCCTTACCGCACGGAACGGATGGAGAGGACGACATGGTGAGCAGGCCCGCCCGGGTGGCGATGCTCGAACAGTTCAAGGCCGACGGCATCAGGTACATGTTCGGCAACCCCGGCACCGTGGAACAGGGCTTCCTGGACGAACTGCGCGGCTTCCCGGAGCTGGAGTACGTGCTGGCGCTGCAGGAGGCCGCGGTCGTCGGCCTCGCCGACGGGTACGCGCGGGCCACCCGCAGGCCGGCCCTGCTGCAACTGCACTCCGGGGTCGGCCTCGGCAACGGCATCGGCATGCTGTACCAGGCGATGCGCGGCCACGCTCCGCTAGTGGTACTGGTAGGCGAGGCCGGGCTGGCCTACGACAGCATGGAGGCCCAGATGGCCGCGGACCTGGTCGGCATGGCCGGACCGGTCACCAAGTGGGCGACCAGGGTGGTGGATCCGGACTCCACCCTGCGGGTGCTGCGCCGGGCCTTCAAGGTCGCCGCCACCCCGCCGTACGGGCCGGTCATGGTGGTGCTGCCGGCCGACGTGCTGGACAGCCCGACCAGTGAGCCGGTGGTTCCGACCTCGTACCTGCGGACCGCGACCGTGCCCGAGCAGGGCACCCAGGCGGAAGCCGCCGCGCTGCTGGCCGGAGCCGAGCGGCCGCTGATCATCGCGGGCGACGGCATCCACTTCGCCGGGGCGCAGCGGGAACTCGCCCGGCTGGCCGAGGTCTGGGGCGCGGAGGTCTGGGGCGCGGACTGGGCCGAGGTGAACCTGCCGGTCGACCACCCCGCCTACCGTGGCCAGCTCGGCCACATGTTCGGCTCGGTCAGCAGTCGGGTCACCTCGGCGGCCGATGCCGTGCTGATCACCGGTACCTATGCGCTGCCCGAGGTGTTCCCGGCGCTGGAGGGGGTGTTCGCGGAGGGTGCTCCGGTCGTCCATGTCGATCTGGACAGCGGTGCCATCGCCAAGAACTTCCCGGTCGACCTCGGTCTGGTGGCCGACCCGAGGCCGACACTGGCCGGGCTCGCCGACGCGCTGGAGCACCGGCTGAGCCAGGAGCAGCGGCAGGCCGCCCGGCGCCGGCTGCAGGGATGGGCCGAGGAGAAGTCCGCGGCGCTGGCCGAGGCGGTGGAGCGGGACAGCGGGGCGGACGGGCCGCTGACGGCCGGCTTCTTCGGCCACCAGCTGTCGCTGCAACTGCCCCCGGACGCCATCCTCTTCGACGAGGCGCTGACCTGCTCGCCGGGCATCTTCCAGCACAACCCGCCGAACGTGCCCGGGAACTGGTTCCAGACCCGGGGCGGATCGCTCGGCGTGGGCATCCCGGGCGCCATCGGCGCCAAGCTCGCCCACCCGGAGCGCACGGTGGTCGGGTTCACCGGCGACGGCGGCAGCATGTACACCTTCCAGGCCCTGTGGACGGCCGCCCGCTACGAGATCGCTGCCAAGTTCGTGATCTGCAACAACGGCCGCTACCGGCTGCTCGACCACAACATCGAGCAGTACTGGCGGACCCAGGGCATCGAACCCCACGACTTCCCCGGGGCCTTCGACCTCACCCGGCCGGAGATCGACTTCGTGGCGCTCGCCGAGTCGCTGGGCGTGCGGGCCGTCCGGGTGGAGAAGCCGGAGCAGGCCGCCCCGGCGATCACCGAGGCGCTGGCCCACCCGGGGCCGTTCCTCATCGACCTGGTCATCGACCGCACCAGCTGACGGAGAGGGGTGTGAGGACCGTGCGGCTGAACGGTCTCAAGATCGCGGTACTGATGGAGAGCGACTTCTACGAGCCCGAAATCCTCTACTACCAGCGCCGGTTCGCCGAGGAAGGTGCCGAGACGCACTTCCTCACCCGGCTCTGGGGAAACGACCGGCTGGTCTTCCGGGGGCACGAGCACGGGCTGCCGTTCGAGGTCGACGAGTCCTTCGAGGAACTGGACGAGTACGGGCTCAAGGAGTTCGCGGCGGTGATCGTCCCGTCCGGTATCGTCGCCGACCGCCTGCGGTACACCGAGGAGGTCGACCGCCTCCCGCCGGCCGCGGCCTTCCTGCGCCGGGCGTTCGCCGACCCGGCCATCGTCAAGGGCATCATCTGCCACGGCATGTGGCTGGCCGCCCCTATCCCGCAGGTGATCCGGGGCCGCCGGGCGGTGGTGCACAACAACCTGCTCGGCGACCTGCGCAACATGGGCGGGGTCTTCGTGGACCAGGACATCGTGGTGGACCGCGACCTGGTCACCGCCCGCACCGGGAACCACTGCCATCTGTTCGCCCGGACCATCATCGAGCAACTGGCCGCCCGGCGCTCGTCCGCCGATTGAGTCCGGCCGGACATCCCCCTGGCGAGACGTTTCCGCATGCACTGTCCGGCTTCCCCACCCGCGCGCGCCGCGCGTACCGCTCGTCCTGTCCGTACCGCTCGTCCTTTCCGTTCGACCGCCTGCCGAGGAGATCCCGGAAATGAGCACGATCACGATCCAGCCGACCCATCCGCAGCAGCCCCCGGCCATCGGCCGGATCCCCGTGCTGGAGGTCCAGCCCCTGGTCGACCTCGGGCGCAGACCCGCGAAGGCGGTACTGGGCGAGACCTTCCCCGTCACCGCCACGATCTTCCGTGAGGGGCACGGTGCCGTCGGAGCCAATGTGGTGCTGCGCGGCCCGCGTGGCCGCCGGGGCCGGTGGACGCCGATGCGCGAGCTGGCGCCCGGTACCGACCGCTGGGGGGCCGAGGTCACCCCCGACGCGGAAGGCCGATGGACCTACACCGTGGAGACCTGGAGCGACCCGGTCGCCGACTGGTTGCACACCGCCGAGATCAAGGTTCCGGCCGGCCAGGACATCGAACTCGTGCTGGAGGAAGGGGCGTTGCTCCTGGAGCGGGCCGCCGGGGGCGTCCCGCGCGGCGCCGGCCGGTCCGCCCTGCTGGCCGCGGCGCGAGTGCTGCGGGACGAGAAGCTGCCCCCGGCGCACCGGCTGGCGGCGGCCGGCGAGGAGCGGATCAGGCAGACCCTCGCCCGTCATCCGCTGCGTGAACTCCTCACCGAGACAGGGCCGTTCGATCTGGTGGTGGACCGGCAGCGGGCGCTGTTCGGGTCCTGGTACGAGTTCTTCCCGCGCTCGGAGGGCGCGGTGGTGGACCCGGACGGCAACCTCCCACCGG